>JALWLW010000089.1 GCA_027081065.1 Campylobacteraceae bacterium
ATGAGTTACTCGGTGATTATAAAGAAGGTGGATTTGAAGCTTATAGAGCTGATATATTGAATGATTTAAAAAGTATATCTCCATACTTAAAACAAGAGTACGTTGATATACTTACTGATATTTATAACAAAGAGCATGTTGTAAAAGGAATGATATCACATACTCTTTTGAGTCGTGATGAGTTCACAAAAATAATAGAAAAAGAGTTATATTTTGAAGAACTAAATGCTGTCTTTGAGCATGAACTCAACTAATTTCACTTTTAAGTAATATTTCATTTTTTCTAAATATTGAGTTATTAAATTCAATATAAATTTAAACGTTAACGCTTCTAAAACAAAGTTTCTTGTTTTGCCACTTTGTGATTTGCCCAAAATAAATCTACATGTTTCTCAAATAATGTAACCATAGAAGAAGTTGATTTTCCATCTATCTTATGAAGATTAACTTGCATCTGATAAAAGAATAGGGGAGAGAAAAACTCATGAGCTAAAAAGAGTGGATCTGCTGCTTTTATTTTATCATTCTGCATCATTATGAAAAATACTGAAGATAGCTTCTTTACATTTCCTTGATAAAAATGTTCATTATATATATCTCTAATAGTGCTATTTTTATAAAGCTCTTGCATCAAAAACTTAAACAGTGCCTCATTCTTTTTATCAAAACTTATAAGTTTAAATATAGTTGCTATTGAGAAGAGCAGGGACTTACCAGTCTGAGCCAAACTTTCTATACTCTTGTTTTCAAATATTTTAACTATCTCTGAGGACATAAGTTCATCTATTAGTGCTCCTAAGATAGCTTCTTTCCCTTTAAAATGATTATACAAACCACTTTGAGTGATTCCTACACCTGAAGCAATATCACGTACTGAGGTCTCCATAAAGCCTTTTGTAGAGAATAAATTTAATGATACATCTAAAATACGTTCTTTTGTTCCTAATTGAGGTTTATTATTATCCATCTTCATCTATTTCCTTTTAAATAAAAACTATTAAATCATTATAGTGAACATATGTTCATAATGTCAAGGATTTAATAAAATTTCTAAGAACATTTGTTCTTTTATTAGTGAACGATTGTTCTCATAATTCAATACCTAAGAGAACAATCGTTCATATATTCCTGAAAGTATTATTTTGTGGTAAGAACTTTTGTTCATAAGGGTAGTAGTATATTTTTAATAGAATTTATATTATGTTAACCAATAAGTACAATCGATTTTAAATCCAGTACCCTTGCCAATAATTGCGATGAGATTTATTGAAAATGTTTAATACAGCTATATATAATATAAAAAATGGCATATTACTTAAAAGTGAAAAAGTGAGTTATTGTGAAACAATTAATAGAAAAAAAGTTAAAAACTATACTAAAGACTTCAAGACAAATTGAATACAAAGGTATAGTCTTACACCTGCTTAACCGTACAGAGTTAGACCAGGTATTACAACTAGAACTAACAGTAAGAGCTAATGAGCTAGAAAAAGGCATAGAGAAAAAAAACCACTTCTATGACTATGCTAAAATCATAAATCCTAAATATCCTGCGTTCAAATACACGCTCTCAATGAAGCATAAAAAGAAAGAGATATTTGACCCAGAAAAAGTTAAAAAAGCTCTTCCTGCAGAGTTTCAAATTTGGAAAAATAAGTCACGTGTAGAGCTAGAAAAAGAGATAAAAAATCCTGACTCTGCCATCACAGATGACCAAGCCAAAAAACTAAGAGATGAGTTAGAAAAAGAGATAATAGCCAGTGAAGAAAAGATAGAAAAAGTACTTGAAAACTATCATGACTATGATGTTATTATCAGCACTTTTGAGCAGTATACCTACTATCCTGCTCTCTATTTTGTCATGGAACTAGAAGGTGGAAAAACAAAAGCCTCTGACACTCACCTAAGAAAAGATGTCCCAAACCTACTCTGGTTTCATGATGAAAGACCTTTTTCAGAACTAAGATCTAACGACAGAATGAGCCGTATTATTCAAACTTTTGATAGATATTGTGAGACTGTTTATATACAAAAGAAGAACTTTTAACTTTTCATTAGCCTATCAAAAAGTATATCTTCTAAATTTCTACTGCTATCAGCAACCAGTAAAACAGAAACTTTGAATTCTTCTATTTTAAAAATGATTCGCCATCGCTTATAGATAATCTCTCGATATTTATGAATACCTATCTGCTGTAACTCTGGAACAATTCGTTTTCGTAATGGCATATAATTTAAATCTTCTACTTCATTTTTAATAGCAAAAAAAATCTCTTTTGCTATAGCAATACTATCTTGTTTTATATACTCAATTATAAATTCTAAATCAGCTTGAGCATTAGCTGTCCAAACTACTGTGTATTTTTTCATTTTTTAACCAAAAAGCTTTTCTTCTAAACTATCAAACATTTCATCCTGTTTGGTAACTTTGCCACTATCAATATCGTTCTCACTTTGAATAATAAGTTTAAGTAGATTTAACGTATTTTGTAAATTTTCATAACTCTTAATATCTTGAACTACTGCTTTTGCCTCACCATTTTGAGTAATATAAATAGAACGTCTGTTTTCATTGACACTTTTAATGACATCTGCTGTTTGTGCTTTCAAATAACTTATTGGCTTTATATCTTGACTTAACTGCATAACATAACCTTTTCAAATTTAATTATTTATATTGTACCATATTTAGTTTTAATATAGTACGTACCCCCCTACTCTTTTAAGAGCAGAGAAATAGAATTTTTTAAAATGATATATTACTTAAAAGTGAAAATATAAATTATCTAAATCTAATAAACTTTATTAAGTTAATCTTTGTACAATAACCCTATAAAAAATAAGGAACACTAAAAATGTCAACAGAAACCCAAGAATCAGGTCTAGATGAAAAATTCTTTGAAAGAGCCGATGCCTATATTAACCTGGCTAATGAACATATCAACACTAAAGTAGAGCCAAGATTAGTAAGTACGTCATTAATGTTTGCCTCAGCACGTTTTAACGCATGGATAAGTGCATCAGGTTTTTAAAAATGGTGAAGAGCTAAAAGCAAGAAAGAAAGAGTTAATAGAGTACTTTACTAGCCAATACTCTTCAATGCTAGAAGAAAATCTTGATAACTACGCAGACAATTACGATTTGTATATGGGGATATCTCAGGAACAGGCAAAGAAGTAGTAGTATATCATCCGTAGATTCCGTGTTAAAAAAAGCTTATAAAAAAGCATATTTACATGAAATCATTTTTTTAAATTTTAGCTCTTAAAGGCTTATACTCTTCCATACTTTTAAAGATAGAGAAAGCCAATAAAAT
>JALWLW010000090.1 GCA_027081065.1 Campylobacteraceae bacterium
TAGTTCTAGGACTACTTTTGCTTTTTGTTCTGATGTGTAGGTTTGACCTTTTTTTCTTGCCATTTTTTCTCCTAATATTCTGCTGTTATTATAGCTGGTTTAGGAAATAAATTTATATATATTGTTGTTTAGTTTTTTCAGGGCATTATCGTCCGCGTAGACCGGTTTTCCCGATGTCAACATTAACTGGTATAAAATAAAGTCTCTTATGGTTATAAAGTCTATAGAAAATAACACTACAAATCCACCACCTCACGCTCCAACTTCTCCAACGTTTCATAATTCTCTTTAGATTTTTTAACAGCCTCTTCAAATGCGAAGCCTAGCATTATGATCTTGTATAAGTTTGGTTTGTTTTTTCTCCAGTTTCTTAGGGGTATAATGTTCCCTTCTTTCATACTTTTTTAGTAGTGCTGAAAAATTTAACAATTCTGTCACATGCTTTGCCATCCCCATAAGGATTATGTGCATTTGACATTTTTTTGTAAGCATCTTCATCTTGTAATAAGATTGTTGCTTCTTTCTCAATTAAGGCTCTATTTGTTCCAACTAACTTTACCGTTCCAGCTTCAAGTGCTTCTGGTCGCTCTGTTGTATCTCTCATAACAAGTACAGGTTTACCTAAAGAGGGGGCTTCTTCTTGGACACCACCTGAATCGGTAATAATAAAATAGGACTTATCCATCAAATAGATAAAGGACTCATATTGCAGGGGTGCAATAAGATAAATGTTAGGAATTTCTCCTAGTAGTTCCATGACAGGTTTTTGAACATTTGGATTTAGATGGACAGGATAAATAATGCTTAATTCAGGATTTTTAAGAGCAATATTTTTTAATGCTGTACAGATATTAATAAACCCCTCGCCATGATTTTCTCTTCTGTGTCCTGTTACTAAAATAAATTTTGAGTGATTAAGAGAAAAATTTTTATCATTAATTTGATTTTCAATATTTTTAATAATTAATTCTTTTAATTTTAGATTATTTTTAATTTTTTCCAATGCCAAGTAGAGTGCATCAATAACAGTATTACCTGTTACTAAAATAGTAGAAGCTTCTTTATTCTCTTTAAGTAAGTTTTTTTCACTGCTTAGGGTAGGGGCAAAATGATAATTAGCAAGGACTCCTGTTATTTGCCTATTTGCTTCTTCTGGCCAAGGAGAATAGATATCTCCTGTGCGTAAACCAGCCTCTACATGAGCAACTTTAATTTGTTGATAAAAAGCTGCTAATGAAGTCGCTGAAGTTGTGCTTGTATCGCCATGTACAAAGACAATATCTGGATTAAAGTCAGAGAGTACAGTTTTCATTCCCAGTAAAACATTTGAAGTAACATCATATAAATCTTGACCTGGTTTCATAATATCTAAGTCATAATCAGGTTTGATGTTGAATAAATTTAACACTTGGTCTAACATCTCTCTATGTTGTGCTGTTACACAAACTTTTAGTTGAAATTTATCCGAGTTAGCTTGAAAAGTTTTAACTAAAGGAGCCATTTTAATTGCTTCTGGTCTTGTTCCAAAAACAATGAGTATTTTTTTTTGCATAATTATAAACCTATTTAATCTTTTTCACACATAATACAACATATTATGTGTGAAAAAGATTAAAGCTCTTTATGGATTATTTAAAAATAAATTAATTACATTTAATAAAATTTTGAAGTATCTAAAGTTATTTTAGTATAATCGCTTTCAGTATAAAAACAGCACTTTTTGCGTTTAAATCGAGGATTGAAAAAGAATGAATAGAAAGACAATATATAACCCCGAATCAAAAGAAAGAACGTCTGAACGTAAAATTTTTGGGGGAGACCCAACAGGAATTTTTGAGTTAAATGACATTAAGTATCAGTGGGCATATAACCTTTGGGAAGTGATGTTAAACAACACATGGTTTCCCAAAGAGGTTGACATGACCCAAGATGTGGGTGACTACAAACGTTTGACAGATGCTGAGAAGACAGCGTATGACAAAGTATTGGCTCAACTCATTTTTATGGACTCTTTACAAACTAATAACATTATGGACAACATTAACCCCTATATTACAGCTCCTGAGGTGAACCTAATACTTGTTAGACAGTCATTTGAAGAGGCTTTACATGCTCAATCTTATGCTGTTATGGTTGACACTATTTCACAAAACTCAGATGAGATTTATGGGCTTTGGCGAAATGATATGATGCTTAAAACTAAAAATGATGCCATTGCTAAAGTTTATCAAGAGTTAAGTGACAACCCCTCTGACAAGAATATTGTCAAGGCGATGTTTGCCAATCAGATTTTGGAGGGCATCTACTTCTACTCGGGCTTTACTTACATTTATACTTTAGCACGTGCTGGAAAGATGCTGGGTTCAGCACAGATGATTCGTTTTATTCAGCGTGATGAAGTAACACACTTAGCTCTTTTTCAAAATATGATTCGTACGGTTAAAAGAGAGAACCCCAAGTTTTTTACTAAAGAGTTTAATGATGAAATTTATAAGATGTTCAAAGAAGCTGTAGCACTTGAAGTAAGCTGGGGTAAGTATATTACTGGTGGGCAAATTTTAGGGTTAACTGACAATATTATTGAACAATATATTCAATATTTAGCTGATGAAAGACTACGTTCAATTGGTATGGAAAAGATTTATAATGTGGAACATCCTATTAAATGGGCTGATGATTTTGCTAAGTTTAATGACCAAAAGACAAACTTCTTTGAAGGTAATGTAACAAACTACTCTAAAGGCTCTTTAGACTTGGATGACTTTTAAGCCTTATGGCAAAGTATACTTCAGATAATGGTGACTTTTTGGTCGCCACTTTGCAAAATAAAACACTTGATACTTACGAAGAAAATCTTAATTATTTACTTGACTACATTAAAAGCACTAAATCAGATTTAATTTTAGCTCCAGAGTTGTGTTTGACTAACTTTGACTATGAACATTTTGAAGAAACTGCTGCTTTTTATGAAAAAGCTTTACTTAAACTGTTGGCTGTGGTAGATACTAAAATTTTGGTTTTGACAATGACAATAAAAGAAGATAATAATTTTTTTAATAGAGCTGTTGTAATCTATAAACATAAAATAGCACATAAACAAGATAAACATAAACTTTTTAAACTAGGAAATGAAGAGAAATATTTTCAAGCTGGAAATGTAGATAAAATTCTCTCTTTTAAAATCAATAATATAAAGTATGCCATATTAATTTGTTTTGAACTTCGTTTTAAAGAGCTTTGGAAGCAAGTTGAAGGTGCTGATGTTGTGCTTGTTCCTGCACGTTGGGGAAAGAGTAGAAGAGAACATTTAGAAACACTTTCCCGTGCCTTAGCTATTATGAATCAATGTTTTGTTGTTGTAAGTAATTCAGCTGACGATGACATGGCAAAAGCTTCAGCGATCATCTCCCCATGGGGAGATATTGTTGCCAATGAAACTTTAGAAGTTATAGAGCAGAAGATAGATTTTAAAGATATTCAAAGAATACGTCGTTTAATTATTATGGAATAAAAGTACTCTCTTTTTCTGTAATATGAATATCATCTAAATTAATTTGTTCTTCTTGGACAATATAACTGGCATATTTTTTTGCTTCTTCATAGTTCCCTATAGCAAAGTAAAGTTGGGCAATATTTTTATAATTGTTTTGTGTTACTTCATGCTCTTTTCCAAAAATTTTTTGATTTAATGCTAAGGCTGATTGATGATATTTTATTGCTTGAGTACTGTTTCCTCGTAACTCTTCTAGAACAGCTAAATTTGTATAAGAAATAGCTGTATCAATTTTCTCTTTTTCAATAATATTTTTTTTAATTTGTATGGTATCAGAAGTCAAATCTATGGCTTTATCAAGGTTTCCCATTTTAGCATAGAGTGTTCCTAAGTTATTGTAGCTCTCAGCTGTTTTACTATCTCTTTGTCCTAAAAATTTTTTACGTATCTGTAATGCTTTTGTTAAATAGGCTAAAGATTTTTTATACTCTTTAGTTTGTTTATAAATAAGACCAAGATTATTGTAAGAGGTAGCAGTACTTAAATCTTCTGTACCTAGAATATCTTCTTTAATCGCTATAGATTTTTGATAAAATCTAATTGCTTCTTTATAATCACCCCTTTTGTAAGCATCTACTCCTTGATTATTTAAAATATTTGCTTCTCTTAATATTGTCTCTTTCTTTGTGCCATTATATAGAGGGAAGTTATGGGAACTACAAGCTAAAAAGAGTAGAGACGTAAAAAGAAGTATAATAATTTGTTTCATATAGATATCCTCTTGGAATTGATAGTTAAAATTATACAATAGCATATTGAAAGTAGATTTTATCACTATTTTACTATAAAATAATATATTTTATTTAATATAAATTATCTTTAACTTTTAATAGTTAAAGAAACTTAGTTCTTGATAAGATTATTTAATCACATTTTAGATAAAATTTTTAAAAGAATTTTAGGTAAGTGGTGAGCATAAATTGACAACAGAGATGAAACAATTGCTAATGGTAGAAGAGATAGAAGAGAATTTTACACTCTATAGCCATGTTAGAGAAGCATTTTTAGAAGTCAATCGTGAGCAATTTGTACCTAAAGGTTTTGGACAGATGGCTTTCAAGTTAGATGCTTTACCTATGCAACAAAATCAATGGATTTCTTCTCCTTTAACGGTAGCTAAAATGACACAATATTTAGAACTTAAAGGTGTGGATTCTATTTTAGAAATTGGTTGTGGTTCTGGTTATCAAGCAGCTATACTTTCTAAGCTTTGTCGTCGTGTTTTTACGATTGAACGTATTGATTCTTTACTTAAAGAAGCAAAAGAACGTTTTCGTGCAGAAAAAATTACTAATATTTTTACCCGTTTTGATGATGGTCAACGAGGTTGGAAAGCTTATGCACCATATGAGCGAATACTTTTTTCTGCAACAGCTAAAGAAGTGCCTAAGATACTTTTTGAGCAATTAGCTGAAGGGGGAATTTTATTAGCACCAATAGAAAATGGTGATCTTCAAATTCTTACACGATATATTAAACGTGATGGTAAAATTTCTTCAGAAGTTATTGAGCCTTGTCTTTTTGTGCCTATTGTTGATGGTCGTATCAAATAACTTTTTAACTTGAGTTAACAAACGGTTCACATTAAAACGCTATAATCTTTACATAGCTACAAAAGGACACACAATATGAAAGCAAAAAAATTACTATTTTTACTAAGTGTAAGTGCAACTTTATTAAGTTCAAATGCCATCGCAGATGATGCCAATGCAAGAGCCATTATGGAAAAGGTAGATGCACGTGACGATGGAACAACATTAGAGCAAGATATGCTCATGGTACTTATTGATAAAAATGGAAATGAGCGTACGCGTGACTTGAAATCGTATGGGAAAGATTTTGGAAAAGATGAGCATCGAACACTTTTCTTTAAAAGCCCAGCTGATGTTAAAAATACAGCTTTTTTAACCTATGATTATGATGACCCTGCAAAAGATGATGACCAATGGTTATATTTACCTGCACTTAAAAAGGTAAAGCGTATTCCCTCTACTGATAAAAGTTCAAGTTTTATGGGTTCGGATTTTTCATATTTTGATATGACTGACCGTGATTTGGAAGATTATGATTTTAAAATTTTAAAAGAAACTAAAGTTCGTGGGCATGATGCTTGGATGATTGAGTCAACACCACGAAACCAACAAGTTATTGATGAGTCAGGGTATGAGAAAACCATTGCCATTGTAAGAAAAGACAACTATATGGTTGTTCGTGCCATTAATTTTTTGACCAATGGAAAGAAAAAGTATTTAGACCTTAAAAAGATTCATGAAGAGAATGGTATTTGGCTTGTAGATGAGATGACCATGACCACTAAAAAAGGTAAAAGTACTTTACATAAAACGACATTAAGTTTTTCAAACATGACACTTAACTCGACCATTGATGATAATGTCTTTACAACCAGAAGACTTGAAAAAGGACTATAATGTCTAGAGTTTTTCTCTCTTCTTTACTTGTAATCAGTTTTTTAAATGCAGAAAGTATTGATGAAGCTTTAGAAGGGTTTGATGATGAACCAACGCAAAGTACGCAAACTGTTAAAAATGAAGATGACATTATGGATGGTTTTGATGATGAGGTTGTAAAACCTAAAAAAATTCAAAAAGAACCTTCTGCTTTAGCCGACTTTACAGGTAGGGTTACAGAACAAACTACGTATTCTTATGCTGATGAAACTCCTCATGATAATTTTTCATCGTTAAAGTCATCTTTACTTTTGGACTATGAACATAAGTTTGATAATGGCTTTAAAGTTAAGACCAATGCCAAAGCTTATTATGATGCAATTTACAGTTTACGAGGGCGTAAAAAATATTCTAAAGATGAACTTGATGAGTTAGAGAGTGAAGTTCGATTATTTGATGCTTATGTAGAGGGGTCTTTAACCGATAATCTTGATATGAAACTGGGTCGTCAAGTGGTGGTATGGGGGAGGTCTGATACCATTCGTATCACTGATGTACTAAACCCTTTAGATAACCGTCGTCCAGGCATGGTTGACATTGAAAATTTACGTCTACCTGTGGGTATACTAAAGTTTGACTACTATGTAGGAGATTGGCGTATTACTCCTATGGCTGTGGTGGAACAACAATTTTCTATAAATCCTCCAGCTGGTTCTACTTTTAATACTTCGCTCAATTCTTTGCCAAGTGATGAAGAGTATTCTGATGTAACACCTGCTATTAGTATAGGAGGAGAGTTTTCAGGATGGGATGTAAATTTTTATGCTGCTAATCTTCGTGATGATGCTGGATATTTTTCTAATGGAAAACGACAACACGATAAAGTTAAAATGTTGGGTACAGCGTTAAATGTATTAAGTGGTTCATGGTTACTCAAATCTGAATTGGCACATTTTGATGGTTTAAAATACAGTACAACAGGTTCTAAAGCGTTTAAACGAACAGATGGACTCATAGGCGTGGAATATAACGGAATAGCAGACACACTCATTGCATATGATGTCTCTTTACGAAAAGTACATGGTTATGAACAAGCATTAGCCAATAATCCTTTAGAGATTCAAGAAAGTACTTATCAACATGCTTTTCGGATAAGTTCAGATTTTATGAATGCGACGATTAAAGGCAATTATCTTATTTCTCTTTTTGGTGAGAGTTTAGATGAAGGTGGATTTCAACGTGCATGGCTAAAATATGACATTTCAGATGGTGTTTTTGCCAATATTGGTTTAGTAGATTATATAGGTGGTTCACGTCGTTTTGATGCTGTTGCTAACAATGATATGTTTTTTGCTGATGTGAGTTATAGTTTTTAAAGTTTTAACAAGTTATCATTATGCTTAAAGGGAAAAAATGAAAAAAACATTACTATTAACATCGACACTTATCTTGCTACTTGCCTGTGAAACAGGGGTTAAAAAGAAAAATGATACCAATGAAGTTGTTTTGTCAGGTATTGTTGATAGATCGGCTACACCACAAAAACATGCTTCAGGTCTTGTTTCAAAATCACAGAAACAGAGTTTTAATAAGATTTTTTCAAACTCAGCACAACCGGGATTTTATCTACAAATGGCTGTTTTTGAAAAAAATAGACCCAGTAAGAGTTTTTTAAAACCTCTTGATAGGTCAGCTTTTAATTATATTGTTTTAAATAAATATAATAAAGACTATGTCTTAATTGGCCCATATAAATCATATAATAGTGCAAAATCTAAAGTAGATTCAGTTAAATCTACTTTAGGGAAATCAACATTTGTAGTACAAGTTCTTAGACCATAAAGATTGGTTATAATTCCAAAAATATTATTTGGAGAATCAATTGTGTCAGAAAAAAAATTACATCTAGTAAGCTTAGGCTGTACTAAAAACCTTGTGGACTCTGAAGTAATGCTAGGACGGCTTAGAGATTATGAGATTTCAGATGATGCTGAAGCTTCAGATGTAATTATTGTCAATACTTGTGGGTTTATTGATGCTGCCAAAGAAGAGAGCATTAATACCATTTTGAATCTTCATGATATTCGTAAAAAAGATTCACTTTTAGTAGTCAGTGGTTGTTTAACTGAACGTTACCAAGAAGAGTTACAAAGAGACTTACCTGAAGTTGATATCTTTACTGGTGTGGGTGACTATGAAAAGATAGATAAGATGATTCTTGAAAAAAGAGGAATTTTCTCTCCTTCAGTTTATTTGGCTAATGAAAATTCAGATAGGGTGATTACCGGTTCTAATACCCATGCTTATATTAAAATTGCAGAGGGTTGTAATCAGAGTTGTTCTTTTTGTGCTATTCCTTCATTTAAAGGAAAACTTCTTTCACGAACATTGGCTTCTATTGAAAAAGAGATGAGGGCTTTGGTAAAACAAGGCTTTTATGAGTTCTCTTTTATCTCTCAAGACTCTTCTAGCTTTGGACGTGATTTACAACTTAAAGATGGATTGATAAAACTCATTAAAACTGTTGAAGCCATAGAGGGTGTTAGTGTAGCTAGAATCCTTTACCTCTATCCTAGTACCACAAGTTTTGAGCTTATTGATGCCATTGCAGATTCTAAAGTATTTGAGACCTATTATGACATGCCCATTCAGCAGATAGATGATGGGGTTTTAAAGCTCATGCGTCGTGGTTTTGGTGAAAAGAAAACCATTGCCCTTTTAGAACACATGAAATCTAAAAAAGATGCATTCATTAGAACGTCTATTATTGCTGGTCATCCTGGTGAGAGTGAAGAAGCTTTTGAACGTGTTTGTGCGTTTATGCGTGAGTTTAAATTTGATAGATTTAATGTTTTCTTTTACTCAAATGAGGAGACTACTCCTGCTTTTACCATGAAACCTGTTCCTGAAGAAGTTATTGAAGAGCGTATTGAAATTCTTGAAGAGATTGCCATTGAAACTACAGCCTATTCTTTAGAAAATATGTTGGGAAAAAACATTCGTGTCATTCTTGATGGTGAGAGTGATGAGCATGAGTACATCTTATCTGCACGTCCAACACTTTGGGCAAAAGACATTGATGGTGATATTTTAATTAATGATACTTCTGATTTAGAGATTGTTTATGGGGCTTTGTATGAGGTTAAAGTAACTGAATTTACAGGAGATAGACTTCTTGGAACACTCATTAAAGCTCTCTAAGAAATCTCTTTCTTATTTAGAAGAGAAGAAAAACCTTCTTGCCTTCTCTGCAGGGGTAGATTCTTCTGCTCTTTTCTTTTTACTTATTGAACATAACGTTTCTTTTGACATTGCTTTAGTAAATTATGAGCTACGAGAACAAAGCAAAGAAGAAGAAGCTTATGCTTTGGCTTTAGCAAAAGAATATAATTTAAAAGCACACATAAAACAAGCCCCAGCTTTTGAAAATAACTTTGAAAAAAATGCACGTGATTTTCGCTATGCTTTTTTTGATGAACTTATGTCTAACTATGACAACTTACTAACAGCCCATCAACTCAATGACCAATTAGAGTGGTTTTTAATGCGTTTGAGTAAAGGGGCAGGGACTTCTGAACTTATTGGACTAGAGGACTATTCTAAACGTAAAAATTATGTAGTACTTCGTCCTCTTTTAGAGCATAGTAAAGATGAATTATTAAAATATTTAGACCATCATAAGCATAGGTATTTTATAGATGAGAGTAACAGTCATAATAAATATGAACGTAATCTTTTCAGAAATGAATTTTCAAATAAATTAATTGAAAAATATGCAGAGGGGATAAAACGGAGCTTTTCTTATTTAAAAAAAGACAAAGAAGTTTTAACTAAAGGAACTAAAGAGATTTTTCATGAAAAAGAACTTTATGTACTTTCTTGTGAAGATAGAGACTCCATTATTAGAGTTGTGGATAAATATTTAAAAATCTTAGGCTATTTACTCTCTTCTTCTCAAAGAGCAGAGTTAAAAAAAGAGACTTCATTAGTTTTTGGACATCTTTGGGCTGTTGAGATAATTGAAAAAAAGATTTTTATAGCACCATATAGAAAATTTCCTATGCCAAAAGCTTTTAAAGAACAGTGTCGTAAACTCAAAATTCCTTCCAAAATTAGAAGTTATTTATGTGAAGAAGAGATAGACCTTAGATTTTTAGGAAGATAAGTTTCTCTTCTATTCTTTCCAACTGTGAACAAAACCCACATACTCTTTTATGTTCATGTTAAAAATAATTAAATATTTCCCCTAAAATATATAAAACCCATAAAAACTACGCTACTTCCCAAAAAATGGGGGGGGTAACCCTTTTAATCTCTCAAAAAACACGCTAGTATGTTCACGCTATAGATTATTTATATACAATAAAAAACAGTTTGTAAATATTATTATTTGTAGTAATTAAAACAAAAACAAGGAAAGAATATGAATACCAAACAAGTGATAAGGCTATCACTCTTAAGTTCTCTGCTAATGATTTTGAATGGTTGTGGCGACGGTTCATCAAATATACAAAAAGAGAGACCTTTAGCTCAAAATGAGCAAGAGGTAAATAATGAAGATACTAAAAAAGCACCAGTCATTACCCTAAAAGGAGATAGCCAAGTAGATATTATACAAGGTACATCTTATAATGAACTTGGGGCTACGGCTGTAGATTCTGAAGGTAAAAATTTAGAGGTAACTCAATCAGGAAAGGTTGATGTTAATGTACCTGGAAGCTATACCATTGTTTATAGTACAACAGATGCTAATGGAAATACAAGCTCTATTGTAAGAACCGTACAAGTAACGGTTAATGTAACTGTGTAAACGTTAATGTGAATGTAAATAACAGTGACACAAACACAACAGAACACAGCCACCGTAAAAACTACTACTTAGTACCCATAGCCAAAAAGAGTACACAAGTATCCAATGTAGATTTAATCTCAGGAGAGTTAAATTTAGGTGAAAGAGATATTAGCGCTAACAAAGGTGGACTCTCTTTAACAAGACTCTATAGCTCTTACGATGATAAAGACAAAAGTGTAGGAACATTTAAAACAAATTATGAAAGTAGTTTAGACACACCTCTAGCTGAAAATATCAAATCAGAAAATTATGAAACCATAGAAGCTTCGTGTACACAGGGTTGGTTTGATATTGATGAAAAAGCATTCTTAGGAAAACTAGAAAACACCCAAGCCATCTTTAACCATGTAACCTCACTTTGTGATATTTATGATGATGGTGTACTCTTAGCCTCATTAATGACCAAACATGTAAGAAGTGGAAAGTCTAACCACCTACACACCTTAACAAGACCTGATGGAAGTACTTATGTATTCTTTAAAAAGGGTCATGAGTGGAAAACCATCTCAAAAACCCCACTAAAACTAAAAGAGACCGAAACAGGGTTTAAGATTATAAACCTAAATGATGGTATTGAAGAGTATAACCATGAGGGGAAACTACTCTCCATAACAAACATGGGGCAAACAACAACCCTAAACTATAGCCCAAGAGGAGAACTCATAAGCATCATTGACCCCTTTGGTGAAAAGATAGAACTTGTCTACCAAAGAGGAATGCTAAAAGAGGCAAAGTCTTATGATGGAACATCGGTTAAGTATGTTTATAATGCTGACAAACAATTAACAAAAGTAACTTATGAAGATGGAACAAGTACCACTTATAACTATAACAGTAATGGAGACTTAGAAAACATTAAAGACAGTAACGGTCTTATTACTAAAACCTTAACTTATGACAGTGATGGAAAAGCCATCAGCACAGCAGGAATCAACGGAGTTAACAAAACAGAGTTTGACTACACAAATGAAAAAACAGTTGTTTCCCAAACCACAGGAGAGACAGATTATCATTTCAGAGTACTGAACTCTAGGCTACTAACCACCAAAAGAGTAACAGATGAGGGAGTTAGTACTATTACTTATGACTCTCATGGTTACCCAATACTCTCTACCAACAAGTTTGGGGTTGTGACTAAAACCACTTATGATGAAGAGGGGCTACTTGTTGCCAAGACCACCAATGCAGACACCCCAGAGCAAAAGATAACCCTAACAAGCTACGATGTCAAGTTTAGAAAACCAACCAAAGTAGTAAAAGATGGCTTAGTAACCTTTTATGACTATGATGATTTAGGACGTACCATTAAAAAAGTAGTAGCTACAGTAGTTATGCCAAACAGTGCAAAAACATCCTCTACCACTCTAGCTAAAATGAGTAAAGCCTCTCTAAAAACAGAAGCCACTTCAACCCAAACAACAAGCTTTACCTACAACGACAAAGGTCAAAGAACAAGCACAACCCAACCAAATGGAGCAACAACTTCAACTGTTTATGATGAACATGGTAATGCAGTTAAAAATATTAACGCTTTAGGCTACGCAACAGAGACACTAGCATTTGACAAAGCAGGACGACCACTAAAAACAAAAGATATAGATGGAAAAATCTCTGAAACTACTTATGACTCTATGGGAAGAGTACTTACAAGCACAAGAGATGGAAAGAGAACCTCTTATGAGTACGATAACTTAGGCAGAAATATCAAAACTACCTACGCTGATGGAAGAGTTGAAGAAAAAAAGTATGACACAAATGGAAATGTAGTTGAGTCTTGGAATAACCAAGGTGATAAAAGTAAAAGTTACTATGACAGTAACAATAATTTAGTAAAAAGTGAAACTTACAAAGACCATGTTCTAACTAATCAAAGTCAAACAGAGTATGACAGTAAAAATAGAGTAGTAGCCAATATAGACGCACAAGGAAACAGAACAACTTACACCTACAACTCTAAAGGTCAACAAATAGCAGTAACAGACGCATTAGGAAGAGTAACAAAGTCAGTCTACAACGCTAAAGGTCAACTAGCAAAAACCATAAACCCCGATGGAAAAGCAACAACCTACAGCTACAACGCAGATGGACAAAGAACAGAAGTAGAAACTCCAAATGGAGCGACATTTAAATTTGCTTATGATTCACTTCAAAGAGTTACTCAAAAAGTAAACCCTGATAGAGGTACAACAAGCTACACTTATGATGTGAGTGGAAACATAGTTACAGAAACCAATGCTAAAGGTGAGACAAAAACCTACACTTATGACATAGCAAATAGAAAAACAAGTACCTCTTACGATGACCCAACTCTAAATGAGAGTTATGAGTATGACCAAGGTGAAAATGCAAAAGGTAAACTGACAAAAATCACAGATGCTAGTGGAACTATGGAGTTTACTTATGATAGCAATGGAAACCTAGCCTCAAAAACACAAACAATTAGCAATCAACGCTTTACCACAACATACACTTATGATGAATATGATAGAATGACTACACAAACTTACCCAAGTGGAAGAGTAATAGGTTATGAGTATGACGATAAAGGAGAACTTGTCTCAATGAGTATTGATGGTGTACCATTT
>JALWLW010000091.1 GCA_027081065.1 Campylobacteraceae bacterium
ACGACACTCCGTAGCCGTGGAGGCGTATGCTATGCTCACTTTGTTCGCATAAACGCATCGCCGTGCGAGCCTAAAATCGTGAAACTGTTCACGATTTCTTAACGGCTCTCCTCTGCGGCAGTAATTTCGAGACAACACTATTATAAATTGCATCTGCCATAATCTATCTCCTTAGTAGCCGTGGAGCAATCTGCGGCAGTAATTTCGAGACTTAATTTATCATTTTGTTTATGTAGGCTAGCTCTAATGTAGCCGTGGAGCAATCTGCGGCAGTAATTTCGAGACTCGTAAAGATATGTAACCTATATTATACGACACTCCGTAGCCGTGGAGGCGTATGCTATGCTCACTTTGTTCGCATAAACGCATCGCCGTGCGAGCCTAAAATCGTGAAACTGTTCACGATTTCTTAACGGCTCTCCTCTGCGGCAGTAATTTTTCCTCGTCGCTTTGCTCCTGCAGGGTGAATTTGCTAAAGCAAATACACCGAGACAAATTAAACTCTAAGCTTTAGTGTAACTGTAGAGCAAAATAAAAGCTCTTAGCTCTTAGCACTAAGCTCTAAGCTTTCAAAAAGCCGTGGAGCAATCCAAAAGCTCTTAGCTCTTAGCTCTAGGTTCTAAGCTACCATAAGCCGTGGAGGCGTATGCTATGCAAAGCTTTGCTTTGCATAAACGACGCCAAAGCGGAGCTACAAACAACAAGCAGTTGTTGTTTGCTTAACGGTTTGCCTTCGCGGTTTGCTTTGCTCACAACGCTACGGTTTCAATCCTACAAACTTGAAGCAGTTCAAGTTTGCTTAACGGATTTCACCTCTGCGGCAGTAATTTTTCCTCGTCGCTTTGCTCCTGCGGGGTGAATTTGCTAAAGCAAATACACCGAGACAAATTAAACTCTAAGTTTTAGTGTAACTGTAGAGTAAAATAAAAGCTCTTAGCTTTAGGCTCTAAGCTCTAAGCTACCATAAGCCGTGGAGGCGTATGCTATGCAAAGCTTTGCTTTGCATAAACGACGTCAAAGCGGAGCTACAAACAACAAGCAGTTGTTGTTTGCTTAACGGTTTGCCTTCGCGGTTTGCTTTGCTCACAACGCTACGGTTTCAATCCTACAAACTTGAAGTAGTTCAAGTTTGTTTAACGGGTCTCATTGTGTGGTGCTGAAACTATTATTGATTTGCATTAAGGTGTATTTAACAATAAAAATAGTAGTATATTTATAGTTAAATATACTAGTAAATATATGGAGAAATATAATGGTGAAATATTCAGAAAATGAACTATTTTCTATAACTGACTTTACCAAGAAGATAAGTACCCTTTTAAAAGATGTTAAAAACAATAGTATTGAAAAAATTGGTATTTTAAAAAATAATCGTTTAGAAGCAGTGGTATTATCTACAGAAGAGTATAGTCGTTTAAAGAGAATAGAAGAGGAATGTAATAACTCAAAATGGGTATATTGGAAAGATGAAGAGTTGGACAATTTTGGTAAAATTGCTATTGGCTTAAGTAAAAACGACTATGATAACGAGGATTACTCCAAATGGTAGGTGGCATATATTTTATAGATATGCCTTATTCTGATTTTAAGCAGTTTAAAGGGCGTCCTGTATTAGTATTTAGAGTGATAGACAAAAATGATTTACTAATTTTACCACTTACGACAAATTTAAATAGAGATGGTATTGTTATTACCAATAGCGATATTGAAACAGGTTCGTTAAAAAAAGAGTCTGTTGTAATTGTTCCTAAGATTACAGCGATAGACTCCTCGTTAATTTCTGAAAACAATATTATTGCAACTTTAAAGAGTTCTGCTTTTAAGAAGATTCTAAAAGATATATGCCAAAAGTTTGAGTGTTAGAGATAGTGAATATTCATCTTAGACCCCTATTTAGAAGCAAGAAAAACTCTTTTATTGTTAAATAAGTTTAATGTAATATACTAATAGATATAATATTAGTATAATTAGTTATACTAAGGGTTTAATATGCAAGAGATACTCTCTAATGCTAAGAGGCTTTATAGACTTAAAAGTAATCAGCATTTACCAGAGTTTAAAAGATATATATATAATGATTTAAAAAAATCAACTGCAAAACTAACTGCTGTTTATGGTAGTAGAGGGGTTGGTAAAACAACTATTTTGATGCAGATTTTAGCTAATAGTGATGTTGAGGATAAGCTTTATATCTCTTGTGATCATCCTATGTTTTATGGGGTCTCTCTTTTTGAATTTGTAGATGAGTATAGTAAAAGAGGTGGGGAGTTAATATGTATAGATGAAGTTCATGAAGCAAAAAATTATGAGAAGGAGTTAAAGTCTATCTATGATTTTTTAGATATAAAGGTTTACTTTACTGGCTCTAGTGCTATTACATTAAGGAGTCCTGACTTTGCTAGAAGATACTCTATGTATCATCTTTATCCTCTTAGTTTTAGAGAGTTTTTAGAGCTTGATCAAGAAGTTATACTTAAAAGTTATAGTTTAGATGATCTTTTCAATTCTCATGAGAAGTTAGCTAACGAGGTAATAGACTCTTTAAAAGATAAAAAAATTATAAAATACTTTGATAAGTTTTTAAATGTTGGGGTGTATCCTTTCTATTTCGAGGATAAAACACGATATATCGATAGGATAAATGACACTATAAATAAGATTTTGCATATAGATTTAAGTAAAATCCACTCGATACAGCCTGATAAAGTAGATACACTTAAAAAGATACTTTTAACTATTTGTATCTCTAAACCTTTTGAGTTTAATATAGAAAAATTAGCGAAATTAGCAGGTGTTACCAAAGCAACACTATACAAATACTTAAACTATTTAGATGAAGCTGAACTTATTACTTTAGTAACATATGAAGCTAAAAGATTTGCAAATATCCGTAAAGCAGATAAAATATATTTAGCAAATCCAAATCTTTTTAATGCTCTTTGCGATAGCAGTGAAAGAGGTGCTATAAGAGAGAGTTTTTTTGTATCGCAGGTGAAAACTAAGCACTCTATTTATTATGCAAATAGTGGAGATTTTTTGGTTGATGAAAAATATATAATAGAAGTAGGTGGTAAAAAGAAGAGTTTTAAGCAGATAAAGGATATATCAAATAGTTATGTAGTTTCAGACGATATAGAGATTGGCTTTGGCAATAAGATTCCACTTTGGTTGTTTGGGTTTTTGTATTAGTAACTTTTACTTTTTAACTGCTTTATCTATATTAGGGTATAATTTCTCCAAAACAGAGATGCCTTTGTGATTGGAGTTTGATTTGAAAACT
>JALWLW010000092.1 GCA_027081065.1 Campylobacteraceae bacterium
TGTGATATATATAGTACAAAAAGAGAATGAATATTATTACCTTTAATAATATTTAAAATTTTTTCATTACTTTTTCTCAATGCTTCATTCTGAATATTAGAAGAGACAAAAGGAACATTATTTTGAATTATTTTTTCAATAATATTAGAAGAACTATTATCAAGCTGACCAATAGCTTCATTTAATAAAGAACGTTTTATATAATTTTCATATACCTCAATACTTTTATAAGTATTAATTAAAGCTATCAATAATACTATATATGCGAGTATAACATAAAAATAAATTTTGTTATTGTTAAAAAAATTAAATCTATTCTGCACAATTCTTCCTGTTTAGTATTATGTATCACTTATTCTAACATAAGAATGTGCCTAATTGTGAATATTAAATACTTTAAATATATTTAGATTAAGAAAAGTAGTCTTCTAAAGATTATTTTAAACTTTTAAAAAGTGCTACTGGATTTAATTGCCATTGTTGTATTAGATGCTTATCAAATCCCTTTGAGAGTCTTAATCCATATATATTTAAGCGTTCTTTCACAAAAACAATTTGTGTTCTTCCCTTTCTAAGATAAATAGCACCAATACTATTTTTATGCAACTTTAATGCTTTATATGAGTTCACAATAATTGCTTTATTGCTAGGTATTTCTTTAGGAAATAAAATAATATCTGCTTTTTGAATGGACGTTACTTTAACTCCAACCTGTAAATTAAAGTTAGAATTAGCATTATAGAAACTTACTGGTCGTTGTGCTTTGATTCCCAAAAGTGTTTTATTTACTTTTGCCACATTAAGCTCAGCAAACAAAAACATTGGTAAAATCAATAAAATCAATAAAATCAATAATCTTTTTACCATAATCTAATCCTTTCTTATATTTATATAAATAATACAATAAAACGTCATAAAACATTATAAAATATAAATATTACAATATTTACTAAAGAAATTATAAATAATTAAAAAGTAATTTTTTTGCTATACTTACACTATTATTTTCAAGGATAAACATGCGTGTACTAACAGGAATTCAAGCCTCAGGAAAACTTCATATTGGGAACTATTTTGGAGCGATGAAACCCATGATTGAACTTCAAGAAAAAGAAGAGCTTTTTACTTTTATTGCCAATTATCATTCACTTACAACCTCAAAAGATGCTAAGCTTCTTAGAGAGTTAACTTTTGATGCAGCAGTCGACTATTTGTCTTTAGGCATTGATCCAGAGAAAACAACTTTTTGGGTACAGAGTGATGTACCACAAGTACTTGAACTTTACTGGATACTCTCTAAGTTTACTCCAATGGGTCTACTCGAACGAGCCCATTCATACAAAGACAAAGTAGCTAAAGGTATTACAGCAAACCATGCACTCTTTTCATACCCTGTGCTTATGGCTGCTGACATTTTACTTTTAGATACCCAAAAAGTACCTGTAGGAAAAGACCAAATTCAACACGTTGAGATGACACGAGATATTGCTACGAAATTTAACAATAAATATGGAGAGATTTTTACTTTACCTGAACATGTAGTGAACGAAGAAGTTGCTACTATTCCTGGAATAGATGGACAAAAGATGTCAAAGTCATATGACAATGCCATTGATATTTTTATGGAGACAGAGAAAAAATTACAAAAGCGTTGTAACAAAATTTTGAGTTCATCAACTCCATTGGGTGAGCCTTTAGAGTCTGAGGGTTGTCATATTTATAACATCGCGTCACTCTTTTTAGATAACAAAGGACGACTTGATCTGCAAGAACGTTACAAAACAGGTGAAGAGGGTTACGGTCACTTTAAAAAATATCTCAAAGAGCTTATTTGGGAAGAGTTTGCTGAGGCTAGAGAAAAACGTGAAATGTACTTAGCTAACCCTGACTTAGTAAGAGATATTTTAAATGAAGGTGCTAAGAAAATGAGAATTATTGCTGATGCAAAAATGACCCAAGTTCGTGAAGCTGTTGGGATTTTATAGCCATTTATCAGCTATTTTTCTTAACCCAGCCACATTATCAGAAGCAAATATTTTTAAATTTGCTTCTTCCTCTTTTTCAGACAATTCATACTTCTTTTCCAAATACTCAACAATCGCTTCACCCGAATGAATCAACAGAGGTTTACTTTTAAAATAACGCTGTAATTGTTCTCCAATAAGAGGAAAATGGGTACAACCCAAAATAATTGCTTTAGGCTCTTCTATCTCTAAAAAATAATGCTCCATCGTTGCTTCCAAAAGCTTTCCTTCAAAAATACCCTCTTCAACTAATGGTACAAAAAGCCCTGTTTGTAACGAAGTAATATTTGTATGCCCTAATTTTTCAAGTGCAACTTCATAACGCCCCGAACTAATGGTGGCACGTGTTGCCATAATTAAGATATTATCATCTTTAGCCAACTTTGAATTTTCAATCGCCAATACCCCTGGTTCTATTACACCCAATACAGGGTAGCTACTTTGTGCATTCATCTCCTCTAACGCGTAAGCTGAGACTGTATTACAAGCTGTAATTAACAAATCAATGTCAAAGTTATTAAAAAATTCCAAAGCTTCAAGGGAGTAACGAATAATGGTATTTTGGTCTTTTGGACCATAAGGAACACGAGCTGTGTCCCCATAGTAGATAATTTCATCAAAAAGATTATGAACAAGAAGAGATTTAACAACGCTAAGACCCCCTGCTCCTGAGTCAAAAACGCCTATTTTCATATTATATTAGTGCAGGAAGTATTATTCATTCATCATTGCTAAGAACTCTGCATTGTTCTTAGTTTTATTCATTTTAGAGAAAAGGAATTTTAGTCCCTCGACATCTTCCATATTTTGCATTGCATTTCGAATTGCCCAAACTTTTCTCAAATCTTCTTCATCTACCATAAGTTCTTCTTTTCTTGTACCTGACTTAGTTACATCAATAGCAGGGTAAATTCTACGTTCTGAGACATAACGGTTAAGTACAACCTCTGAGTTACCCGTACCTTTAAACTCTTCAAAAATCACTTCATCCATTCTACTTCCAGTATCAATTAACGCTGTAGCAATAATAGTTAAAGATCCCCCCTCTTCAATGTTTCTCGCAGCCCCAAAGAAACGTTTTGGTTTATGTAAGGCATTAGCATCAACCCCACCAGAGAGTACTTTACCAGAACTTGGTGTTACTGTATTGTATGCACGTGCAAGTCGTGTAATGGAATCTAGTAAAATAATAACATCTCTACCCGATTCAACACGTCTTTTTGCTTTTTCAATTACCATTTCAGCTGTTCTCACATGGTTTTGTGCAGGTAAATCAAAAGTTGAAGAGTAAACTTCAGCTCTAACTGAACGCTGCATGTCTGTTACCTCTTCTGGTCGTTCATCTACCAAAAGAACCATCAATGATGCATCTGGATTATTATGAGTAATTCCATGAGCTAACTCTTTAAGAAGTTCTGTTTTACCAGTTCTTGGAGGTGCAACAATTAATGCTCTTTGCCCCTTACCAATTGGACAGAAAAGATCAAGTACTCTTCCTGTAAGTTTTGAAGGGTTATATTCAAGTTTGAGTTGTTCTAAGGCATAAAGTGGCGTTAGGTTATCAAAAAGAGGTCTTTTTTTCGACTCTTCTGGTGGTAAGTAATTAATCGCTTCAATTTTAAGTAGAGCATAGTATTTCTCTTGATCTTTAGGTTGCCTAACTTGACCCGTTACAACATCACCATTTCTAAGAGCAAAACGTTTAATTTGAGTACCACTAACATAAGTATCATTCTGAGAGTTTGCAAAATTTCCATCTTCACTCCGTAAAAAACCATAACCATCATTCATCACTTCTAAAATACCCGTAAACAAGATGAAGCCACCTTGACTTACCTGAGACTTTAAAATTTCAAATATAAGGTCTTTTCTTTTAAATTCATTGGGATTTTCAACACGCTCTTTTAAGGCAATTGCAACCAAATTCTCTAATGGCTCTTTTTGTAAATCTTCTACCTTATAACCTTTAACGGGTACATGTGTTCTATTATTATTTTTCTTACTATTGTTATTCTTTTTGGGTTGTTGTTCGCTCATGAGTCCTCTTGAAAGCTGTTTGGGGATTTTATAGTTTTTGTAGTTTTGTCATTATAATCAACTTATGGTTAAATTTAGCCAAAAACAGAAACAATTGCCATATATAACAACGGAACATACACAAACAGAGCTAAAATTTTCATAGAATAAGTTAATTTCATACTCATCATCTTTTCAAGCTCACTATCCATCTGTGCCAAATAATGTCGCTGCCGAATCAATTCTATCTTAAAAAAGATATCAAACATTTTTAGAACAAGAATTGTAACTCCATAAAAATTAAAAGCATCAAAGTAGAGCAATACCCCTAAAACAAAATAGAGTGTAGGATGCACTAAAAAGAAAAGAAATATAGAGTGTTTATAATAGCTAAAAAGTTTATCAACTAATTGGGCTAATGTTTCAGCTCTATGCAGATAAATTTCTAATAATTCTAACACAATCATAGCGAAAATGAATTGTAGTAATATGTCCATGGCAAAAGTTTAGCAAACTCTTAGCTATAATGCTCTTTAAAAAAGATACTTAATGCAAAAACTTTTTATTACCGACTTAGACCATACTTTTTTACACAGTAACCAAACTGTTAGTCAATTTTCAAAAAATATTTGGAATAACAAAGCAGATTATGCCATGCTTTCGATTGCCACTGCTAGAAGCTTTGCTAAGGCAAATGAGTTTTTACAAGAGCTTAAACTAAATTTTCCTCTAATTACTTTAGATGGGGCAATGGTCGCAAATAGAGAGAAAAAACTTATTGATTTAAATGTCTTAAACCAAGAGATTGGCGATGCTATCATAGAGGAGAGTAAAAAATTTGATATATCTCCTTATGTTATAGCACTTTCTGACCATAAAAGCTTAGATGAAACTTTTGAAATTCCCCCCAAACTTAATTACTATCAAGAGCGTCTAATTAAGGAGTCCTATACTTTAGATAAACGTCTCTCTTATGTAAAAGAGATTAGAGGGGCAAAAGATACACTCAAACTTGTTTATATGGGTGAAGAGAAAGTCCTACGACCTTTAGCCAATCAACTCTTAAAAATTTTTGGTAAAGCCATTGAAATTAAATTAGCTCCAGAAAACTACATGAACTGCTACTTCTTAACTATTTTACATCCATTAAGTGATAAAGCTCATGCTTTAGAAAAAGTACATGAGTATTTAAACATTGAAGCAAAAGAGACAACGGTATTTGGTGATGGGTTGAATGATATTGGTATGTTTAAATTAGCAGGAACAGCCGTTGCTGTTAATAATGCTCTTCCCAAAGTAAAAGAAGAGGCTAGTATTGTTTTAAACGAAAGTAATGATCAAGATGCTGTAGCAAAGTATTTAGAAAAACATATTAAAAGTTAATCTTATAGCCTACACCATATTGATTTTTAATAAGTTCTGTCGGTATTTTTTTACGTAAATTTTTTACCAATGTCCTAATAGATGAATTGGTAATAACTTTATCAAACTCATCACCCCATACATAAAAGAAGATTTCATCATCAGAACAAGGTGTCCCAGCTTTTTCTACTAAAAGCTCAAAGAGTTTTAATTCTCGTTTTGTTAAAAATATTGACTCATCATTATGAAAAAGAGTTTTACTTTTATTATCCCATGAACAATCACAAGGTAAAGGGATAGATCGTCCTCCATCTACCTTTTTAGAAACCTTCTGCAATGCACCCATAAGATCTGAACGTAAAACTGGTTTAATTAAGTAAGAAGAGAAATTCAAATCAACAATATCGAGTAATATTTCCCTATCTGAATGTGCTGTTAATGCAATCATAGGTACACTATCATTTTCTTCACGAATCTTTCTAGCCAAGACAATACCACTCATCTTAGGAATCAGTAGATCCATGATGATTAAATGAATTTTATTCTCTTTATAGATGTTATAAGCCTCTTCTCCATCTCTAGCGATAAATACTTCTTTACAACACTCTTCTAAAAAGTATGAATATTTATCAATTATTGTCTCTTCATCTTCGACATATAGTATATTTAAATTTTTTAATATCTTCACACTTGCCCTTCCGTTTTAATTACGCTTATAGTTACATAATAATGTGAACTAAGCGTGATTATTTTAATAAAAAATAATAACTGTTATTTTTCTAAAGCTTATTTGTTACAGATACTCATCTTAACGATTATTTTTTAATATTTTATCTAAAATTTTTAAACGACTAACTGTCCCAATGTCATACCACTTTCCAGTATAATATTCTGTTGTTATACGATTTTTTTTAAAAGATTCAAATAGAAGGGGTGCTAAAGGAGACTTTCCATAGCTCACCCCCTCAAATAAACGTTTCGTATAATAGCCTATGCCTGAAAAGGTATATTTCTCCTCTGTTCCTCTTAAATAAAAATCCCCTTCTAAATTATGCTCTGGATTTTTAACCAATATTAAATGGGCTAAATTATCTTCTTCTAATTTAAAATCATTAACATAAGTATAGTCTGTCCAAACATCTCCATTAACCACTAAAAATGTTTCAGAAAGTAAAGGTAATGCCTTAACAATACCCCCTGCTGTCTCCAAAGCACCTTCATGTTGTTCATCTGAAAAAACAATGTTAACCCCATATTGTGAGCCATCACCTAAATAATCAATAATCTGTTCAGCTAAATAAGCAACATTAATAACAATATCATTAAAACCTGCCTTTTTTAATTGTTCAATATGCCATACAATAAGAGGTTTTCTTCCTACTTCTAAAAGTGGTTTTGGGGTATGATTAGTAAGTGGTCTCATACGACTTCCTAACCCTGCTGCTAGAATCATTGCTGTCATTTTTTCCCTTTAATTATTATTTTCTTAAAAGCTCAGCTAATGGCTTTAGAGTATCATATTTATCACATACTTCCAAAACATACTTTAATGTTAAAGGAATATCTTTTAAATATCTACTTTTCCCATCACGAATATTGAGACGAGCAAAAATACCTAAGATTTTAAGGTGTCTTTGAAGTGCTGTAAAATCAAACCAACGTAAAAATTGTTCATCTGAGACATCTATCCCTTTAAGCATTTTAAATTCCAATGCCATAAACTTGATCAGTTCAGGGTCATATTCAACATAAACATCTTTAAGTATTGAGACCAAGTCATAAGTTAATGCACCAGATTTAGCATCTTGATAATCAATAATATATAGTTTTCCAGAAATCAACATAATATTTCTTGAATGAAAATCTCTATGAACAAAAGTATCTTGAGGCTGTGAGAGTACCTCATCAGCAATGGTATGAAGTATTTTATCTAAATTTTTTAAACCTTTTTCAGATAAAAAAATATTTTTATGTTGTCTAAAATACCACTCTTCCATTAGATTCATCTCTGAGATTAAAAATTCTCTATCATAAAGCTCTAAGCCTCTAGTATCAATCTCTTGCATTTTAATTATCTCTGCAATACCTTTCATGTAAAGAAGTTTTACACTCATAGGACTTAAAACATCAGCCAAATGTTGTGTACCTAAATCGGTAAGTAATAAAAATCCTTCTTGGATATTTTGAGAGATAATACGTGGAACTCTCACTTGAGCCTTAAGTAAACGTACCGAGATATCAATAAAAGGTGAAATACTCTCTTTATCTAAAGAGGCATCCATAAATATAAAGGTTTCATCTTGACACTTTAAACGATAATATTTTCTAAAACTTGCATCAGCTCGTATCTCTTCTAAACTATAATCTTTATAGCCCAATTCATCTATCCATGCTTTAATTTTTTGCATATATCGCCCCTAATACTGTATTATTCCTAGCTTTTGTTACAAATTTCAAATCAACTCTTTCCTCTGCAAGTCGTTTATGTGCTAACCATGCAAATATCATCGCTTCCATATTATCAGCACTCACACCATATTTTTCCGTAGAGACAACCTCTATTTTTGGCAACGCTTTTTGAAGTTCTTCCATTAAAAAAATATTTCTAACTCCACCACCACAAACTAAAAGCTCTTTAATCTTAAATCGTTTAATCTCATTTGCAATAGAATGTACTGTTAATGCCAATAATGTTGCTTGTACATCTTCTAAACATATTTTACCTAATGGTTCTAAATACTTTATTAAAAATTTCTTATTAAAATACTCTCTTCCTGTACTTTTAGGAAATTTTAATAAAAAATATTCATCGCTTAAAAGATTATCTAATAATATTTGATTTACTTTACCAGATTTGGCCCACATTCCATCTTTGTCATAAGGGAGATTTTGATGTTCTTCTATCCATAAGTCCATCAGTACATTACCACAACCAGTATCATAGCCTATTAGATTTTCTCCTAAAATAGAAATATTTGCCATCCCTCCAATATTAACAACAGCACACTCTTTTAAATGAGAAAATAAAAAGTTATGAAAAGTAGGAGCTAATGGTGCACCTTGACCACCTAAAGCTACATCTTTAGAACGAAAATCAGATACCACAGTAATGCCTGTCTCTACAGCCAATACTGAAGCATTTCCCAACTGTAAAGAGAAAGGAAACTCTCCATTTGGTTCATGCCAAAGTGTCTGACCATGTAAACCAATGGCTACAATATTTTTGGCTTCGTATGCTGATTTTCCTAAAAGTTCATTAACAGCTTGAGCAAAAAAATAAGCCAATTTACAATCAAGTATCCCAATAGATTTTATGGTTGTAGTACCATTAATTATATTAAGAATTTCATTTTTTAACTCTGGCTCAAAAGCTAAATAATGAGAATCTTCTAAAATACACGTTCTACTATCTATACTACAAAGAGCAACATCTACCCCATCTAAACTTGTACCAGACATGATACCAATATATCTTTTTTTCATTTTTTCACTTTAATTTAATATCAAAATATACTCAAGCCCGTTTTAGTTGTAAACAACTGTAACGCTAAAGTCCCTACATGAGAGTTTCCATACTTATTTAATCTTGGTGACCAAACAGCAATGCTCATAACGTTAGGCACAACAGCGACAATGCCACCACCCACACCAGACTTTGCAGGTAACCCTACATTAAAAGCGAACTCTCCACTCGCATCATAGTGTCCACATGTCAACATGAGTGCATTGATTCTTTTTGCTTGTGCTTCAGTTAAAAACTCCTTATTTGAAATGGGGTCTTTCCCTTTAAATGCCAAATAAATCATGGCACGAGACAAATCTTCTGTATTCATAGAGATAGCACACTGTTTAAAATAAGTACGTACCACTTCATGCACATCATTTTCAAAATTACCAAAACTTTTCATCAGTTGAGATAAAGAGAGGTTACGTGAAGCATGTTCCATCTCTGACTTAGCAACAAGTGCATCAAATTCTATCTTAGGGTTATCAGAAATTTCACGTGTAAAATTCATTACTTTTTCCAATGCAGCATAATCCCCACCAAAATGGCTCATAAGTGCATCCATCACCACAATAGCCCCTGCATTAATAAATGGATTACGAGGAATTCCATTTTCATACTCCAACTGAACTAAAGAGTTAAAAGGAGAGCCCGATGGTTCAACCCCCACCCTTTTATAAAGAGAGCTTGAATAAGTATCAATTGCCAAAGAGAATGCTAAAACTTTAGAGATACTTTGTATGGAAAAATACTCTTTAGATTTACCAACCGAATAGTGCTCTCCACTCTCAAGTGTAATGGTCATCGCAAACTGATTACCATCTACTTTAGCAAGAGCTGGAATATAGTTGGCAACTTTTCCATTTGAAAGTTCACCTTGAATCTCTTTTTCTATCTCTTTTAGTATTTTGTTATAATCCATACTTTAAATTCCCCTAAAATTATAATTTTAAATAATATTATTCATAAGATATAAATATATTACTTTTAGTTACATTCAAGCTTGAAAAAGTATTTATATCGTTTTAAAATTTAATTTTTAAAATATTAAGCTGTATTATAGCCTAAATTCAAAACACAGGAGAAAATCAAAATGATTAAAAACAACATCGTTGCATTAGCAACACTTGGACTACTTACAATTTCAGCATCAGCTGCAAACACTGCTGGATGTACAGGATGTCATGGTAAAGACTTCGAAAAAGCAGCAATGGGTAAAGCTAAAGTTGTTAAAGATATGTCAAAAGACGAAATTGTAAAAGCACTTAAAGGCTATAAAGATGGTTCTTACGGTGGAGCTATGAAAGCTATGATGGCTGGTCAAGTTAAAAACCTTTCAGATGAAGATATTGAAGAGATTGCAACTTCAATTGCTGGTGAAGAGACAAAAGCTGAAGATACAAATGAAACAAAAGAAGCAACTCCAGCTAAAGAAGTTAATGTTGCAAGTTGTACAGGTTGTCACGGTAAAGAGTTTGAAAAATCAGCAATGGGTAAAGCTAAAGTTGTTAAAGAGATGACTAAAGACGAAATTGTAAAAGCCCTTACAGGTTATAAAGATGGTTCTTACGGTGGAGCAATGAAAGCTATGATGGCTGGACAAGCTAAAAAACTTTCAGATGAAGATATTAAAGCTATTGCTGAAAAATTCGGTAAATAATTCTTCATAATAAAAGTTCTAAACTTTTAAATTCATGGAAACTTTTCCATGGATTCTATCCAGATACCTTTCTACAACATCCAATACTATTAAAGATAAATTGATACAATTACTTTATATATCTTAATAGATTAGGAAAAAAAATGCAAAAAATTATCTTGTCACTTATTATCTTTGGCTCTACTCTATATGCTGGTGAATCATTCAAGTACTTATCACTCGTAGATATACTAAGAGAACATAAACAGATGAAGCCATTTCTTTTAAAAATGATACAAAAGGACATTGCTTATGTCTAATAAAGTTCTAATGATCCGTTAACACTTGATACACTCAAAAATCTCACCAAAAGGCTTAACGCTGATTTTGATATAATGTGTTATAATCATTAAAAAGAGAGATTTCAAATGCAACTAAATGTACAGATTGAAGATGTTCATCTTCAAGAGCAACTTACCCAATATGTCTCCCAAAAACACATTGAAGCCAATGACCTTTTAGTTGAACTGCTTCAACATTTTTTTAATGAAAAGAAAAACAGTAATGCATTTCAACTCTCAAAAGAAGAGATAAAAAGAACAGTTGAGAACTCTCAACGTATTGAGGGGTATGAGCCTGTTTCTAATGAGGTTACTCAAAGAGTTAAAGATTTAATGACAAAGCATAATGTCCAAGTATCGTTTTAATCATAGTTCTATCTATATTGATGGAATAGATGTCCCACACAACAAGCTCAATATTACAACTTCTGAAGATATTCATGAGGCAGAAAACCTTCTTTTAGAAGAGGCGTATCTTCAACTTCCTATCTTATTAACAACAAATACTATTCTTGATGAAAGTTACTTCATCAATCTTCACAAAAAAACTTTTGAATCTCTTTATGAATTTGCAGGTCTCTACAGAGATGTAAACATGAGCAAAGGAGAGTCTCAATTTTGTTTAGCTCAATATCTGCATAGTGAATCAAATAGAATTTTTAAAGAACTTGAAGATGAGAACTACCTTTCAAATATAGAAGAAAAAAACCTTTTTGCTAAAAGACTAGCCTACTACCAAGGTGAACTAATTGCACTTCATCCTTTTTATGAACTCAATGGAAGAGTTACACGTCTGTTTTGTGATATGTTGGCACTTAAAAATGGGTATAAGCCTATTGATTATAGTGGGGCTATTGATAATGGGGCTTATATTGAGGCTTCGATTGAGTGTGTGCAGTATGCTGATAGTTCTAGGTTGGAGAATATTGTTTTTGAGGGGTTGAGGAAATTGTAGGGTGCTGTTTTCAACGCACCATTAAATAAAATTCGTACACTCAAAAATCTCGCCGAAAGACTTAACGCTAATTTTAATATAATGTGCTACAAGTCATTACATCAAAATATGATATAATAATTTAAATCTACAAAAGGAACTCTAAATGCTAAAACAAGAAGATATTTTAAACTATTTAACGCAACATAAAAAAGAGTTCCAAGAGAAGTACAACATAGAAAAGATTGGTCTTTTTGGAAGCTACGCACGGGGTGAAGCTCATGAAGATAGTGATATTGACATAGTGGTTAATTTAAAAAAAGCAACACTCTCTGCACTGGTAGGAGTTAAAGAAGATATAGAATCTTACTTTCAAACTGATGTAGATATTATTCACTACCGAGATAAAATGAACATTTTTTTAAAAAGCCGAATAGAAAGAGATGCTATTTATGTATGATAAAGAATTAGTAGTTGAACTTCTTTCAAGAATGATTGAATCAACAGAAAAAGTTTTGTATAGAAATAGAGATATAAAATCAATAGACGATTTTTTAGAAAATGATGAGCGTTTAATGCTTTTAGATAGTCTTTGTATGCAATTTATTACTCTTGGTGAAGGCGTTAAAAAAATAGATAAATTAACTGACAAAAAACTTCTTAAAAATTATCCTAATATTCCATAGAAAGATATAGCTGGAATGCGTGATATCTTGTCTCATCATTATTTTGATTTGAATGCTGATGTTATTTTTGAAGTTACCAAAGAGTATATTTCTGCTTTACAAGCTGTTTTGAAAGAAATTTTAGTTGAGATTACAACTCCTCAATAAAAATAAGTTGTAAATTACGCGTTTTCAACGCACCGTTAAATGAAATTAGTATAGAGGGAAGTTTCGCTGAAAGGCTTAAGTAGATTTGAAAAAGGAAATAGGGAAAATGACAATAAAAGAAGCAATATTAAAAAGTCTTGAAGAGATGCAAAAACTTGCTACTCATTGGGATATTCTTAAACATATTCAGAAACATAATTATTATGATTTCAAAATTGCTAAAACACCAGAAGCAACTATTTCAGCTGAATTAGGAAGTTTTATTCGTAATGGTGACAGTCGTGTAAAACGATTAAAGCAGGGTAAGAGTTACAAATATTACTTAACAAGCTATGAAGATAGTT
>JALWLW010000093.1 GCA_027081065.1 Campylobacteraceae bacterium
ATTATGGATTTGATGTATGAGGGTGAAGAGTTAAAAGCCATTCAACCAAAAGTAGATGAAGTCTCAAAACTTAAAAATCAAGCAACAATGATTCACTTAAAGTGTTTAAAAGATAGCATTGAGATTTTAACCGATGAACAGATGGAGTATATCTTACCATTTTGGGATGCATAGAGTCAATGATGCAAAATATTTTAGTTCTCGAAGATGACATTCAACTTAGTGACACCATTAAACAGTTTTTAGAGTATTCAGGGTACAAGGTTTACCCTGCTTATGATGCTTCACAAGCTAAAGATATTCTTTATGAGAAGAGTATTGATTTGATGCTTTTAGATGTGAAAGTTCCTCATCAAAATGGCTTTGATTTTCTGAAAGAGCAAAGAGACAGTGGAGATACAACTCCTGCTATTTTTGTCACTTCACTCAATGCTGTAGATGATGTGACCCAAGGTTTTGATAGGGGGTGCGATGACTATATTCGTAAACCTTTCGCATTAAAAGAGCTTTTGGTTCGTGTGGAGTCGTTGATTAAACGTCATTATGGTACACAAGAAAACTCTGTTGATTTGGGAAATAGCTATTTTTTTGATATTAAAGGGTTATTTTTAGAGAAAGAGGGTAAAAAAATTGCTTTAAAAACTAAAGAGAGCAGACTTCTTTCTCTTTTTCTTAAACATCCTAATGAATTACTCACTTATGATGCCATTTATGAGGTACTTTGGGACTATGATGAAAACCCAAGTCAAGGGAGTTTACGAGCCTATGTTAATACCTTACGAAATATCTTAGGAAAAGAGAAAATAGAGACCATTAAACATACAGGTTATCGGTATGATAAGTAGTGAAAAACGCTCTTTAGTTCGTTTTTTAGCCATTTATCTTGGTTCAACCTTAATACTCTTCTCACTGGGTAGCTACATCTTCTATAACTTTCAAAAACATCAAATTATAGATACCCAAAACACTCAACTACAATTAGAAGCCCAGAAGATAGCCCAAAGCTTAAGGGTACTTCATCAAACTTTTAAAGAACCTCTTCTTTATCCAAATCACTCCTCTTTTGATTCAGCTATTTATGATTTAGATAAAGGCTATATTTTTGGTACGTTTAAGCCTAAAAAGATTGAGTGGAACAAAGAGTTTTATAAAAGTGAAAATAAACTTTTCTATATTTACTCTTTAAAACCCTATTATCTTGGGGCTTCCTATCTTTTAGTCTCTAAAGATTTTGACCCAACACCACTTAATGAATTGGTTAAAATGTTAGTTCTTTTTTTAGTTGGAGCAGGAGTGCTATTTACCCTTTTAGGTCTCTTTTTAGGTCGTCTTTTTACTGCTCCAATGAGAGAGTCTATGGAGATTATGAATAGATTTATAGAAGATACCACGCATGAGCTTAATACACCAATTAGTACCATTTTAACCAATATTGAACTGCTTGACACTCTTTATAATTGTGAGGGACAAAAAGAGATGAGACGAATTGAGATGGCTTCTAAAACATTGAGCCGACTCTATGAAGACCTTACTTTTTTGAAGCTTAATCATAATTATCATCGAGCGTTAGAGAAGCTTAATATTTCAGAACTTTTAGAGGAACGAATTGAGTTTTTTCAGACACTTATTGAAGCAAAAAATATTAAAGTTATCAAAAAAATAGACGCTAGTATTATGTTAGAGATGGATAGAAATGATGCTATTCGTCTATTTGACAATCTTTTGTCTAATGCCATAAAGTATAATCATAAAGCAGGTAAGCTAGAAGTCACATTAACACGCCATAGACTAGAGGTAGAAAACGATGGACAAGGGATTAAAAAAGAAGACATCTCACTTATACAAAACCGTTTTAGACGAGCAAACAGTAGCGAAGGTGGTTTTGGTATTGGTCTTGATATCATTGGTCAAGTTGTGAAACGTTATGACTTTACTTTTACAATCAATTCTGATTATAATCAACCGACAAAGGTAACACTAACATGGTAAAGAAAATTTCTATAATACTCATCCTTTTAACTCTTGCACAAAGCAAAGAGCCAAGCCCATTACTACAAGAAAACTGTTTAAAATGTCATAGTGAACAGAAGATTCCAAGTGAGCTTATCTATCGTCGTTATTTGATGAAGTTTAGTACCAAAGAGCGTATACAAAAGTCTCTTTTTAGTTATTTGAAAAATCCTAAAAAAGAGAACTCTATTATGCCTCAACAGTTCTTTCTAAAATTCCCAGAAAAAAAGGCTTTGGATTTAAATGAGACAGTTTTAGAGGAGAGTGTAGGGGCTTATTTGGATTATTTTGATGTAAAAGAGAAACTAGAACTTCAAAATTAACATAGAGTTCATGGTGAATTGTTATATTTCAAAATAATTTCATAACTTAAGGATAAAATTGAAACGGATAATGCAATATTTTCTTGTCTTCGTATTTTCTCTCCATGCTACACAGAAGGAGATAGAGATGGAAAAGATACGAAAAAGCAAATATGAGATGCTAGAGTCTTTAGATATCAATGGCTCATCTAAAGAGACACTCTCTAAAATCATTACCTCCTCTTTTAATGTTAAAGCTTATCAAGAAAACTATTTCTTGCCTCTAAGTTATCGCTATGATAGTGATTTTATTCCTAATGCTACGCATACTCCTACAAAAGCAGAAACGGAGTTTCAAGTAAGTATTCTCTATGACTTTGCCTCTAACCTTTTGGGTTTAGGTGAAGTTTATAGTTTTGGATATACCCAACGTTCATGGTGGCAAGTTTATGCAGAGTCTGCTTTTTTTAGAGAATCCAATTATCAACCAGAGTTTTTTGTCAAAATTCCAAGCCATAAGTTTTTAAAAAATACCCCTTTAAAAGGGTTTAAACTTGCTCTTATTCATGAGTCTAATGGACGAGGGGGAGAGTATGAACGTAGTTGGAATAGGGTAAGCTTCTCTACTTTTTTTCAATATAAAAACCTTATTACTGAATTAGAGTCTTGGTATCGATTGCCTGATAACATAGACTATAATCCTAATTTAACCAAGTACATTGGAGATGGAGAGATAAAATTTATGTTGCCTTATGAAAAACATCTCTTTAAGTTGGGCTTACGCTCTAGTTTTTCGGGAGAAAAGGGTTCTGTAGAGTTTACCTACTCCTATCCTCTTCCTGCACGAGAAGAGAATGACCTTTTTCTTTTTTTTAAAACTTTTAATGGTTATGGTGAGAGTTTAATTGACTACAATCATAAAGTGAACAAAATCTCTATAGGTTTATCCATTAGTCGTTAATGCTCATGCTCATCATCATCTTCCTTTTCCTCACCAAATGTTTTTTTAAGACCTTCAATAAGAGCTTTAGTCTCCTCTTCTGAAAAACGTGCTTCAGGGTGTGCTATAAGATAAGAGCTTAAAGGCATCTCTCCCTCTTTTACCTCTTTGGCTGCTTCATCACCATCATTCTTTTTCTGTATACCCCACATTGAGACATTGAAATGTTCTCTTCCCTCTTCTACATGGTTATAAATAGCCCATGAAAGAGGGGCAATGCTAGAGTACCAAGGCCATTTTGTCTCATGTGAATGACAATCAGCACAACCTCGCATAAATAACTTTTTGGTTTTGCCACTGTCCCACTTAGGTTCAGCCATAACTTTTGGGTTCGTATGATTTTTACCATAGGGGACTAATTGAATAAGCCCAAAAAGCACAATGAGGATTAAAATAAATTTTTTCATAAAATTTTCCTTTTTTAATTTATAATTGTTAATTATATCAAAAAAAGTTATAGTTAATATAGCGTTCATTTAAAGGCTCTATAATTAATAGTTACAAATACAACTAAAGGACAAACAATGAAAAAATTATTAATAACTTTGCTTATTACAACCGTCTCTACCTTTGCACTCAATCTTGGAGAGACTCCAAAAGAGGTTACACTTTCAGGAGAAAATGGTGGTAGGGTAGATGGAACAGCATGGCACTCTAAGATGCTTAAAGATAAAGTTTATGTCTTCTTTTATGTTGACCCAGATAAAAAAGATGATAATGAAGCTTTTATTGATGCGTTACATGAAAAAAATTATGACAAAGAGAACTATGCTTCAGTTGCCATTATTAACCTAAAAGCAACATGGCTACCGAACTTTGCTATTGAGAAAAAGCTTAAAGCTAAACAAAAAGAGTTCCCCCATACAATATATGCTAAAGACAAGACAAAGTACTTAGTTAAAGAATGGGAATTAGCAGATGATGCTTCAAATGTTCTTATTTTTGATAAAGAGGGAAAGCTTATCTATCAACATGAAGGTGCAGTAGAAAAAGATGAGATGCAAAAGGCTTTTGAACTTATTGAAGAAAATTTGAATAAATAACAAGGAGAAGAAATGAAAAAAATTATGGTACTACTACTTATATCAACGCTATTTAACGGATGTATGGTTAAGCGACTCTTTCATGGAGGAGATGGTAAAGGAGAACATTCACACAGAAGATAACGACTTAAAGTTATATAATCTCTAATGAGTTTGAAATTAAAAGCGTCTCTAAATTTGTCTCTAATTTGGGGTTAATCATCAAAGCCGTAGAAAATACACCAGCCTCTAAAACAGAAGAAGCCACAACGGTTGCTGAGATAACTTTATTTTGTAAACGCGTAGTTGAGATAATATGAGAAAAACTTTGCTCTTCAACTTTATGACTACGTTCATAAGAAGCTGAAGTGGTAAGTGCTTGATTGCTTATTTTGACAGAAGTTAAATAGTCACTAGGCTTCAAAGGGTTTTTAATCCCAATATTAAATTTCTTGCCGTTAGGTTTTAAGCCTAAAGCATAAATATCTCCCCCAAAGTTGACTAAAGCAGAGGTTATCTTCTCTTTTTGTAAAATCTTTACAGCTTGGTCAACGGCAAACTCTTTGACAAAACCACCAAAATCTATGAGGGTGTGAGGATTATCAAAAATAAGTCTGTTTTTTTTAATTTTGAAATGCTCTACGCCTAAAAAAGGAGTAAGTCTCTGAATCTCTTTTTCTATCTTTTGGACACTTTCAAGCTTTCTACTGCTTGTTAATGTTCCCATGGTAATATCAAATATTCCATTGGTTTTTTTGTAAAAAAGCTTGGCTCTTGTAAGTAAATCTTTGGTTTGTGCATCTAATACATCTCTTTTTCTCTGGTTGAGTTGGCAGAGATAAGAGTTAGGATTATAGAAGTTATATTTATTTTCCAACTCTTTTGCCATTATCATGATTTTCTTGGCAATGGCACGAGACTTATTTTGGTCATTACAATAGAGTTGAAGTTCACAAGGTGAGGTCATCACTGTGAACTTGTAGATATTGAGTCTAGTATCGATATTTTATTCCTGTGGTAAAGAAAGTTGCCTCAAGCCCTGTTGATTGGGTATAAAATTGAGCGCCCAAATTATAGCTAAGTGCATCTGTCATCTTATAGTCTACCGAAGCGTTATAGGTAAAAGCATCAAAGGCACTTAGCCGTGCATCACTAGAGGCATAGGTTTGGGTTGTAAAAAAGTCTTTAGAAGGATTATAAAAATCGGCACTACTTTGTATATAATAACGAATACCAGCACCAAAAGTTAAGACCTTATTGAGGTCATAGTAGAGGTCATTTTTAATGGTATGTGAATTAATATCCCAATCATCTGCATAAAAACGGTAGTTTGCTTGGTAAGCTAGGTCATCGCTAAGTAGTCTATTGTATTTCAAGCTAACACCATAAGCTGTTCGTTTATCTGGACGATTTTCAGTTACCAATCTTTGGTTAATGGTATTATACTCTCTTACGACATTGCCATAAGGGTTTGTTAAATATCCATTATCTAAAAGGGCAAAAGCTTCTACTTTAACAGACGAATGCTCATTGAGGATTTGGCTAATTCCTGCTTGAATATTGAGTGAATTTGACTCTTCTTTCCTAGAAGCACCTGAATCTGTATCGTAGTCATCGTCATCATCTCTATCTCTATATTGTTTATCGTAATCATCATCGTCATCATCATATTCTCCATTTCGATTGGAAAGAATCTCATTAATGGCATAGGAGACACCAATGTTTATGGATTGATTATGTGATTTATCTGTGTAGTGCATATACTCTACTGATAGACTCTTTGAGTCGAAATCACTCTCTCGTGAATAGTCAAATCCTGTATAGAGTTCATCACGGTTGGAAAATCGTGTGGTAAGCATAATTGACCCTGCATTTCTCTCCTCATCAAATGCTTGATTCTCATAAACATAATCGCCAGAGGTATTTCGACCACCACTTGCACCTGAAACCGAGTCTACTTGCCATGATGGAGTTGCACCACTTACGGCATCGTGAACAAAGTCAGCTTTAATGGTAAAGTCAGTACCTATGTCATAACTAGCAGAGAGTGTTGGTGCTGAAACAGAGACACGATTGTCGTTTTCATCATATTGTAAAAACTCTACAGCCACATAATTTTCAGCATAAAGAGCATTTGAAGTAACGATGGCAATGGCTGTTATTGTTGATAGTGACGTAAAACTATTTAGTTGCATCCACAACCTCCTCCACCAACACCAGAACCACCTCGTGAGGCTTCTTTTGAAAAGTAAACATGTGACTCAAACTTCGTCACCTCAGGGTGTAATCCTCCAAATTTCATTATTGGTTTGGCTAAATCCTCTTTTTCCCAAGGTTTTACCTCTTTAATGAGTGAACAGCCTGTAAGTAACAATATTACGCCTAAAATCAATGGTTGTCGTATCATTTTAATTGCTCAATATCTTTTTTAATAACAAGGTCTAAATCATCCACAGCCCCTACAATACTTCTTAAAATAACGCCATTTTTAACATAGTAAAGCGTTGGAAACCCAACGGGGTCAAAAGCTTCAATAAGTTTTTTATCTGTATCATAAACAATAGGAAAAGGTAAGGCTAACGCTTTTACAAATGCTTTTCCATTCTCTTCTTTTTTATCGACATTAATACCTATGACATTTGTAATGTTTTCATCATAAACTTTTGAGATAAGTGGTAGCTCTTTTTTACAAGACTTACACCATGAAGCAAAGAAATCAACTACATAGAGTTGATTCTCTTTAAGATTTAAACTCTGTTGAATCTCTTGGGGAACTTTGTCTCCAACTTCTAAGGCAAATAACGAAAGGGTCGATAAGGTGAGTGTTAGTAGTGTTTTTTTTAGCAAAATAGTACTCCTTAGTAATAGTCTATTAATTATAGGGAATGTTTATGAGGTTTTTATGAAAAAAATCTATCAGCTTTATTTTAAAGAATTTCTCTATACTTTTAATATGAAAATCTTTAAAATAATCTTTATCTTCTTTTTTATTTCTCTAAATAGAGTTGTAGCAAATGAACCATCTTCTTATGGTTATAATGTTCCTGATACCTCCATTAATATAGGAGGTTATATTGATGGTGTCTATGATACCAAAGCTTCAGAGAAATTTCTTTTTGATGATATTGCATTATTAACATCAGCAAAAAAAAATCGTTTCACTTTTATCTCTGAAGTGGAGATATCTAAACTCTCTTTAGATGGGACAAGTAAAGGAAAATTTAAGGGAAAATCTAAGTTAGATATCTACTTAGAACGTTTTCAACTCTCTTATGCATTGAGCGATACGGAGAGTTTAACTTTAGGACGTTTTAATTCGGACATTGGTTATTGGAATGAAGCACCTGTTAATATCTTACAAGCCACCACAACAAAACCTCATATATTTACATCGATTTTTCCAGCACACACGACAGGTGTAATGTATGAAAATAATTTGAATGATGAAGATGCTTTCTCTGTGACTTTACAATACAATAAAGATGTAGGAAAAGAACACAGTGGTTTAAGAGTAGATAGACATTTCTCTATGGCGTATCATAAAGATTATGATGAATTTTCCCTACGTGGTACTTCTGGTTTTTATCGGGAGAATAGATTGAAAGAGGAAGCCTATTATTTTGGAATGGGTTCACAGTATGAGAGTGATGAATTTACACTTCAAGCTGAATATTATTTACAAAAGTATGCCAAGATACATCCAAGTTACAATATGTATACTCAAGGGGTTTGGCACTTTATGGAGAAACATAATGCCGTCTTTCGTCTGGAGTGGTATGATGAACAAGGTTTAGACAATAGTCTTTCTCTTATTGGTTATGTCTATAGACCTACTTCAAATATGGCGTTAAAAGGGGAGTATATTCACTACTCAAACCATGCTTTAAACCGTTTTGTCTACTCTTTTTCGGTGCTTTTTTAATGCTAAGGGCTGTTTTAATGTTTAGAACTTTGATAATTTTTCTTATTATTCCCCATTTACTCATAGCAGAGGAAATTGTAGTGGTTGGAGATGAAAGCTTTAGAGAGCAAAATTTGACAAAAAAAGAGATACAAGCGATATTTTTAGATAAAAAGAGCTTTATAAATGGAGAAGAGATTTTAGTGATGAACTATGAGTTTGACCATCCTTTAAGAAGATGTTTTGAAAAAACCATTTTAGAAAAAACGCCAAGAAGTTTAGAGAGGTATTGGAGACGTGCCTACTATAAAGGAAAAAGACCTCCTAAAGTGCTAAAGTCACTAGAGATGCTTTTGTCTTTTTTAAAGAGAATTCAACCCTCCATTGGCTATTTGGCTGTGAGTGAGCTAGATGAAAATAATGTCACTATATTATATAAAGAGGAGTGTCAAAAGTGATGCATTTTAGAAATATTTTAGATAGTAATAAAATAGTCTTTTTTATGCTCTTTTTTATATTTTTTATTCAACTGGCTACTTTACTTTATATTTGGAAGTTTCAATCAATGGTTCTTTTAGAAAAAGAGCGTCAAAACCTCTCTTATGAACTTCATCAACAAGCTGAAATTTTAGAAAAGCGTTTAACAATGTTAAAAAAAGAGTTAAAGTTTTTAAGTACTTTGGAGCTTATGGATGATATTGTGGTTGATGATGTAGACAAAAGAGTAACACTGTTGTTAGAAAAAAAAGCTAAAGATTTAGGGGAGGGGATAGTACTTCTTGCCTCAAATATGAAACGTATCGTGGCTTCATCTAAAGAGGTCTATAATTCAACAGAATTTTTACAGATTGAAGTAGCAGTTTTTACTTCTTTTAAGAGTAAAAAAAAGATAGGAAAGTTACAGTTACTCTATCCTTTTAAAAATTTCGAAAATTTAAAAATGAATAATCCCCATCATCATTTATGGTTGGCATCTTATGCAAACAATAAAGATGCTTTATTGAGTCTTAAAGATAATATTATCGTCGCTAAAAAGATAAAAATTTTCATGAAAGAAGATACACTCTTTTTGTCTTATAGTAAAGAACATGCCTTTAAAAGTTTAAAAAAGATAGAGAAAATTCTCTTTTTTACTTTTATCTTTTCTCTTTTTTTATTGCTTTTTGTTGTTTGGGTACTCTCGAAGCGTCAAGTGAAGATTTTGGAACATACTCAAGAAGTGTTGGCTTTAAAGCGAACCTTTCTTTCAACAATGTCACATGAATTAAGAACCCCTTTAGGCTCAATTTTAAATCTTACACAGCACCTTATGGTGAGTTCAAATATAAAAAAAGATGAGATTGAGATGCTTGGACGTATCGAACATGCTTCAGAACATCTTTTGGGCATGATAAACAATTTATTACAACTTTCCAAGCTAGAGTCAAATGTTATGTTAGTGAAAAAAGAAAAAATCAATATTATCTCCGTGATAGAGGAGATGTTAGAATTGGTAGAACCCTTAATAGATGAGAAAAAATTACTCTTAAAAAGAGAGTTTGAAGTTAAAAAATTAGAAATAGTAACTGATTTAAACCTTTTTAAGCAAGTGGTTATGAATTTGTTATCTAATGCCATAAAGTTTACAGAAGAGGGAGCTATTAGCATTAAATTAGTAGTGTCACAGGGAAAATATATTTTAAGTGTTAAAGACACAGGAATAGGGATAGAAAAAGAGAGACAAGTAGAATTGTTTTCAGAGTTTTACCAAGCTCACATGGGGAAACATGACATAAAACACAGTACAGGTTTAGGGTTAGCCCTTAGCCAAAAAGTTGCTAAGTTAATCAACGGAAAAATAGAGATTTATAGTGAGGGGAGAGACAAAGGGGTAAAAGCTATTTTTACTCTTTCATCACTTTAATACGAAATCCAATACCTCTAACGGTCTCAATAAGAGAAGCAGCAGACCCAAGTTTTTTACGTAGGTTTTTAATGTGAACATCAACCAAGTTACTATGTTTTAAACTGTCAAACTCAGGGTTGATATGTTCATTGAGTTGATAACGGGTGAGTATGTTTTTTTGGTTTAACAGAAGAATTTCTAAAAGAGAAAATTCTTTTTTAGTAAGTGTTACATTCTCTTCATCTACGCTTACCTTATGTGTTGCTAGATTAACTTTGAGATTTTCTAGCTCTATAAGGGTTTGTTTATAAGGACTCTCACGCCTAAGTAAGGCTCGTATTCGTGCCAAAAGCTCAATGTTTGAAAATGGTTTTTGTAAGTAGTCATCAGCTCCTGCATCAAGGGCTTCTACTTTGTCTTCTATTTCAGATTTTGAAGAGAGTAGTAAAACAGGTGTTAAGAGGTACTCTTTACGGCATTTTCTTAAAAACTCTACACCTGAACCATCGGGTAGAAGCCAATCTAGTATGATGAGGTCATAGTTGGTAGATTCTAAGGCTTCTTTTGCTTTTTTTAGGGTGTCAGCTCTGTTGTTGCTAATGTTAGCTTCTTTTAAAAGCTTTTCCAAACCAAAAAGTATCTCTTGGTTATCGTCTATTATGAGTATGTGCATGAAAAATTATAACTTAATAAATTTAAAAATAAGGGGCTAGATTAGTTTAGAATTTCGTAAGCTAAATTAGCTTACGAAAAGGTGTCAGCAAATAAATTTCCTGACCATGAGAACATTTGACCATAGTTTCTCATTGCTGAAGGACCAGCTGCAACATTGGCGAGTACCATACTTTGCGTAGCTGTGTCATATTTGTAGACAGCTGATAACCAAGATGCTTCATTTGAAGAGGTTGGACTGTAACAAGCTGAGTTTGTCTTAGGGGAAGTATACAGTGCTACACCATTTAAATTTCTTAAGATGGCATCAGCACATATTTTTGCTTCTGAGTTTCCTATGTGACCAGCTTTTGGCTGTCCTGTAGCTTGTGAATCACCAATAATATAAATCGAACTTGCTAATACTGATTCGTAACTCAAAGGATTAATCGGAGCCCAGTTTCCAGAGTTTACCCCTGCTGTGAAAATAATAGCTGCTGCTTTTTGATTTGGTATGACATTTAAAACCGTTGAAGTTAGTGTTTTAGAAGTGCCACCTTCTGTAAATGTCAACTCTTTAGTTGTATCATTTACAGCTGTTACTGTTGTATTGGGTCGGTACTCTATACCATACTCTCTAAACTTAGCTCCAAAAGTATCTTCTTCTACAATTATTTTTGTATTGGCATCTAAAACAACCACTTTAGCATTTGAATACCTTTTAGTATTTTTGAGATAATCAGCTACCACACAAGCTCTTTCGTATGGTCCAGGAGGACAACGGAAAGGTGCTTTAGGAATGGTCATGGTAAAGGTATCACCATCTACCATGGCATCTATTTGTGCTTGTAAAAGATTTATCTGCTCTCCTGATTGCCATGCATGAGGCACTTTTGTGGTGTCATAATCATTTGTTTTTATAAAGTCAATACCAGGAGCTAATACCAACTTATCATAAGTAATGGTACTTCCATTAGCTAATGTAAGTTTTTTATTGGTTTTATCAACAGAATTCACGCTAGAATGAACCATATTGACACGATACTTGCTACTTAGAGCACTATAAGTAAAGGACAAGTCTCTTGTTGTCTTCTGGTGATTTAACACCAAGTTACTTAGTATGGGTGAAACATAGGTTGAGTTTGTCTCAATGACAGTCACATCAATGCTACTTCCTCCCCACATTTTTAAATATTTTGCACAAGTTGCTCCAGAAAAACCACCACCTACAATGACTATGTGTGGTATTGTAGCTGCTTGTACCATGCTAGGTGTCACAGCGACCAATGAGCTTAAGCCCATATATTTCATAAAATCTCGTCTTGAATTTGAATGTGTTGTTTTCATTTTTTTCTCCTAATCATTGTCATAGCGATCATCATCGTCATTACGATCATTGTCATTATTTTTATTAAGCGTTCTGAGCCAATTACCCATTAATCTTATCTCTTCAGTGGTATATCCATGGGCTTGAGCTCTCATAATTGGTTCATCATCAAAAATCTCATCAAGCAAATCATTTTCTCCAGCGATACTGTCCCATCTATTGACTGAAACACCATTGGTTCCATGACATTGGGCACATTGTGAACCCAATAATCTTCCAGCATCAGCTTTATAACTGTTAGCTAGTATAGGAGTAGGTGTTATTTGACTTGGGTAATTATTTATATCATCATGGTCATCATCATCTTTATCTTTAATTTCGTCATTGTCATCATCATCATCGTAGTCATTATCTATACCATCACCATCATAATCATTTTTATAATCATCATCATCCTTATCAAGAATACCATCACCATCATCATCGTCATCATGAATATTAGTAAGACCATCATTGTCATCATCTTCATAGATATTAGGAATATTATCTTTATCTTTGTCTAAAGGATCAAAAGTAAAAGCTGTAATGGTTACTGTTTTTTCACTAGTTGTAATGGTGAGAGGTGTTTGTACTCCTGTACCTGTTAAGGGAAGAGGAATATTTCCTAAATTTGTATCTGAAGAGAGTTTAAAGTAACTTGATATAGTACTACCATTGTCCCATAAAATGGGAGTAACAATATGTCTTCTTGGGTCAACATCATCTTCATTGGTAGTCATAATAAGTTTACAATCTACATCAGCAGGTATTTGTATGTTAAAAGGGTGTTCTGTTGTACCATT
>JALWLW010000094.1 GCA_027081065.1 Campylobacteraceae bacterium
TTTTTAGAGATAAATCTCAACAATTTCAACTTATTGATTTGCGAGAAAATATCAATATGGAAAATAGTTTTTTAGCTTTTATTTTAAATCATAAAAAGCCTATGAGCAATAAAGATAGATTATTTTGGGATAAACTTATAAGCATAAGAAAACTGGTAGATTTTAGCTCCATAAAAGACAAAGTTTTACTTTCCAAAATTGAAAAGATCTATGATATTGACAACTTTCAAAAAATTGCATATAAATATCGTGTAGAACTTTTTATACTTTCTAAAAACTCTCACTACCCTTTAAGCTTTCAAGAATGGTTTCAAGAGACCAATAAACAACAGGAAAAAATTAATGCTATAGAAAAACTGCTTATTCAAAATAGCAATAGTAAATACTTACACAATAAACTCTCCGAAAATGAAAAAGAAATTTATCGTTATATCATTATCTTTTTATTAATTCTTATTTTATTAGGTCTTTTATTAGAAATTTTACACATTCTCAAAAAAATTAATAAAGATGAAACCATTCTAAAAAATACAGTCAAAGAGATTGAAAGTGACTTAGATGAAAATAAGAAAAAAGAAATCAAAGAGATACTGACACACAATTCGAGTTCAGAAGTTTATGAATTTCTTCTTAAAGAGATTAAAGAACCTAGCCGTGCTAAAGATTTATTTTTAGCCAATATGTCTCATGAAATTCGTACACCTCTTAATGGAATTATTGGATTTACAAAAGAACTAAAAGAGACAAACCTATCTGAGCAGCAGACAGAAATTGTTCAAATTATAGAAGAGAGTTCAAATAATTTAATGCATATTGTTAATGATATTTTAGACTTTTCAAAACTTAAGGCAGGTAAAATTCAACTAGAGCATATTCCTTTTGATCCAATTGAAAAGTTTGAAGCTGCCATTGATACTTACGTTGCTAAAGCTCGTGAAAAAGAGATTGAACTAAACGTTTGTATCGATCCGTATATTCCAATCCAAGTTCTTGGTGACCCAACAAAAATAACACAAATTCTTAATAACTTAATCTCGAATGCCATTAAGTTTACACCTAATAAAGGTTATATAGATATTGTCATAAAAAAGATAAAACAACATAAAGATCAAAATATTGAATTAGAATTTTCTGTTAAAGATTCAGGTATTGGAGTCAGTCATGAAGAACAAAAAAGAATTTTTGATGCATTTTCTCAAGGTGATGTAAGTACGAGTAGAAAATATGGAGGAACAGGGTTAGGACTCAGTATTGCTAGTCAATTTATACAATACATGCAAGGAACACTTCAAATTGAAAGCCAAGTAGGAAAAGGGGCAAAATTTTTCTTTAATATTAAATTAGCATTACCTGAAAAACTAAATAATCGTCCAAGACATAACCTAAATAATTATAAAATTGGATACATTCCTCCTCATAATCGACCTATTAATAAAACTTTACAATCTTACATCGAATATCAAAATGCATCATTTTTAACCTATAATCAAAGAGAGTTATTAAACTTAACAGAAAACGAGTTACCAGATCTACTCTTTATTGACTACAAATGTTTTGATAACAAAGGAGAAATTGAATATTTTTTAGACCTTCCTTTGAAAATTGTACTAATTGTCGCAGACAATAGAGAACATGAACTAACTACTATACAAGAAAAAATTGATAAAATTCTACATAAGCCTGTTAATTTTACCCGAACAACTAAAGCATTAGAAGTGCTCAACTATACAAAACATACACCAGTTAAACCAGAGTCGAAAATCTCAGACAATGCATTTACGAATATTAGAGCTCTAGTTGCTGAAGACAATCTCATAAATCAAAAACTTATGAAGAGTATCCTTAATAGATTCAATATAGAGGTAACAGTTGTAGCCAATGGAGTAGAAGCACTTAATGCTTTTAAAAATAATCCCTACGATATTATTTTTATGGATATACAAATGCCTATTATGGGTGGAGTGGAAGCTACTCAAAATATCTTAAAGCTAGAAAATGAATTAAAAAGAAAACATATTCCAATTATTGCCCTTACGGCCAATGCATTAAGTGGAGACAAAGAAAAATATATAGCACAAGGAATGGATGACTACCTTGCTAAACCTATGAATTTAGAAGAACTAAAAAGAGTATTAACAAATTTACTTTGATATAATAGTAGCATGATAACAACCATTCAAAATCTTCCAGATAATGCAGGTGTCTACCAATATTTCGACCAAAATGACAAACTACTCTATGTCGGAAAAGCTAAAAACTTAAAAAATAGAGTTAAATCTTATTGGCGTTTCAAACCTCATCTTCACCCTAACCCTAAACAAGGTTTACGTATTTTACGTATGCTAGAACAGGCTGTTAAATTGGAATATATTGTCGTAGACAATGAAGATGATGCACTAATTTTAGAAAATTCTCTTATTAAGCAATTAAATCCAAAATATAATATCTTACTCCGTGATGACAAAACTTATCCTTATATTTACATTGATGAGTCTCAAGATTTTCCCCGTTTTGAACTTACCCGTAAAATAGTTAAAGGAAAAAAAATCTCATACTATGGACCTTTTCCCAATGGAGGGAAAGTTTTACTAGATACCATTTATGAACTCTTTCCCTTAGTTCAAAAAAAATCTTGCCTAGCAGGAGGAAAAGCTTGTCTATTCTACCAAATCAATAAATGTTTAGCCCCTTGTGAAGCCAAAATCACAGTCAAAGCGTATGAAAAAATAATTCTTGATGTAAAAAAGTCTATTGCTAAACGCTCTATTTTAATTGAAAAACTAAATGATAAAATGATAGATTTTGCAATAAATGAACGTTACGAAGAAGCTGCTACTTTAAGAGATAATATCAAAATCATAGAGAGCTTAACCCTTAGTTCAAACATTGACTTAGCCAACAATGAAGACTTAGATATTTTTGCCATACTCAACGGTGAAACTAAAGGAGTAATAGTGAAACTTTTCATGCGAAATGGACGTATTATCTCTTCTTCATTTTCTACTTTTAGAGATGCTAAATTTTTTGATGAAAATGAAGCTTATAAACAAGCTCTTTTAGAGTTTTATCACATAGATTCCCCTCAAATATCTAAACAAATTTTAGTTGCCCATAGCTTTGAAGACCAAGAAGAGATAGCAACCCTACTCTCTAAACGTTTTAACCGTAAGATTGAAGTGACACACCCCTTGCGAGGAAGTAAAGAAAAACTCATTTCTCTAGCCCTTACCAATGCAGATGAAATTCTCAAAAGAGATAAGAAAAAAGAAGAAATCGAACCAAAAATAGCTGAACTTTTTGAACTTTCCAGCCTTCCTTATAGGGTTGAAACATTTGATAACTCACACATGATGGGCGTTGCCATAGTTGGAGCAATGGTTGTTTGGGCTGAGGGTAAGTGGTCAAAAAAAGATTATCGTCGCTACGCACTTAAAGCCAAAGATGAATATGGGCAGATGAAAGAGATGCTCTCACGACGTATTGAAAACTTTTCTAAAAATCCTCCACCAGATTTATGGATTTTAGATGGAGGAGAAACCCTAAGAAAACTGGCTATTTCTCTCTTAAGTACTAGCAATATAAACCTTGAAGTCATTGCCATAGCTAAAGAGAAATTAGATGCTAAATCCCACAGAGCAAAAGGTGCAGCAAAAGATATTATCTATACCCAACACTCTGTATTTGAACTACAAACAACAGATAAACGTTTACAATGGATACAACGACAAAGAGATGAAGCTCATCGTTTTGCCATCACCTATCATCAAAATAAAAAACGAAAAGAAGATACCCAAAACTCACTACTCCAAAAAAAAGGTATAGGACCAGCAACTATTAAAAAACTCCTTAACTATTTTGGAACATTTAAAGCCATTGAAGCAGCCACTTTTAAAGAAATTTCAGTCGCATCTTCTGAAAAAATTGCTAAGATTATCAAAATATAAAATGTTATTTTATAATATAAATAGATGGTAGTCAACATGTTCTATTGCATACTGTAAATTAAAATTATTTTTTCATTCTAATTGTAATAAATAATATTACTTTAATTTTAATCTTAGTTTTTTTATAATAAAGTTATTCATTAGTTAAAAACTAGAAGTATAAATCAAAAGGAGTCATGTGCATCGACCAATAGCATTAGATGTTGAATATTCATTTACTAAAAATTTAATATACGAAACTGATTTACAGGGTGTTATTACTTATGCTAATCAAAACTTTTGTGAAGTTTCAGGTTTTAGAAGAGAAGAGCTTATTGGTAAAAACCACTCTATTTTTAGACATCCAGATGTACCAGATAGTATATATGATGATTTATGGTCAACTAAAAAACGATTAAAGCAATGGTTCTCTGTCATTAAAAATATGCGTCGTGATGGCATGTATTTTTGGTCAGACATTCACTGCACAATTAAATATGATAATAATGGAGAAGAAGTAGGCTTTTTAATTGTACATAAACCCACTTCAAAATTAAATATCGAAGAAGAAACTGAGCGATATGCTCAACATAATATAGAATAGCGAGGCAAACATGTATTACGGATATAATGATGATAAAGAACTCATATTAGCTGATGAGGCGTTTATAGAACTATTAGGTTTTAGCTCATTTCAAGAATTAAGAACATCAAATATCATGCAAAATTTAAAATTTGAGAATAAACAAGTAATTATTGAACATAATGAACAAAAAATTACTTCAAATTTTTTACACCATGAACTCTATGGAATAAAAGAGAAGTTTTATTTAGTCGAATTACAAGATGTTGAGATAACAGACCAAACAATATCTCCTTTAGCTAAAGGGTTAAAAACTACCTATCAAGCAATCTATCTTGATGTTCATAAAATTTCAGAAGAAATTGGTCTTTCAGTTAATGATTACAAACTCTATCTTGATAGTTTTATTGATCAATCGATTATTGATGAGAAGCGTCTATTAGAGGGTAATGATAAAGTTATCAAAAACCTTTCAAATCTTGCTTTAACACTAAAAATACCTCATCTTAATCTTTTATTATTAAAAATACAAAAGCTTTCACATCGTGAACGTATGCCCTTAATTGATGAATACTATACAAAACTAGCTCTTTTAACACTTGAAAAACCAGAGAACTATGAAGATGATGAAGATTTACATAATATTTTTGAAGAAGAGAAAGAAGAGAGTAATAAAGAAGAGTTACTTAATGCGAGATTTACTGACTTACTTAAAAATGTTGATGAAAAAAAAGAGATACAAAATGAAGAATTTGAATTAAAAGAGTTAAAAGTTGATGAAGTAAATCATACAACTAATAGCAAAAAACTTTCACTAGACAATGTCCCTGAACTACCAATCTCATATAGTCCCCAAACAGCTGCAGACGAACTCAACTTACCTGTTGTACTGATTGAAGAGTTTGTAGATGATTTTATAGAACAAGCACGTCAAGATAAAGAGCACCTTTTAACCTCTTATTACCAACATGATATGGATAATATCCATGAATTAGGACATAAACTAAAAGGGGCTGCTAGTAACTTAAGAATTAACGAACTCTCTGACATACTAGAAGAGATTCAATTTTGTTCTAATCATGAAGAATTAGCACCATTATTCATTAAATATTGGGGTCATTTCCTCTCACTTGAAGGCTATATGAAGCAGTTGAAACGAACATAAGGAATTAAATGTGCAGTTAAACAATAAAATAAAGTTGGTTAGTATTCTACCATTAATATTATTATTTATTATTGGTCTATATATGGGATATACTCATTATAATCCTTCTATTAAAAACATTACTCAGCAATCATTATGGTTTTTTGCATCAATAATTCTGTTAAGTATCGTTTTTATACTAAGTATTATTGGTTATTTTGCAGGAAAAGAACTAAACAATAACTCACTAGATTTTCAAGAAATACTTGAAAACTCGGTTCTTGGCAATGAAATTTATGATGAAAGTGGCTTAACCCTTAATACCACCATTGACTTAAAGACAAAAACAGGTGTACAAAATGCTTATAAACTTATTGAAACGTTAATTCATAATGCTAAAGCTGATAAACAAGAAGCTCTTGAAGCCAATGCTTCAAAATCACTGTTTTTAGCCAATATGTCTCATGAAATTCGTACTCCTCTTAATGGAATTGTTGGATTTACAGATCTATTGAAAAGTACAGATTTAAATGATGAACAAAAAGAGTTTATTAATATCATAGATAAAAGTTCAGAAAATCTTTTAAATATTATCAATAATATTCTTGACCTATCTAAAATAGAAAGCAATAAAACTGAACTAGACATTGTAATTTTTGATCCAATTATTGAATTTGAAAATGCTGTTGAAACTTATGGTATTAGGGCTTCAGAAAAAAATATTGATTTAAGTTTCTTCCTTGATCCAAGTATTGATAAAAAGCTCTTAGGTGACTCAGTAAAACTTAAAGAAATACTTATTAATCTACTCTCAAATGCCATTAAATTTACAGATTTAGGTGGTCAAGTTAAAGTAGAAATTAAAAAGTTATCTACTGTTGAGAACCAAACTGAAATTTTATTTTCTATTGAAGATAATGGTGTAGGAATGACCAAAGAACAACAACTTAATGTCTTTACAGCCTTTACTCAAGCTGATGTTTCCATTACCCGTAAATATGGGGGAACAGGTCTAGGCTTAACCATCTCAACTAAATTCTTAGAACTTATGGACTCTGAACTAAAACTTGAAAGTCAAAAAGAAAAAGGTACTAGATTTTATTTTTCCATTATTTTTGAAGAGGTACTTGAAAGTACCGAACTCTCTAAGATAGCTAAACGTGAAAATCACACTATTTGTAAATATCACTATGATTCCCCTGTACAACAAGATATTTACTTATCAAAATATTTTGATTATTATGATGTAGAACAAACTTCATTTAAAACAGCTGGTGATTTAAAGAAATATAACAATGATAGTAATATAGATGCTATTTGGATTGATGTAGATAATAGTGAAGATGACTTTTTACAAAATACCTATAAACTAAACTCCAATAAAGTTATACTTCTTTCTAGTTTTTCCAACCGAGATAAATTAGAAGAACTTGGTATCAATGTAGCAAAAGTCCTCTACAAACCTTTAACGCCTACAAAGATTTTACAAGGTATAAATGCTACAAATCATACAAAAAACGTAGCCTCTAAAGAGATAAGTATAAATGAAGCTTCACCATTTCAAAATGTTCAATTTACAGGTAAAGTATTAGTGGCTGAAGATAACTTTATTAACCAGAAGCTTATTAAACAAATTTTACTACGATATGGTGTATCTGTAGAACTAGCTAATAATGGATTAGAAGCATTTGAAAAAAGAAAAAATGAAGATTATGACTTGATTTTTATGGATATTCAAATGCCAGTAATGGATGGAGTTGAGGCTACTCATGAAATTATTAATTATGAAGTTGAAGAAAAAATTGGACATATTCCAATTGTAGCACTTACAGCCAATGCACTCAATGGAGATAGAGAACGATTCATCTCTGAAGGACTAGATGAATATATTCCTAAACCTATTGAAACAAATGAGTTACTTTATATTTTAAAAAAATTTTTAAAAGCTAAAACAGAAGAAACTTTTAGTTCAGAAGAGATAGTTTTGAATGACGCACCTAAAACATTAGAAATCGTAGATAATATTCAAGAAGTGAATAATACACATAAACTTAACAATAATATACAACCTATTATGCTTGAAGAATTTGAAGAAGATGAAGTAGCAATAGAAAAAAGTAATCCAATAAAAGAAGATAAAAAAATTCTTATTCTAAAGAAAAACCCTCTTGAGGCACAAATACTTTCAAAAGTAATTTCAAATTTAGATTACAATATTGAAATTGTAAGCCAAGTGACTAAATTGGAACAGTTTATTCAAAAAGAAGAGTATGATATTTTATTAATTGATAAAGAGATAGAGCAATTTAATCAAAAAATTTTAGAAAAACAACATAAAGATATGAATGTTATTATGCTTTCTCTAAAAAAACTTGAAAATGAACACTTCAATAAAAACATTATTAAAGAAGTCCATGTAGGTATTATTAAACGTGATAAAATTGAACAACTTATCAAAAAGTATAGGGCTTAATAATGGTTTTTAAAGTCCTAATAGCTGATGATGACTATATCAATCGTAGATTACTCATTTCTTTTTTACAAAAAGAACTCTATAAAGTTGAAATTTTAGAAGCAATAGATGGTAAAACTGCATTAGAAATTTGTCATCAAAACCCAGATATTCAATTAATTTTACTTGATGTAGAGATGCCAATTATGGATGGTTCTGAATTTTTAAAACGCTATATTAAAGATAAATCATTACCCAAAATACCCATATTGGCTATCTCATCAAATGATTTAAGAATTAAAGAAATTATTGATATTGGAGCAGATGCATTTTTAACAAAACCAATAACAGAAGAAAAACTTTTTACTGCCATTCGAAATTCACAAGTAGCTTAAAATCTTTTTTTAGAATTAGCTTTTTTCTTAACAGACTTCTCTTTAGAGGGTTTCCCGTCAAACTGCTTAAAGCTATCTCTTTTAGTCGTTTTACGCTTTTTACCCACTTTTTCTTGTGACTTTTTACGTCCAAAAGCCCCATCTGTTTTCTTTTTACTATCTACTGTTTTTCTAGCACCCCGTTGGACTTTTTCAACTTTTGGTGTATACCCTTCAATCTCTTCTCGTTTAATAGATCTACCCAATAGACATTCTACCTCTTTTAGTGCTATTTCTTCTTTTGGTGACACAAGAGTAATGGCTAAACCTTTTTTCCCTGCTCTACCTGTTCGCCCTATTCTGTGAATAAAGTCACCTGTTACATGAGGAATGTCATAATTCATAACTACAGCTAAATTTGGAATATCTAAACCACGTGCTGCAATGTCTGTGGCCACTAAAACCCTTACTTTCCCTTCTTTAAAAGCACTTAAAGCACGTGTACGCACCCCTGAACTTTTATCTCCATGAATAACAGAGGTTTTTAAACCACTTAAATTTAATTCCCTTGCAACTTCATCTGCCTCTTGCTTTTTACGAACAAATACCAAAACTTGTTGATAGTTTTTTGAACCAATCATAAAAGATAAAAGCTCATTTTTACGCTCTTTCTCCACAGGGTGAACCAGCAATGCTACTGTAGAAGCTGAAGTTCCCATACTATCAACTTCAATTAGTTTTGGTTTGTGTAAAATATCAGTTGCTAAACGTTTAACAGCACCAGAAAGGGTTGCTGAAATCAAAATATTTTGTCGCTTTTTAGGTAACAGATTAATAACTTGCATCACCTCATGTACGAAACCCATATCTAAAATAGTATCAGCTTCATCTAATACCAAATAACGTACAGCTTCTAAGCTTATATTTTTCTGTCCAATATGTTCTAAAAGTCTTCCTGAAGTAGTCACAATAATGTCAACACCAGCTTTTAATCTATTGGCTTGGCTTGTCATATTTGCACCACCATAAAGTAATACAGATTTTAGAGGAATATACTTAGCATATGCCTCAAAGCTCTCATGTACTTGTCGTGCCAATTCCCGTGTAGGTACAATGATAATTGCTCGTACATGGTGCTTTCCCTCTACACTATTTTGGGCTAAATCATGAATAATAGGTAAAGCAAAACCAGCTGTTTTCCCTGTACCTGTTTGTGCTCCAGCCATGACATCATACCCATTTAAAACCACAGGAATTAAAGCTTTTTGAATGGGTGTTGCAGATGTATAGCCTTTATCTTTTAATGCTTTAATAATTTCAAATGACAGCCCCAGTGTTCCTAATGACATATATACTCTTTATCTTTTAATTTATTTTCTAATTATAACGTATTAAATATCCAAGGAATAGGAATCATAAGCTAATAATTTATTGGTTTTAATCGTATTTCTTAAATTTTCTATATATTCATCTCCTAACTCTGAATATTTTCCTAACTCTTTTATGAGAATAAAAGGGTCTTGACTCTCTAGTCTTGTTGCTCTAAAATCTTTATAAGCATCTTTAGTAGAGAGCATTATAAAGTAGTCATGAATAGATTGTTCAACACTGGCATATTTTTTTAAATATACCGTATGAGCACCTCGTTTTTTAGAAGCAGCGATACGTTTTTCATGCTCATTGAACGACCAAATCCCAAACACATTATTCGCTTTTTCAAAAAACCTAGATGTTCCCCAACCACTCTCAATAATTGCTTGTGCAATGACAATACTTGTAGGGTGTAACTCCATTTTGTCATAAAGTTCATCGATATTTGATGCTTTAAAAATATATCTTTTTTTACGTAACCATAATGCATCTTCAGACGAAATCGTTTCAAGTTGCAAAAGTTTTGCTACCCGTTTTCTCTCTTTAGCTATTCGATGTTTTGCCACTAAAATTGATGGTATCAACATATCAATAAACACTTTTTTCTTATCAGCAATACTTAACTCTGATAATTTAATACTTTTTGTATAAATAATAGGTTTGACACTTTGATTATTTATCGCAACAATATCCAATGTTGATTTAGGAGAGACACGTACAAGGATTTCTTCTAAAGATTTAGAAATAATGGGTTTAGGTTGAGATTTATCTGTAACAATGGAATTGTTTTGTTTTATTATAACTTTTGAAACACCTTGACTTTTTTTTTAGAATTATCAAGACTTAGAAGTTCCCTTGTTACTCTCTTAACTTTAGGACTCTCTTTGTTTGTAAGCATCTCTACAAAAAAATAGATAGATAACAAACTTATTTCTAGCAATAATAGGAACAATAGCCCATAAATTACTTTATTTAAATTCAACATCCCTTTTTCCTTTAAATAAATTATATTAATATATAATTTTAAATTATATATTAATATCAATTAAATAAAAATAATTATTACTATTTTTTAACGATAAAGTTGATCTATGTTATAATTAACCTCATAGGAGTTTAAATGAAAATAGAACGAATCAATGGCATAGACATCTTTAGGGGAGTAGCAATTTTATGTATGATTCTTTATCATTTTACGTATGATTTAAACTATTTTCGTATTATCTCTGTTGATTTAAATCATACCTCTAGCTTTTTACTAGCACGTTATACCATTATGAGTATGTTTCTTTTAAGCGTAGGAATGAGTTTAGCGTTAGCTCATCAACATTATGTTAACTATGCTGCCATTGGTAAACGTATTCTACTCTTAGGATTGGCTTCCCTTACTGTTACTATTGCTACCTATTTTATTTTTCCACACTCTTGGGTTTACTTTGGTATTTTACACTTTGTACTCATCGCCTCCCTCATCAGCCTACCTTTGTTAAAGTTTCCTAAAATCACTTTAGCTCTTGCCATACTTATTTTAGTGGGTTCAGCATCAAAACAATTACATCTACATCTACTGCATGAGCAATTACGTATGCCCTTATCATTACCTCCACATACTGAGGATATTGTCCCCCTTTTTCCATGGTTGGCTGTAGTTTTATTGGGCATAAATTTAGTGCAATACAATGTACACCAAAAAATATTTACTCAAAAAATTTTTACACCAAATGTCTGGTTTACAAAGTTACTCAAAACAATGGGTCAAAACTCTTTATTTATCTACCTTATTCACCAACCCATTCTCTTTGGAGCTTTTGAACTCTACTTTATATTTTTTTCAAAATAATAGACTGACGCACTGAATAGTAGTCATAAACTTTTAGCCAATTTAACGACATGATAGCTTTTGTTCCAGCATCCCAAGCTTCATTCTCTTTGAGTGCTTCAGCATGTCTGTTTTGTGCATCAAAGTTGGCATAAAAAAGATTAAACCAATGATAATCACGCCCCAATTCTTCTTCAGCAATGGCATCATATATAACTTCTAAATAATCCTCTGGAACGCTAAAATCTTCTTTCGCATTAATCACACCATAATCACCAATAAAAGCTAAATAGCGTTCACCTTGTAATTCCCAAGTATCTATGGTTATCTCTTTAGCATCATAACCCCAAAAAGCAGATAAATAAAGGTTTAAAGCATTTTTAATGAAATTCTGTAAAGCCGACTCAAACTTTTTCTCTCCGATTCCTGCAAAACTCTCTATAATACTTGTCTTTTCATCTACATAAATCTCAATGGTTAGTTGCCCTACAGTTTCAGTCGCTTCAGGATACCAAAAAGCTTTTACAGCAGGAAAAGTCCCTGTTGGTAATACCCATCCATCTTCTACTTGTGCATCAAACCCATGGGCATTAAAAATCGCTTTAACAATGTTTATTAACTTCTCTTCACTTACTTCTAACACTCTTTTCTCCTAATTTTTGACTTAACTTCTGAAGTAAAGCATTTAAACCTTTTTCTTTTATCTCTTGAAAAAGTAATTGTTCAACAAAAGGTCGTACACTCCCCACTAACTCTCCTATATTGTTAACCTCTAACAAATCTAAAACTTCTGTATGTCTCAAATGTTTATTTGTATTGTTCCCCCAACGTGTAGCCCCTTCATAAACAGCCAAATACATAATAGATGCTTTTTGTTTCTCCACACCTGATGCCAACATTGCATCATAAAAAGCTTGATGAACCTCTTCCCATGGTTCTTTTTGTTCCATACATGCAACATCATGAATAACACTAGCTAAAGTATACTCACCCCCATAAGGAGTACCAATAACCTTTTGAAACACCTTAGGAATACTTGCTCCATCAACCACTGAACCCTTTGGTGCAGTCCAACGTTTACCTCTAGGGTCAATGTAAATAAGTTCTTCCAAAAGCTTCACACGTCTTGTCCCATCATTCAAAGGCTTAACCTTTAAATAATAAGTAGAAAAAATCCCATACCTAGGGTTAGGATGACTTACTTCAATGGTTTGAGCAAATAAAATATTTAGA
>JALWLW010000095.1 GCA_027081065.1 Campylobacteraceae bacterium
GCTGACTTACAAAAGCCTTTTATGTCTTCGTACTCTTCGTTTTTTCGCCACTTGTGGTAGGTGTTTTCTATGGTTTCTATGTCATCTTCGCTAAACTCACGGTGTACGCGTGTTTTCATGAAACCCATCTCTGAAGCGTCTATGAAAAGCGTTTCACCATTGCGAATGGTACGACCACGACGGAGTATCCAAATGGTCGCAGGTATGCCTGTGTTGTAAAAGAGCTGTTTTGGAAGAGCCACGATGCACTCTACAAGGTCTTCTTCTACTAGTTTTGTTCGTATGTCACCTTCGCCACTGGTCATGGAGCTTAAACTACCATTGGCAAGAACCGTTGCCATGACTCCACCTGCTGGTGCTAAGTGGTAGAGCATATGTTGCATCCACGCAAAGTTGGCGTTTCCACTTGGTGGTGTGCCGTATTTCCACCGTGCGTCGTCGGCGAGTATCTCTGCTCCCCACTCCGACTGGTTAAACGGTGGGTTAGCTAAAATGAAGTCAGCCTTTAGGTCGGGGTGAGCATCTTTTAAAAACGACCCCTCGGTGTTCCACGAAACAAACTGAGAGTTAATGTTTCGTATGGCTAGGTTCATACGCGAAAGCTTCCATGTGGTTTGGTTGGACTCTTGCCCATAAATGGTTATGTCTTGCACGTTTCCTTGGTGTTCGGCTACAAACTTTTCGGACATAACAAACATACCACCACTTCCACACGCAGGGTCATAGACTCTACCTTTGTAAGGTTCTATCATCTCTACCATGAGTTTTACGATGGACTTTGGAGTGTAGAACTGCCCACCTTTTTTACCCTCGGCACTTGCAAACTCACCTAAAAAGTACTCGTAGACACGCCCTAGTAGGTCTTTTGAGCTTTCATCTTGGGCTTTGAGTTCTATGTTACTAATAAGGTCTATAAGCTCACCTAGTGAAGCCTTGTCAAGGTTCGGACGGGCAAAAACTTTAGGGAGTACATTTTTAAGCTCGTTGTTCTCTTTTTCTATAAGCTCCATGGCATTGTCTAACTCTACGCCTATGCTAGGAAGTTTTGCTTTTTCTTGAATGCTACTCCAACGTGCCTCTTTAGGAACAAAAAAGATATTTTCAGCCATGTATTCGTCTCGGTCTTCACCATCTGAAAACTCATCGGCTTCTAGGGTAAGGTAGAGTTCTTGAAAAGAGTCTGAGATGTATTTAAGAAAGATTAACCCAAGCACAACATTTTTGTACTCTGCTGCATCTATGTTTTTTCTGAGTTTATCGGCTGTTTTAAAAAGCGTGGCTTCAAAATTGTTGTTTTCTTTTTTCACGTAGCATTCCCTTTTTTCTTATGATTATATTTTAGCGTAATTTTTTGAGGGTATTGCTAGAGAAAATTAGTTTTAATGGTGTAGTCAAAAACTACACCATAGAGTAGAAGATTATTTTGCGTTAACAATCGCTTCTATAGTAGGAACAATACTAGGGTCTTCCAAAGTAGAAGTATCTTGCGTAATGGCTTCACCTTTTACAATGCTTCTTAAAATTCGACGCATAATCTTACCTGAACGTGTTTTTGGAACGTCTGGCACCAGGGCAATGTCATCACAAAGAGCAATAGCCCCTATCTCTTTTTTAAGCACAGCGTTTATTTCAGCTTTGACCTCATCTTTACTTTTACCCTCTTCTTTTAAGACAATGTAAGCAAAAATACCCTCACCTTTTATCTCATGAGGTTTACCAACCACGGCTGAAGTGGCAACTGAGCTAACGTTTTTAATGGCTGATTCAATCTCTGCTGTTCCTATTCTATGTCCTGAGACATTAATGACATCGTCTGTTCTACCTGTAATGGTAATGTAACCATCTTCAGATTGCATTGCACCATCACCTGTAAAGTAGACTGGCTTTCCCTCTTTTTTACAATCACCAAAATATGCTTTTTTAAATCTCTCTGGGTCGTTCCAAATGTTACGAATCATAGAAGGCCAAGGTCGTGTGATGCACATGAAGCCTTTTTCTCCAACTGGAGTTGGTGTTCCATCTGCTTCAATGATTTCAGCAATAATTCCTGGAAGAGCAAAGGTAGCACACGCAGGTTTAATAGGCGTTGCCCCTGGAAGAGGGCTAATCATGTGTCCACCTGTTTCAGTTTGCCAATAGGTATCTACAATGGCACATTTACCATTTCCTACCTCTTCATAGTACCATTTCCATGCAGGTGGGTCAATTGGCTCTCCTACTGTTCCTAGTACTCTTAGTTTTGAAAGGTCATATTTCTTTGGTTCATCTTCACCTGTTTTGTGTAACAGTCTAATGGCTGTTGGTGCTGTGTAAAATTGGGTTATGTTATGGTCTTGTACCATTTTCCATGCACGTCCAGCGTCTGGGTAAGTAGGAACACCCTCAAACATAACAGTTGTTCCACCAGCAGCGAGAGGTCCATAGACAATGTAGGTATGCCCTGTAATCCACCCAATGTCTGCTGTACACCAAAAGACATCATTTTTACGTAAGTCAAATACCCACTCCATTGTCATCTGAGCCCAAAGAATGTAACCAGCTGTTGAGTGTTGTACGCCTTTTGGTTTACCAGTACTACCAGAGGTATAAAGTAAAAAGAGTGGGTCTTCTGAATCCATAGGCTCAAAAGGACAAACTGTAGACTCGGCATCTATTAACTCATTGTAAGAATGGTCACGCCCCTCTTCCCAATGAATTGCTTCGTTGTTACGTTTAACAACTAAAATAGCCTCTACACTTTTTCCACCTTCAGCCAAGGCATCATCAACCACATTTTTAAGTAAGTAAGGCTTACCTTTTCTAAATGCACCATCAGCAGTAATGACCACTTTAGCTGAAGCATCCTCAATTCTGTCTCTTAGTGCTTCTGCTGAAAAACCACCAAAGACAATAGAGTGAATTGCCCCTAATCTTGTACACGCTAACATGGCATAAGCAGCCTCTGGAATCATTGGCATATAGAGAACAACTCTGTCACCTTTTTTAACACCAAACTTATTTTTAAGTAAATTTGCCATTTTGTTCGTACGTTCTGAAAGCTGTGCATAGGTAATGTGTTCTACATCACCCCTGTCACCTTCAAAGACAATGGCATTTTGTTCTGCCTTGTCTGCTAGATGTCTGTCAATACACTGGTTAGAGACATTGAGCTTACCATTGCTAAACCATTTGTAAAAAGGGGCATTACTTTCATCTAGTACCGTCTCATAAGGCTCTAGCCAATCTATCTTTTCATCGGCAAAACCTTTCCAATACCCCTCATAGTCGGCTATGGCTTTGTTTTGAAGTTCCCAATAGGCATCCATTGAGTTGATACGTGCATCTTTAGCGAATTCTGGATTGGGGTTAAATATTTGTTCTGACATTTTTTCCTACTTTTACTATTATTTTAAATTTTAAAGTAGTTTATCATACTCTAATTAATAAAGTCCATAGTAACTATTAATTCCTCTTGCCACACCTTCCATTAAACGTGTTTGGTAGTGTGGGTTTGTTAACTTTTTCACTTCATTTTTATTTGTCAAGTAACCTGTTTCTACTAAAATAGAGGGCATTTGTGTAGCAAGTAGTACCCAAAAATCTCTACGTTTTGTCCCTTTATCATAGATAGTATACTTCTTACCAACATGATTTAAAATATTTTGACGTACTAGATTGGCTAACTTTTTAGATTGTGCAAACTTCCAAGAGCTTACCATTTGATGATAAGCACGTCTACTATAAACTTTTTTACCACGATAAACAGCCCTATAGTTATGAATTCTCTTTGAATTTTTTAAACTAAGATAAAAAACCTCAATCCCCTCATAACGTACCCCTTTTGTTCTCTTTTTAGGTGCTGCATTGGCATGAATAGAGACAAAAATAGATGCTTTACGATTGTAAACATAATCAGTACGTTGTTTTAGATTCAAAAATTTATCTCTGTTTCTAGTAAGGAGTACTCTGTAACCCATCTTTTGCAAAATGCTTTTTAACTTTAAGGTCATGCTTAATGTCAAATCTTTCTCACGTATTCTTTTAGAAGAAGCCCCAATATCTTTACCACCATGCCCAGCATCGAGTACAATGGTTTGGTACTTTCTATTTGGATTGTATCTATATTTTTTAGAATACTCTTGCTTATAGAATCTTTTTTTAGGCTTTAAAACTTTTTTCTTTTTACCTAAAAAGAGTGTTAACTTTCGTCCATTAACCCTATACTTCCCTCGCATTTTATTACTTGTTGTTTCAATAACAACACGTACTACTTTTTTACTATACTGTGCCATTCTAAAGGCTTTAATACCTTGAACCTTATAATGAGAAAGTGTTTTCGTACGAGGTAAAGAGACTCCTTTGATGTCATAAACATGTTTAATTATGCCTCTTTTTCTAATGCTAAAATGCTTAACACTACTCAAAGGGTATTTAAAAATTAAATTTAATTTATTGTTCTGCAGTGAAGTATGTCGTAAATAGTTTTCAGTTTTTGCCATAAGAGGTACATTGTTTAAGATAAGCAAAAAAAGAATTAGCAATATATTTTTATAAATGGTAAACTCCTGTAATTTCCAAGTAATTCTAACATAAAAAAATATTATTTTTTAGCGAATAACCCTTTATCTTTTACATTACTTATATCTTAACAGAAACTGTTTGTATTTTGCTCAACTTAAATAAACTTATTATTATATTAATAATTATTACTAATTAATTAATGTAAAATATAATACAAAAGACTAAAAGGATTGAAAATGTCAATTTTACCTAGAAATATTTTTAATGCAAATAAAAAGACTGATTATATTACAGCAACTGAATTGGCAAAGTTCTTTTCTATTCAACCAAGACAACTCAACCAAATTTTAACCAATCTTAAATGGATAGAAAAAAAACACTATATTTGGTGGGTGGCTACAGATTTAGGAAAGCTCAATGGAGCAAAAGAGCATACTAACCCAAAGAGTAAAGTACGCTATGTTTGTTGGGACAAAGATATTATGCACAACCAACAACTGATTGCAACCATTAGAAGTACTATACGTACTTATATTGAAAACAATCTCTATGAAGAGTTTATTAAAGAACAGTTTATTCAACAAGGCTACACCGTTTGGCATCATTCACGTGATAAAAAACAAGAAGATAAAAACAAAAACATCACACTCATTGCAAAAAAGAACAGACAAATCTTACTTATTCATTGCCGTGATAACCAACTCGATATCTCAATAGATGAGTTAAAAAACTTTCAAGCCCAACGTGATGCTTTTAAGAAAGATAATCCTGTGTTTGAAGATTATGACTTAACCTTACACTACACCATGTCAGGTTTTTTCCTCACAGAAGATGCTTATGAGTATGTTGAGACAAATCGTGGAGACATTACCTATGAAGTTGTTAAAAGTAATGCCGATAATAATTGGATGGATGATCTTCTACTTAAACAAAAAGAGAACTAGGCGTAAAAACGAAGTATTTTTTCATCAACTCCTGTAATGAGTTCATCATTACGGTTTTCATACTCAATATTAGATAATACAAAACGAATTAAATTTAGCCTTGCTCTTTTTTTATCATTTGCATCCAGCATACACCAAGGAGCATGTTCTGTTCCTGATTGTCGGAACATTTTATCTCTAAGTTCACCATATTTATCATAATTTGCATGAGACTTATAATCTAAGTCTGAAAGCTTCCATGACTTTAAGGGGTCATTTTCACGGTCTTTAATACGTTTGGCTTGGGTTTCATGAGAGATATTCAAATAAAATTTAAATACCATAACCCCATCATCTACCAACATTTTTTCCACATCATTCACTTGCTTGTAAAAAAGTTCATGTTGGGCTTGTGTACAAAAACCAAAAATGGGTTCTATTCCTGCTCTGTTATACCAAGAACGGTCAAAACAAACTATCTCTCCAGCATTGGGTATCTGCTTTAAATGACGTTGAAAATACCACTGTCCAAGCTCTTTAGAGTTTGGTTTAGGTAAAGCGACTGAACGTGCTTCACGAGGATTCCAAAAACGATTAAGCGATTTAATAGAAGAACTCTTTCCTCCTGTATCCATTCCTTCAAATATAATCAACAAACGTTTCTTGTTGTCAATAATCCACTTTTGAAGTTTCACCAATTCTAAATGTAATTTTAAAAGCTCTTCATTATAAAATTTGGTCTCGATGTTACCATTTTTCTTAAATACTTTTTTAGGTTTTTCACAATACTCTGCTAAATTTTTTGTATAGTTTACTTTCATTTTTTTCCTTTTATAGACTAACTTAAACCTTTAGGAATTTGCTTACTCGTCTTCGCCCCCATCTCTTTGAGTTGTTCTACTTGACGAACAATGTTTCCTTTACCTTCGCTCAAACGCTTTTTAGCTGACTCAAAACTACCTTGTAATGTGTCAAACTGTTTTGAGAGCTTTATCATGTCATCAGAAAAGTTTACAAACTTATCATAAAGTGCTCCAGCACGAGAGGCTATCTCTTTAGCATTTTGTGTCTGCTTTTCATATTTCCATACATTTTCAATGGCACGAAGCCCAATGAGTAAGGTTGTTGGACCCACCAAAAGAATCTGTTTTTTAAAAGCCTCATCATAAAGAGATGGTTCAGCCTCTAAGGCTGTTGCCAATGCCCCCTCAATAGGAACAAACATAAAAATAAAATCTAAGGTATTAATGCCTAAAAGTTTGTCATAGTTCTTTTCAGCTAAAGCACGAATATGATTTCGTAATGCCAATGCATGTTCTTTTAAGTACAACTCTCTAGGTTCTGACTCATTGGCGTTAATATATTTTTCATACGCCACCAATGATGTTTTAGCATCAATAATTAAGTCACGGTTATCAGGTAGATGAACCAAGGCATCGGGTCGATAATTTTTTCCTTCATCATTTCGTAAAGAGACCTCACGGGTATACTCTACTCCTTTACGTAAACCCGAAGATTCTAGTACTTTTTCTAAAATCATCTCACCCCAAACCCCTTGTTGTTTCTTTTCACCTTTAAGGGCATTCGTAAGGTTTATGGCATCTTGGCTTATTTGCTGGTTTAGCTCTTTAAGTGACATAATCTCTTGCTTTAACATGGCACGGTCTTTAGATTCATCGTTATACAAGGTATTTATCTGTTTTTTAAATTCAGAAATTTGACTCTCCATTGGTTTAATTAGAGCTGTAAGGTTTTCACCACTAAGTTTAGAGAACTCTTTTGAATTCCCCTCTAAAACCTTAGCAGCAAGTTGTGTAAATTCTTCTTTTATCTCACTTCGATGCTCCTTCATCATGCTCATTTTTTCTTGATTTTGCCTCTGTTGCTCTTGCACTTTTATCTCTGTTTCACGTACTTTTAGATGTAAGGCATTATTTAAACTAACTAAATCTTCATTTCGTTTAGCCAAAAGAGCATGGCTCTCTTCTTGTTTTGTAAAACTCTGTTCAAGTAACTCATAATGCACATTTAACTGCTCTAAAGCACTTTTTTGTTCATGCATTGCTGTTAAATGTTCTTTTGATTCTGCAACCATACGCTCTTTAAGCCGTTCTATGCGTAATTCATACTCTTTAATCTTCTCTTTGCTTTCAGAAAAATACTCAAGCTCTTTTTCTAAACTCATATTTTTTGTACGCTCTTCTTGAAATGCCTCATAAAATTCACTCATTCGTTCTTCTTTAGCATTATCCACAGCCTTGGCTTGGTCTAAAATAGCTTCCAATCTTGCAATACGCGACATAAAAAAAACAATAATAGTTGAGATTAAAATAGTGATTAATAAAAAAAGTCCCAATCCAATATAAAAAGCATTATCCATTTGAAAATTACTAATAATATTTGACACCCTTACCCCTTAATAACATCATAGTCTTTAGGTGCATTACACTCTAATGCATCTTCCTTAACAAGACTCTTATAGTCCATATTTTCAAATATAATTTTGACAGAATTATCTAAATTATCCACATAAACTATCTGCTTTAACTGCTTGTTACTATCTAAGCTTATAAGGTATTCTACCTCTTTATAGGTTGCTTTATAATCTGTTTCTGAAATTTCTGTCGCTACTTTTAAAATTACATCGAGATTAATGCCATCATCAATAAGATAACTAGATACTTGTTCTAAGTCATGATCAACCACAATCAATTGTGTTCCATCGGTACAAACTTCTTTTTTTGTTGGTACAGTATAAGTCCACTTAAATAAACTGCTATTGTAAGTGACATCTTCAGATAATACTTGTTCAAAATTTTTAAACAATACTGATCCCTCATATTTAATCACTTTTCCTTTTTCATTCGTAATAGTTTGATGAAAATCGGTTTTAAAATTTTGAGGAAGTGTAATCTCAGCCAAAAGGCTATAACTTAGTATAAATAGTGACAATAACAATTTCATATATCTCTCCTTTTCAATTCATAAAAATATAGCAAAAGCACACTTCATGTGTGATTATGTTCCAAAAGTATTAAACTATTTTCTAACTTTCTAAAGGCTAATACCCATAAATAGAGTATGTAACATAAAAAATAATCTTAGTCGTCGTAGAAGGATAAGGATAATCCATATACGCCACACGAATTAAACTTAGTGTATTGTCATCTAAAGCTCGGTAACCGATGCGTCTTTTTAAACGTAAATCAGAGATATCCCCATTGGGGTGCAAGTTAAAAGAGACCACATTTGTTCCTTGTTGACCTGTATGTGCTGCACCTTCTGGGTAACCTCTTTGGGTTAATACTCTTTGGGTTATCTCTTGAATGGTATTGAGATTATTTTCAATAAACTTTTTTTGTGTTGGCGTAAAATCATGAAAAGTAGCCCCATATAATTTTCTAATCTTATCATTAGGATAAGACCAAGGAGGCGAAATAGTACTAGGGGGTGTTGATAAAAATGAACCTAAATCATCAGCATGTGCTTTTTGATTTTTAGATGAACTTTTAGGCTTTAACATCGATTCAGGAATATACACCATATCATTTTCAAAAGCTTCAAGCTCTTTACTCTTTTTCTTAACGACTTTCTTCTTCTTAATTTTTTTAGGAACATGAACTTTTTTCTTTTTTTTAGCTATCTTCTTTTTTACTTTTTTAACTAATTTTTTCTTAATGACTTTCTTCTTCTTAATTTTTTTAGAAACATGCTTCTTCTTCGCTTTTTGAACTACTTTTTTTTTCTTCTTTATTTTAGGTTTTTTTTTAATAACTAGCTTAGGTTTTAGAGGGGGCTTTTTTTCTATAGGGGCTGCAACTTTGGTTGCAACAGGTAGAGGTATCTCCTTAATATCAATTTTAATCACATGATTACTAAGCTTTTTAGGTACTGGTTTTAAAGTAGTAACATAATGAATAAAAGTCGAAATAAACAAAGAATAAATGAACAAAGAAATAATTAATGCTTTAAATACCCTCATGTAGACCACTTTTTTAATTGTTAGATAGATTAAAAACAGTATAATCAAAAAAAATTTATCTCGTATTAAACGGGCTTAAAAAAGGAAAAAAATTAATGAGTTACAATAAAAGTGAGGTAGCATTTAAAGAAGCATACGAAGTGATTCCTGGTGGAGTAGACTCTCCTGTTAGAGCATTTTCATCAGTTGGAGGAACACCTGTGTTTATTGAGCGTGGTGAGGGTGGTTACCTAATTGACATTGATGGGAACAGATACATTGATTTTGTACAGAGCTGGGGTCCTCTTATTTTAGGTCATTGTGATACCAATGTAGAGACAGCTGTTGTTGATGCTGTAAAAAAAGGTCTTAGTTTTGGAGCACCAACACTTAGAGAGACTGACTTAGCTAATGAAATAGTAGAGATGTTCGATAGCATTGAAAAAGTCCGTTTTGTAAGTTCAGGTACTGAAGCTGTTATGTCTGCCATTCGTTTAGCACGTGGTTACACTAAACGTGATGACTTCATTAAGTTTACAGGGTGTTACCACGGTCATGCTGACTCACTTTTAGTTCAAGCAGGTTCAGGTATGGCAACTTTTGGAAGCCCCTCTAGCCCTGGTGTTCCAGCTGACTTAACCAAACACACCCTACTTGCTACTTACAATGACATAGAATCTGTAAAGAAATGTTTTGAACAGAGTGAAGGTGGTGTCTCTTCTGTTATCATCGAGCCAATTGCAGGAAACATGGGTCTAGTCCCAGCAGATGAAGCTTTTTTAGAAGAACTTAGAACTTTATGTGATGAGCATGGAGCATTGCTAATTTTCGATGAAGTCATGAGTGGTTTCAGAGCTTCTATCACAGGTTACCAAGGCATTGGTTCTGTTAAACCTGACATCGTAACCCTTGGAAAAGTCATTGGTGCAGGTATGCCAGTAGGTGCATTTGGTACAAGAAAAGAAATCATGGCAGAGCTTTCACCAGAAGGGCCTATCTACCAAGCAGGAACACTCTCTGGTAACCCTGTAGCCATGGCTGCTGGTTTTGCAAGTCTAAAAAAACTAAAAAGCGATGCCAATATCTACCCTACTTTAGAAAAAAGAGCCAAAAGACTTATGCAAGGTTTCCAAGCAGCAGCAGATGCTCTTAATGTACCAATGGTTACAACTGTACGTGGTTCAATGTTCGGTTTCTTCTTCTCAGACAAACCTGTTAAAAACTTTGATGATGCCTTAGAGAACGACTCTGAACTCTTTGGAAAATTCCACGGTAAAATGTTAGAAAAAGGAATCTACCTTGCATGTTCCTCTTATGAGACTGGGTTTATCTCTACAGCTACGAGTGATGAGATGATTGAAGAGGCCATAAAAGCTGCTGAGGCATCTTTAAAAGAGTTACAGGGTTAATTTTCTTGAGCTATGTATCAGCTCAAGAAGCAGAAATATTTAAACCATTAAATATCATAAATTAATTTAAATAATCTTGTAATGCTTTAGGCTCTAACTCACCACCACATGCTTTAAGCTCTTTTATTGCTAATGCTGTAGCCTTTGCTGCTGCAATGGTTGTAAAATAGGCAATATTTTCACGAAGAACTGCTTGACGAATGGTTGCACCATCTTTTTTAGCCCCTTGTTCATCAGAGGTATTAATGGCTAAAGCAATCTCTTTATTTCTAATCATATCATCAATGTTGGGGCGACCCTCAGAGATCTTGAGTACTTTATTTGATGCTACTCCTGCTGCTTCCAATATTTTATGTGTTCCTGCTGTTGCATGAATTTCAAAACCTAAATCTGTAAATGACTTTCCAATAGTCACAGCTTCATTTTTATCTGAATTTGACAAAGATAAAAAGAGTTTTCCCTCTAATGGAATGTTATTTTTCGCTGCAAATTGACTTTTGGCAAATGACATTCCAAAGTTATCTGAAATTCCCATCACTTCACCTGTTGATTTCATTTCAGGTCCAAGTAAGAGGTCAGCCCCTGGAAGTTTGTTAAAAGGAAATACTGCTTCTTTAACAGCTACGTGACCTTTTAAATTTGGTTCCATAATTTTTTTCTCAAAGTTTACTACATTAAATGTATCATAAAATTTCAATGCTTCTTTTAAATCACCTTGAATCATGACTCTTGTCGCGACTTTTGCCAAAGGTACACCTGTGGCTTTACTTACAAATGGTACTGTTCTTGAAGCTCTAGGATTTACTTCAATGAGGTAAACCTCATCTTCAAAAATCGCATACTGAATGTTCATAAGCCCCACAACACCAAGCCCAATAGCAATGGCAGCTGTTTGTTCTTTAATCTCTTCTAATAGCTTATCTGAAATTGATATGGTTGGTAAGGCACAAGCTGAATCACCTGAGTGAATTCCAGCCTCTTCAATATGTTGCATGACTGAGCCAATGTAAACATCTTTACCATCACAAATGGCATCAACATCAAGCTCAATGGCATTATTTAAAAACTTGTCAATAAGTACAGGTGCATCATTGGAAACAGAGACGGCTTCGTCCATGTACTCTTTTAATTCATCATCTGAATAGACTGTTTTCATACCACGTCCACCCAAGACAAATGAAGGACGAACAAGCACAGGATAACCAATACGATTTGCCACAATAACAGCTTTTTCTTTTTCAACAACCGTATCATTTTGGGGCTGTTTTAAACCTAACTTATTAATAAAATCTGAAAATAGTTCTCTGTCTTCAGCCAAATCAATAACCTTTGCTGTTGTTCCAGAGATATTTGCTCCAATTGCTGTTAACTGTTTTGCTAATTTAAGTGGTGTTTGCCCACCAAAATGGACAATCACTCCATCTGGTTTTTCAACTTCAATTACATTACGAACGTGTTCAAAGTCAATCGGCTCAAAATATAGAATGTCTGAAGTATCATAATCAGTAGAAACCGTCTCTGGATTACAGTTGTACATAATGGACTTTACATTCATATCATTCAAAGCAAAAGCTGCATGAACACAACAGTAGTCAAACTCAATACCTTGTCCAATTCTATTTGGTCCACCACCAATTACTAGAACTTTTTTCTCTTTTGATTCTTCTTTTTCTATTTTAGGAAGTTTTGTAATATTCGTTGTTGAATAAAGATAAGGCGTTAAAGCTTGAAACTCTGCTGCACAAGTATCTACTTCATTATATTCTAAACTTATATCTAGCTTCTCTCTTGCTGTATAGATATCATTTTCAGAAAAGCTCATCCCATCATTTTTGTTAATCACATGGGCAATCATTTCATCAGAAAAACCATCTGCTTTAACTTTACGTAGACGTGAAGCATCTTTAAGTAAGGCTACATCCATCTCTTTTTCAACCATTGCCAACTCTTCGAGCTGATATAAAAACCAAGGGTCTATCTTACACCAGTCAAAAATCTCTTCAACCGATTTTCCACGTCTAAGTGCTTCAAAAACATAAAGAACACGATTTTCATTGGAGCGTCTTATCTCTCTGATCAACTCATCTTCATCACAATCAATACTATTAAAGCCAATAAGCCCTGTCTCCATTGAGATTAACGCTTTTTGAAATGACTCTTTAAACGTACGACCAATAGACATAACTTCACCCACAGATTTCATGGCTGTACTTAGTGTTGAGTCAGCTTGAGGAAACTTTTCAAAAGTAAATCTAGGTATTTTAGTAACCACATAGTCAATAACTGGCTCAAAAGAAGCAGCTGTACCTGTAATGTCATTGGTCAGTTCATCAAGTGTAAAACCAACGGCTAACATGGTTGCAATCTTAGCAATAGGATATCCAGTTGCCTTAGATGCTAAGGCAGAAGAACGTGAAACTCTTGGATTCATCTCAATAACAATCATACGACCATCTTTAGGGTTAATGGAAAACTGAACATTTGACCCACCTGTGTCAACACCAACTTCACGTAAAATTTTAAAAGAAGCATCTCGCATTCTTTGATACTCTTTGTCTGTAAGTGTAAGTGCAGGAGCAACGGTTATGCTATCTCCTGTATGTACACCCATAGGGTCAAAGTTTTCAATCGAACAGATAATAATACAGTTGTCTTTTCTATCACGAATAACTTCCATCTCATACTCTTTCCAACCAAGAAGTGACTCTTCGATTAGAATTTCAGATATTGGAGAGGCATCAAGCCCACCTTGGACTATCTTTTTATATTCATCAATGTTATAAGCCACACCAGAACCACCACCTGCCATGGTAAATGAAGCTCGTATAATTAAAGGAAAACCAATATTTTCAGCAATTTTAAGTGCCTCTTCCATATTGTAAGCATATTCAGAGATGGGTAAGTCCATCCCAATTTTAATCATTGCTTCTTTAAACTCTTGACGGTCTTCACCTTTTTTAATGGCTTCTGGCTTAGCCCCCAAAATCTCAACGCCATCAAGCATTCCAGCTTCATGCATATCCATTGCAACATTTAAAGCAGTTTGACCACCCATAGTTGGCAAAATAGCATCTACTTTCTCTTTTTTAATGATTTTATCAATCACTTCAGCTGTAATTGGTTCAACGTAAGTTCTATCAGCAAACTCCGGATCTGTCATGATGGTTGCTGGATTTGAGTTAATTAGCACTACTCTGTAGCCTAACTCTTTTAGTGTTTTAGCTGCTTGTGTTCCAGAATAGTCAAATTCACAAGCTTGCCCAATAACAATTGGACCAGACCCGATAAGTAAAATAGTTTTAATGTCGCTGCGTTTTGGCATGAAGAAGTACCCTTAGTAATAGAATTTCTATTAGAAAAATTTTGAAATTATACTAGAAAGGCACTTAAGTTGGGGTTGTTTAGCATCTCTATAAAAATTGAGATGCTTTCTTATATAACTCAAATGAGACATCTATAAACTGCTCTGATTGGGAAATAACAATAAGCAATGAAATAGAAAAGAAAAGCCATTTATAACTTGCCCTTTTAATAAATAAAAAATACAAAGAGATACATCCTAGCCATAAGCTAAACAGTAACATTAAATAGTACACATCCAATGAAGAAGCTAAACTACGCGTATAAATAGAGAACCCCAAAACCATACTCAAAAGTAAGGTTGAGCCCCAAATAAATAATCTAAATTTTTTATTAGCATCATCCCATAATGGTGTCCAATGCATATAAGTACCAATAGCAACAAAAGTATAACCTATGGCTAAAAAGTCAATATCTATTCTTGACCAAGCTCCCTCAATGCTAACTTTAATAATATAGGCAAAAATAAGCAAAAAATAAATTAAAAGAGAAGGCGTTAGAATAGACTTAGTAAATACCAAACCTAAACCTTCATATCTATTTTTTTGTAAAAGCATAATATACTTTGGCATCTTTCCTAAAAAATAACTAACAGAAAAAATACCTAATAAAAATATTAGAAATTGCGTATAATGATGCTGTGCTAATGTTATTTGAAAAAGCTTCTCAATCGCATACATTGTCAAATAAAACATGAAAAAAAGTACTAAACTTAAAAGTAAACTAACCACAAAGTTTAAAATAATGGTTTGTGTCCACTCCCAAATATTTTGATTAGAAATTTTGATGTCCATAAAAGGGGCCCATAAAAACATGAATGAGAGTGCGAAGATTAGAAGCATATGATGTGCAATAATATTTAAATCTAAAATATTTTCAGGTAAATAGTAAAAATAGACTCCAAGAAGTAGCATACCTACAAGTTTAAACCATATTTTTTTTGACAATAAATGTAAAGCAGGAAATAAAAAGATACCAAGACTTAAAACAAGTACCAACTTATTAGCTAACAAAAGGAAGTTTGTTTCGATATCTGTTCCAAACTCTATTAAAATTAATAATAAAATTGTCATTGTAAAAGAAGAGAGTATTGCAAGAGGAAAACGTTTAAAAATATCCAATACACTCTGTGACCAACTATCTATTACCTCAAAAAAATAATTCACTGCCATCCCTTTTATTATTTTATAAGTGATATTTTAGCACAAAAGATATAAATAATAGTTATTTTATGTTATTATTAATAGTATCAAAAATCATTTTTACTTTAATAAATGTCCTTTTTCCTTAAATAAATAAATAGGTACTAATTTATCAAAAAACTCAAAACTTTCACCAACATCTACAATTTTATCTTTCTCTCCCATAAAAACTTCTATTGTTACTCCTTTTTTTATAAGTGCCAAAATTTTCTTTTGATCCCAAACATAGGATAATAGTTCATTTAACTCTTCATATGTAGCATTACAAACATACTTATCTAAAGAAATCTCTGAAGGATAAACAACATTTTTTAAAAACTCTTGCTTATACAGCTTTTCATCTGCTTTAAAATAACGTAGCTGTGTTTTTATAAAAGATTTTTTATGATTTTGAAAAAATGCTGGAGAGATTAAAATAAGTCTATCAATACGCTCCTTACTTTCAAAAGCATACTCAAATGCCTTTTGAGCTCCATAAGAAAATCCAGCAACAACATATGCTGACTCAAATAAATAATCATGAAAAAAAACCTCTTCACCTTTTAGTGAAAAACCATTAAAATATTTCATTTAAAATACTTCATTAATTAATGCTTTTGTCTCTTCCATAGTAATGGATTCATTGTCTAACAAGTACTCTTTAACAATCACTAAGACACTATCAAGTTTTGATAAAAGTGTTACCACTTCAGCATCAGCATCAGCTAAGATTTGTGCTGCATGATTGGGGGAGGAGACATAACCCTCTGTCATAAAAAATTCTTCTGTAATTTGATAACTTAAAATTTTTGCTGCTTTAATATCTTCTTTTGCATTAGAAAAAAGTTCACCATAAAGGTTCTTTGTTGCAATTCTCCCAGCTAACAATACTTTGAGCTCATTTTCTAAAACAGTTTTTGAAAGAATTTCATTATGGTGAGGTACAAAATGTGATGAGAGAATTCCTATCTTTTCAAATTCAACTTCCAGCCATGAAGCTGTAATTGCTTTTGCAGCTTGATAAAGTGCTTGAATACGCCGTTCAGCTACAGAGAAACTTTGAATTTTAAATTTACCCAAAAGTACCTTCTCTCTTACAGCCTCTATATCTTCATCTTCAATAATATCTTTATTTGAACGTAAAGCATAAAGTGCAGCTTCATTAATAAGTGTCGCCAAAGCTGCTGAATTAAATCCAATGGTTAATCTGGCTGCTTTTTCAATATCTACTTTATGATATTTAGACTTTAAATACAATCTAAGTGTTTCAACCCGTTCATTAAAATCAGGTAAACCAATATGTACTCGTCTATCAAAACGACCAGCTCTTAATAATGCATCATCCAAAACTTCTATTTTATTAGTCGCAGCAATTACCATGACCCCCGAACTCTCTTCAAAGCCATCTATCTCTGTTAAAAGTTGATTGAGTGTTGCTTCACGCTCTTCATTATTTTGTCCACCACGACTTTTTCCTACAGCGTCTATCTCATCTATAAATATAATACTAGGAGCACTCTCTTTAGCTCGTGCAAAAAGTTCTGATACCCGTTTTGCACCCATACCTACATATATTTGAACAAAAGAGGCTGCACTTTGATAAAAAAAAGGAACATTAGCTTCTCCTGCAACTGCTTTGGCAATTAAAGTTTTTCCAACACCTGGAGGTCCAACCAAAAGAACTCCTTTAGGTAAAGAGATATCAAATTCTTTGTATTTATAAGGATTTTTTAAAAAATCAATAATCTCTTTTAGCTCTTCTTTAACCCCCTCAACTCCAGCAACATCTGAAAAATTAACTGAGGAGTGTTGTGCTTTAACATATTGACTCTCCACATTGAGCTCTTCTTTATGTAGTAATTCACGGTTCATTAAGGCCTCTTGTTGTTGACGAGAACTTCTAATCATATAAATAATATAGAGCATACTTAAAAAAACGACCAAAAACATTGCAGAATCAATCAATTCACTTGAGTCTTCATAATAGCTAACCTTACCCAAAGCAAAAATTTCATCATTACTTAGTGCTTCTTTAGCTATTTTATACTTTTTTTCTTCCATTTCAAAATATAAATAGGGCTCTTTAAGAACGATATTATTGGTTTTTCCACTCTTTATTAAAAGTTGAAAATCACTTTTTGTTAATAAAGTAATTTCATCATTACTATTGGAAAAGAGAAGAATAGTAATTAGTAAAATAATAGAGGTAATAATTATTTTACTATTTTTACTAATAGATTGCCACATTTTTATTACCATCGATTTTTGCCTCATTAAGAAAAATCCAATTAGAGCTAATGTCTTCATTAGAACTAACTTCTATTTTATTAAAATATTGGTCATATCCACTATATAGCCCCTCTTTTCCTTGTTCTATTAATACTTCAAGGTTTTGATGATGTGCTTTTCTAAAATCATAATTTTTAGCCTTTACAATGGCTGTTAACTCTCGATGTCGCTCTTTTGCTATATTACCACATACTTCTGGTTTCATGGTAGCAGAAGCTGTATTGTCTCGCTTAGAGTAAGAAAAAGCATGAATATGTGTTAAAGGTAAAAGCTTCACTCTTTCTATCGCCTCTTTCCACTCTTTTTCATCTTCACCAGGATGACCTACAATATAATCAGTACCAATAGCATAACCTTTACTTGCTATCTCTGTTAAAAGTTCAATATCTGTTTTAAAATCATTTCTTCTATTCATTAGTTTTAACATTTTATCTGAAGTGTGTTGCAAAGCAATATGTAAATGTTTTGCCATCCAAGGTTCGTTTAATAGCTCTTTGAATTCATCATCAATTTGAATGGGTTCAAGACTTCCTATACGTATGCGTCTAACACCACGTATCATACTCATACGCTTAAGCAGTTTTGCCATAGATGTTCCCTCTTTCTCTCCATAGCTCCCAACATTTGTACCAGTTAAAATGAACTCTCCAAAACCATTAGATGCCAATTTTTGAATTTGAACCAAAATATCTTCTTCCTTATGACTTCTAGCATCACCACGAACTGAAGGAATGATACAATAAGAACATCTAAAGTCACAACCCTCTTGAATCTTAATAAAAGCACGACTCTTACCTACAAACTCTTCAACAATGGTAGAATCTATGTGCTCTAAATCACCAATCTGATAAAAAGGCTTTTCATATTTTAGAATATCATTAATTTTTTCTTTTTCAGAATGCCCAATAACCCCAAAAACTTTTTTATCTTCAAAAAGTGATTCACCTTTAGAATGTGAACCACAACCTGCTAAAATTACTTTTGCTTCAGGATTTTTTCTTCCTTGACCAGAAATATAAGCTCTTACAGATGAGTCTGCACCGTTGGTTACCGTACAAGAATTTACCATAATCACATCAGCTTCATTCTCATCTTGTGTTAACTCAAAATCTTTTAATTTTGACATCATAACTTGAGTATCAAACTGATTGGTTCTACATCCGAAGGTTTTAAAATATACTTTTTTCATCTTTTTTCTTTTTATTATCTGTTAGGTTCGATAAGTTTCATTTGGTTCATCACCCTCTTTTAATGCCATTCGTTCTTCTAATGATTTATTCATGTAAAGTGACTGACTTGGCAATGCTAAGTGTATGTCATCTGCTTCATTAATACGTTTTAATATCTCCACTGACATAGTTGTTCTAAGTGTTAATGTTGCATAAGAGTTGGTTAAATACCAAGCTGAAATACGCATACCATAAGGTTCAAACACCGTAAAAATACGAGGCTCAACCCCTGTATTTCGAACACTATATTTAGAACGTAAACGATTTAACTGTTTACGTGTCATGTCAGTATAACCTTTTGAGTATTTACGCGTCACCTCTTTTGCAATCGCTTGTGTTTTTGCAATGTTAGAATCAAATGTCACAATAAATTCCACCCCATCCCAAACTGTTTTTAATCCAGAGTGAGAATAGTTTGCAATCATATCAGTAAAAATATAATTATTAGGAATAAAGACAATACGACCAGAACGTTTATTGAGCATAATCGTAGTCAAAGTCACATCTTCATGTAAAGTCATACGTAAAATTGAGATATCAACAATATCTCCTACATATTCTACCCCATCTTTTACAAACTTAACCCTATCTCCCACATGAATTGAACCAGAGACTAAAATAACTAACCAACCAAGTAAAGACATAAACCAATCTTTAAGAGCAATAGCAATACCAGCTGAAGCAAAAGATAAAATGGTCATAAGGTTTTCAACATTTTCAAGATAGGTTAACAATAAGATAATAAAAACAATAAAAATAAAAACAAAATTGACAACTTTATTAATACCATAAAATAAATCATTATCTGACATATATTTACGAACTAAAAATTTAACCAATAAAAATATCAGCAGTAAAACAAGAATAATAATACCTGTAATAATAGATTTTTTAACCTCTTTTTCTATACCTTTATCAATATTTAAATTAATTTGAGAAGTTCTCTGAACAAAAGTCTCAACAGCTGTTTTAAACACTTCTAAGGTTAACTCAAAATCTTTTAATTTATTTTTAGTAGAGAGTAACTCTTCAAGATACTTCTTGTTAGAACTAAGTAAAGTCAGCTCTTGCAAAATAGTTTTTTTCTCACGTATCTTTTGAACAGCAAAACTAAGTGACTTATATTTTCTATTATTTTTTTCCTTGAGCGTTTTTAAGTGTTTTTTATAAGAGAGTGCTGTAATAATATCTAAAGGATTTTTAATGGTGGGTTCTTCTTCAAGCTGAATAGGTTTAATCAACTCTTCAAAAGGATCAGCTTTATATTTCTCTAATTGACTCTTTTTCCCCGTAATAATCGTATACTCTTCTTGTAATTTTTTAAGTTCTAATTTTTCAACATCAGTTAAATCTTTCTCTTTTTCATATGCTTTAATTTCATCATTAAGCTTTTGTAACTTCATATGAAGATTTTGATAAGTTTCATAAGGTAAATATTGACTATCCCAAATATTATTATTGCCTAATTCTTTATCAACTTCTTGTTTCTTTTCTATAAGTGTACGAATATGTTCTCTTAATTTTTTTTGTTCAGCTTGTCGTTTTCTCTCTTTAGCAATTTTTGCCTGTCTTTTTTGCTCTTTAATCCTTTTTTCTTCTTCAAGTTTCTTTTGCTTTAAGACATTTTCAATAACAGTGATACTTTCATCATTTTTTTTCTTATCTTCTGGAGAAAGCATATCAAGTAGTGTTGCTTTTACCTCTTCTGTAAAATTACCATCTGCCATAGAAAACTGTAAAAAGAATAAAAAAACAATTAAAACAGCTCTCATTCTTAAAAAGCCTTTAAAACTTTTTTCAGACTATCTTCTGAAATATCATCACGAATTTTATGTCCACCAATACCTTGAGGTAAAATAAACTTCAAGGTATTATTTGCAGCTTTTTTATCTAAAAAAAACTTATCATAAAAAGCATCAATATCTTTAATTTCATAACTTGTTGGTAAGTTATGCTTCTTCAAAAACTTCTCAATCAAATCCATCTCTGATTGACTCATCATCTCTAACTCAACAGCCAATGCATTTACCATCATTATACCAATAGCTACGGCTTCTCCATGTAAATAAGTTTTATAATTGGTTTCATTTTCGACCACATGTCCAAAAGTATGTCCATAGTTTAAAACAGCACGTATTCCTGACTCTTTTTCATCCAAATTTACTACTTCTGCTTTCAACTCTACTGAACGCTGAATTACTTTCTCTAAAACGGACTTTTCTCTAAAGTCTGCTTCCATTAAAAAATCAAAATACTCTTTGTCAAACATCACAGCCATTTTAACAATTTCAGCAATACCTGCTGCAAACTCTCTTGTTGGTAAAGTTTTTAAAAACTCTGTATCAATATAAACAGCTTCTGGTTGATAAAAAGCCCCTATAAGATTTTTACCATAACTATTGTTCACCCCCGTTTTACCACCTACTGAAGCATCTACTTGTGAAAGAAGTGTGGTAGGTACTTGCACGAATCCAATACCTCTCTGATAAAGTGAAGCTGTAAATCCTGTCATATCACCGATGACTCCTCCACCTAAAGCAATAAGTAATGACTTTCTATCTAGTTGGGCTTCAAAAAGCTGATTTAAAATATTTTCTACCGTATTTAATGTCTTAAACTCTTCACCATCTTCAATAATAACAACAGAAAGTTCATCAGCATTAATTTTTGATTTTAATGTCTCCAAATGCAAAGGAGCAATAGTACTATTGGTTACAATTGCAACTTTACGGTTAAAAGTTAATGAGGGAAGTGAATCAATAACAACATCATATTTTATCGCTGTGCTATTTTCTAAATGAATGGGTACAATCATGATTTTTAAGACCTATATTTTGTGAGTTTTATATTATTATAATTTTATCTTAAAAGTATCTCTAATGGACTTAATATTCCTCTTAGCTAATTATTAACAGGAATCAAAAGCTGTGGATGTTTCTTTATGGACATAATATAACTTCTTGAATCTGTAGAGAATAGATTAAAAATAGAAAACTGACTTACTTCATCCATAAAAGGTGTAATATGTAAAATATTGTCATGAGCTAAAAGTTCACGTATAGGATTAACCCGTTTAGTTTCAATTTTAACTTTAAAAGTATAAAGACGTGAAAGGGTTTCATAATGTTCGATAATTTGATCATTATCTTGAAAGTCACCCTCAGGATTATAATCACAAAGTTTTAACTCTAAACCTAAACTATCTAAAAAGTCAAAAACAGAAGTTGATAAAGACTCCATCACTTTTTCTTCAGCCATTAAAACCAACGCTTGTTTAATATTATAAAGTGCTTTCTCTCCAAAAAGATAAATAGGTTTTTGATAGTCTAATAAGTTTTGATGATACAATTTATTAAAAAATATTTGCCTATCAATCAGAAATAGTCCTATTTCATATTGAGTAATATCAAAACTAATATCATCTATTATCTTCTCTTCTCTATAAGTAACCAAAACTTGTATATTTTCTGTCTCTAATGCCCGTATTTCATCACATAGGGCAAAATCATTGAGAAAGACCAAACGAATATATAATTTGGTTTTTTTAAATTGGTTACTTAAAAATATTGCTTCATTCACTTGTATGAGTATATCTTCTTTATCTTGTCCCATATCAACAATAGTATATAAATTTTTACCAAAAGGTTCAGGAAATATTCCTTGCCTTAAGTTAATACGTTTATAAACTTCTTCTAAGACCAAAGGGTTTCCAATGACTATTAATCTATCATTAGGTTGTAACATCGTAGCAGAGTTAGGAAATATCTGTTTTTCTTTTCTGTATATAGCAACAATTTTCCATTTTCTATGTGATATCGCTCCTACATGTCGATAAGCAAAACTACTCCCAAAAGGAATAAGTATCTCCATAATTTCACCCTGTCCTAAACCAATATTTTTTGCAATAAGTGGTACATTAGGTAACTGTTCATAGAGATTTAAACCCATAATTTCGTTGACATCTAAGACAGTTAGGTTATCATCATCAAAAACTATATTTTCCCAAGCTGATACAAATACAATGAAACTTCTGGCTGTAATCATACGTATATTTTTATAAGCATATTCAGCTTCTTTACGATTTTCCATCACAATAAAAATGGTTACAAAATTTTTATCATCCATGATACTTTTAACACGCATATAAGAAGTGGGGTCAATATCAAGATAAGTAATGTTTTCACCTATTGTCGCACATGATTCTAACTCTTTTTTAGTACAAGTAATATAGTATCGATTGGTATCAATACGGCTTGTTCCCACCCACTGAACAAAATTTTTAGCCATTTTACCAGATGCCAGTATTAATACATTTTTCATTATAATTCACCAAATATTTAATTAGGACAATTATAACACAATGGATTTTCAGATAGATAAAAAAGACGGTAAAGCAAGAGCTTGTACCCTTAAAACTGCTCACTCAACCATTCAAACACCTGTCTTTATGCCTGTAGGTACAGTAGGGGCTGTCAAAGCACTTGATGCTACAGACCTAGCAACCTTCATAAAACCTCAAATTATTTTAGGAAATACCTATCATCTTTACCTGCGTCCAGGAGAAAATGTCGTTAAGAAAATGGGAAAACTTCATGGTTTCACTCAGTATCCAAAGAGTTTTTTAACCGATTCTGGTGGCTTTCAAGCCTTCTCACTCTCAGAAAATGTCAAAATAGATGAAAATGGTATTACTTTTAGAAGCCATATTGATGGAAGTTCTCACTATTTTACCCCTAAAAAAGTAATTGATATTCAAAATAATTTAGGCTCAGATATCATGATGATTTTAGATGATTTAGTCGCTCTACCTGCTACACAAGAGAGAATTAAAGCGAGTATTGAACGTACAACACGTTGGGCAGAAGAATCAATAAAGTACCATAGAAAAAATCAAGCCCAAGGTAAATCTTTAGATCAAAATATTTTTGCCATCATCCAAGGGGGAACAGACAAAGCTTTTAGAAAAAAATCAGCCAAAGAACTTTGTGCTTTAGACTATGATGGTTTTGCCATTGGTGGACTAAGTGTTGGCGAAGCCAATCAAGACATGTACGACACCGTAGAGTGGACAACCCAATTCATGCCAGAAAATAAACCTAGATACTTAATGGGCGTAGGAACACCTGAAGATTTAGTGGAAAATGTAGAGCGTGGTGTGGACATGTTTGACTGTGTTATGCCAACTAGAAATGCACGAAATGGAACGCTTTTTACCTCTTATGGAAAAGTGAATATCAAAGCTGCAAGGTTCAAAGAAGACAAAGACAAACTAGACCCAGAGTGTGGCTGTATGGTCTGTCAAACCTACTCAAAAGCCTATTTATGTCATCTCTATAGAGCAAGAGAGATTACCTATTTTAGACTAGGAACAATTCATAACCTATACTACTATCTAAACTTAATGAAAGAGATGAGAGAAGCAATTCTTGAAAATAAATTTCAAGAATTTAAAAAAGCATTTTATGCTAAAAGAAAACAAAAAATGCAATAAAACTTAAACAAAAGATCTACCATCTTGATAAGTTCCAAGTTCAATGTTAAACTCTTTGACAAATCTTGCTAAATCTTTTGCTGTTTTACAACCATGTTCAATGGCAATTTTTACTATATTTTGATTATTAAATGTTCTCATAATATATTCCTTAATAATAAATTAAATAAATTTATTAGATATTAAATATATTATAAAATAAAGAATTAGTAAATTTGCTTAAAATATAAATTTTAACTTAAATATATATAATAATACCATAATATAATTATATTTTAAAATAATTTAAAACATAAAATATTATTTTATGTTTTCTCTAAACACTTATCTCTTTAATATCAGCAATCTCCTTAAATGATTTATAAATAGACGCCACCGTATTTTTACGGTTTATTTTAAGTTCTTCATCTTCAGTATTGACCATCACATCATCAAAATAGCTGTCTAGTTTTGGTTTAAGTGCAAACATTGCTTTTAATTGTTCTTCATACGAGCCATAAGATTTCTCCATGGTTGCTCTATACTCACTATAAAGTTCTTTCTCAATAGGCTCAATAAAAAGTGATGTCTCTACTTTTAAATCAGTATCTAAATTTACCTCTTTAGAAATATTGGCAACCCGTTTAAATGTAGAGAACTGCTCTTTAAAACTTTTATCAGAGACAATACTATTTAAAGCAGAAACTTTTTTAGCTATTTCATTGACATCTTGTTCACCTGATTCTAATACAGCTGTAATAACCGATGGATTAGCCTCTAAAGATTTTTTAATACGTTCAATAATAAAGTTAGTGAGTTTTTCAACTTCATACCCAGCATACAAGTCATTAAACATTTTAACTATCTCTTCACTCTTAAAACTCAAATCATAAGCAATCACCATACGCACAATCCCATTAACAGCACGACGAAGGGCAAAAGGATCTTTAGAACCAGATGGAATTTTACCTACTGAGAAAAGCCCAATGAGTGTGTCAAGTTTAATAGCCATAGCAACAATAACAGAAAAAGTAGAACTAGGAAGTTCTGCTCCCTCACCTAAAGGAAAATACTGCTCTTTAATCGCCATATAAACAAGTTCATCTTTACCCAAAGCTTTTGCATAGTAATACCCCATAAGCCCTTGAAGCTCTGTAAACTCATAAACCATTTCAGAAGTAAGGTCAGCCTTTGCCAATGATATGGTCTCAGCCATAAGCTCTTTTAATTCTGCTTCACTTTTACCTGTCTCAACCTTTACTTGTTCCATGTAAAGTTCAAGCAATTTAGAAGCGATTTTTTTCTCACGCTCAATCTTGTCAGTCAAAGAACTAAGCCCATCCATAAAGGTAATTTTTTCTAAACCATCAATGAGAAGTCCACGCTTTAAGTCATTTCTATAAAAGAATAATCCATCAGCCAAACGTGGTTTAAGCACACGTTCATTTCCTTCTCTTACTTTAGTGTAATCATCCGTCACAGCATTTGAAACCACAATAAACTTATTTGAAAGCTTATCATTTTCAAACACAGGAAAATAACGCTGATGCTCTTTCATAGAAGCAATAATCGCTTCAGGTGGTAACTCTAAAAACAACTCATCAAATGAACCCAAAAGAGACTTAGGATTTTCAGTAATCGCCACAATTTCAGCTAATAAATCTAAGTCACGTTCAATGACAATGTTATGTTGTTTTTCAAGTTCATCAAACTCAGCCAAAATTTTAGCTTCACGCTCTTTTGGGAAAAGAGAGACTTTACCCTCTTCTAATATCTTCTCATAGTCAGCCACAGAAGCCACGTCAACAGCCTCAAAGTTTACCATTCTATGCACATAAGTTTTAGTATCTGATTTTATTCCAAAGAGTTCAACATCAACAGAGTCATCATCTAAACGTACTTGTAACCAGCGAACAGGACGAATAAACTCATCTTTACGGCTACCCCAACGCATCATTTTTCCAAAAGCCATTGAGTTGAGCCATTTGTTTAGCATCTCTTCAAGTAACTCAACACTCTCTTTACCTTGTTGCTCTTGTTTAAAGTAAAGGCACTCTTTTCCCTTTTTTTCAGTACGTCCAAGCTCTTCAAAAGAGACACCACATTTACGGGCAAACCCTTCAGCTGCTTTAGTAACAACCCCATCACGAACAGCAGCCACCATTGGAGGACCTACAAGTTCAATGATGTTATCTGCTTGTTTTAAAGGAAAAGCTTTATGCCGAAGTAGCAAACGACGAGGGGTATAGATAAACTCAAACGCTGATTCAACGCGATACTCTACGAGTAAATCTTTCCATGATTTTTCAATATTGTTTACAATTTTAAGAAGTGGGATAGCAGGTAATTCTTCTACCCCTATCTCTATAAGAAGTGCTTTTGTCATTTTTAGGTTATCCTATTGATAAATAATAGGCGAATTTTATCTAAATCTTAATAAAGAGGACTTTCTACTTCTTCACAAAGTGCTGATAATCTTTCATGGTTCTCCAATCACCACCCCAACTCCAGCCATATTTTTTAAATATTTGAGTCGCCTTATCATATTTTAGCAATACTGCTCTATCTTCGTAAGAATTTACTTTATGCACTCGTTTTTTGTATTTCCATGATGCCTTATGTGAAATGTAACCTTTTCTTGAAACATAAGGATTCTCAATAGGATTAATATCTATGGCTTTTCCATAAGCATGTTTTGACCATTTTTTTTTATTTCCTGTTACAGCTCTACAATTAAAGGCTGAAGTATTATCAGCTTCTATCGATTGCCAATCATTAGCTTTAAAGTCTGAGATGAGACGCATTTGTCTTATGGGATAACCTATTTCATAGAGTTCTGAAAATATATTAACTACCTCATCAGCAATCTCTTTATGAACAATAATTTCACCTGAAACCGTTTGACCTTTGAAGTTTAAATGATTCACATTTATATAACGTAAATCAACTAAATCCACAGGACAAGTTTCTCGCCATGAATTAGCTTTTAGCATTCTTTCTTGGACGCTTGGTGTTATTTCTGAAATTTGATAGTTGAATTGTGAAAAAAGAGAAGATGTTGTAATTACTGTTAATAATAGTATATTTTTTATCATACTATTATTATACTCTTTTGATTCTTTACTTATACGCTTTCAACGCCTCATTTATTTGAACATACGACTCCAAAGGTGTTGTTTCAAAATAAAAAATATCATGTTTTTTAGCAAATGCCTGTGTAATCTCTTTTACTTTTAATAAATTAAAACGTGGTGCTTTTGGAAAAAGATGATGTTCTATCTGTGTATTTAGTCCACCATAAAACCAATGCGTAAATTTTCCACCAGAGAGTGAACGGCTACCTCTCATTTGAAGTTCCATCCATGAAACATTTTTCGCTTCCTCTGCATCAAACACGTCACAGCCTAAATGATTGGTAATAAAACCAAAAGCTAACCATACTGAGGCCAACATATTGTGTACTAAATATACGCTCAAGGCATCTCCAAATGGTAAAATATAAAAGATTGGTCCCCAAATAATTGGCCAATGCAAAAGCATAAGTGCTAACTCACCCCAAAGTTTACGTTTTATTACAAAATTATATGACTGAATAATAAAAGCATAGTTCATAAAAAACATTGCTCCCCAAAAGACAATATGTTTATATTTGGCTAAAAATGGATTATTCCCTCTATTCGCATCATTAGTAAATGCACCATCTAAAGCTCTAATATCTTCATCTTTTTCTATAATATTACAATAGGTATGATGATTAACATTATGTTTGTAGTCCCACCAAGAGGAAGAGTTACTTAAAATGATTGCTGAAAAAGGGTAAGAGAGTTTAAAAGAGAGCTTTTTACTTTTAAAATACTGTAAGTGTAAAATATCATGAGAAACAAACACAGCACGTGTTGCAATTATGGTCATAACAAAAGCCAATAAAAATGGATTCCAAAGTGTAAGTGTAGCGTAAACAACAATGAGTGCAAAAATAATCCCTAGCATTTCAACCACTCCTCGTACAGGTACTCTCTCTAAAAGTCCTGCTTCTCTAACTTCTGCTTTTAATTCATCAAAATTATCTGGATACGATGTTTTAACCATATACTTTTCCTTATTTTATATTAAAAAAAATTATAACCATTATATGGTTATATTATATTTTAAAAATATAGAATAGAATGCTGATTAAAGTTCTGTTACCGAATAAAACATCTACACAGAGGCTTAAGACTTTATTGATAAAATTGTGTAAAAATATAAATAGTATTTATGGAGTTAGTAATGCCCCTCAATTTAAAAAACTTTCCTTTTGAATCTTCACTGGAAAAAGAAGCACTTCGCTTTTTAGAAGAACATGTCAAAGCCATCTCAATTCCTAAAAATAACATTCTTTTTTACCAAGGTGATATTTGTGAAAATGTTCTCTTGCTTACCAAAGGTGAAGTACGTCTTTACATTCAAGATGAGGGAATAGAGAGTATTGATTTGTACACATTAAGAGAGGGTGAACAGTGTATTGTTAATACTGCTTCAAGTATTTCAAATACTCATGCCATTGCTACAGCTGAATCTATTAGTGATATAGAAGGTTATTTACTCGATAGCCCAAGCATTAAAAAGCTCTCTTCACTCTCTCCTATTTACCAAAGTTATATTTTTTCACTCTATACCATTCGCATGGCTGACCTTGCCAAGCTTATTAATGACATTAAATTTAAAAAACTAGACTCACGTCTTTTGGAGTGGTTACAAAACCACAAAGAAAAAAGCATTAAAATAACACATGAAGAGGTTGCAAACTCCTTAGGGAGTTCACGTGTGGTTATCTCTAGAACTTTAAAAGAACTAGAGAGAAAAAAGAGAGTAAAGCTCCATCGTGGTTCAATCGAGATTTTATGAATCTATTTTAACAACCATCTCATCATTAACATAATCAAATTCTACTGAAGACCCCTCAGTAATTTTATCTTCTAATATCAACTCTGCTAACCTATCTTCTACCTCATCATATAATGCTCTTTTAAGTGGTCTAGCACCATAGTCTGGGTCAAAACCTACCTCAGCAATGTAATCTTTTGCTGATTGACTTAATGAGATGTTGATATCACGACTTGCTAACTTTTTCTTTATGCTCTCAAATAGTATATCTACAATACCCGTAATTGCTTCAAGATTAAGAGGGTTAAATGTCACAATGTCATCTAAACGGTTTAAAAACTCTGGTTTAAAGTGTTTTTTCAACTCATCATTAACAGCTTTTTCTCTTTCATTTCTATCTTCAAATTGCATAATCTTATCTGAAGCAATATTAGAAGTCATAATAATAATGGTGTTTTTAAAATCAATTGTGACCCCTTTATTATCCGTTAATCGACCATCATCAAGTACTTGCAACAAGGTATTAAACACATCTGGATGTGCTTTTTCAATCTCATCAAAAAGTACTACAGAGTAAGGTTTTCTTCTTACAGCTTCTGTTAATTGTCCACCTTCATCGTAACCCACATACCCTGGAGGTGCACCTACTAAACGTGAAGCTGCATGTTTTTCCATATACTCTGACATATCAATACGTATCAGCGATTTTTCAGAGTCAAATAAAAACTTAGCCAAAGTCTTAGCCACTTGTGTTTTACCCACACCAGTAGGACCTAAAAACATAAATGAACCAATAGGACGATTCATATCACTAAGTCCTGCTTTGTTTCGCTTAATCGCTCTAGCTACGGCATGTAGAGCTTCATTTTGTCCAATAACTTCTTGATTCAAAATATTTTCTACATTTAAAATCTTCTCTTTTTCAGTTTGTAACATTTTGTTGACAGGAATTCCTGTCCAACGGCTAACAATAGAGGCTATCATCTCCTCATCTACTGAATTTTTAAGCAATGTTCCCTCTTGGGTCATACTTTTCCAACGCTCTTCTAATGCCACTAATTCTGCCTCTTTTGTTGGCACTTGTCCATGGGTAATCTCTGCTACTTTAGAGAAATCACCTTCTCGTTCAGCCAAGGATGCTGCTGTTTTTAAAGACTCAATTTCAGATTTAATCACAGCCTGGGCATTAAAAACTTCTTTTTCATTGTCAAATTGATTTTGTAATGAAACACGTTCCTCTTCTAAATTAGCCAACTCTTTTTCGATCTCTTCTAACCTAGATTCATTTTTAGAGCCCTCTTCCATACGTAAGGCTTCTTTTTCTACTTGCAAAGTCGATAAAGCACGTTTTACTTTTGCCAAATCTTTAGGTTCAGACTCTATTTGCATTTTCAGTTCAGCTGCTGCTTCATCAATAAGGTCAATAGCCTTATCTGGTAAGAAACGGTCAGTAATATATCTATCAGAAAGCTTCGCTGCTGCTACGAGTGCTGAATCGGTAATGGTTACATTATGATGAGACTCTAAACGCTCTTTAATTCCACGTAAGATTTGTAATGCCTCATTAATACTTGGTTCATCCACCTTAACAGGCTGAAAACGACGTTGCAATGCTGTATCTTTCTCAAAATATTTACGGTACTCTTTAAGCGTTGTTGCTCCTATGGTTCGTAACTCTCCACGTGCTAAGGCTGGTTTTAAAATGTTTGCTGCATCATTACCACCCTCACTTCCACCTGCACCAATAATCGTATGAATTTCATCAATAAATAGAATAATATTTGAAGACTCTTTAACTTCATCTATTACAGCTTTAAGTCGCTCTTCAAACTCACCTCTATATTTTGCTCCAGCAATTAAACGGTTCATATCTAATGAAATTACACGCATATTTTGTAAACTAAGTGGTACTTCTTTGTTAACAATACGCTGTGCTAACCCCTCAACAATAGCTGTTTTACCAGTTCCTGGTTCACCAATTAAAATTGGGTTATTTTTGGTTTTACGAATAAGTATCTGCATCATTCGTTGTACTTCTTCATCCCGTCCAATAACTGGATCTAGCTCCCCATCTAAAGCTTTTTTATTTAAATCAATTCCATATTTTTCTAAAGCTTCTAAAGACTCATCACCACTTTGAGAGTCAATAGTCTTTCCTCCACGAATAGCTTCTAATGTCTTTTGTAATTCAGTTAAATCTATGTACTTCGCCATTGAATTAACAATAAAATCTTCTTTAATATTCGCAATAATCCATGTATCTACAGATAAATACTGATCACCATTAGCAGCCATAATACCCTCAGCAGCTTGGAATGTTGATACTGTTTTATGAGAAAGCCGAATGTTCTCTTTACTTACAGAAGAGACCGTAGGCAACTTATTGGTTAATGACTTAACTTCTAATTCTATTGCTGCTTTATCAGCATTTAATTTATTTAGTGCCTGTTGCAACAATGAGTTACTGTTGGTCAATAAACCCCAAATAATATGTAAAGGGTCAACTTCTTGATTTTTATTATGTAATGCTAAAGAGACAGCAGACTCTAATGATGCACTCATTTGATTGGTTAATTTTTCTAATATACTCATAATCTTTTCCTATATCTATTTTAAATTCTAAGCGTATTCTAGTATAAATATTTAGAATAAAATGCCACTTTAGTACCAAACTCCCTTTTAATAACAGAATATCATTAAAATTTTATCAATTTTAGATAAAATATAATTCTTATAAAAATGATGGGATACATAAAAAATATATGATAATTAAAAACAAAAAAGCAATGTTATTCGGCTTTATTTCTTCTGTAACTGCTTCAGTAATTTTATCTACTTCACTACAAGCAGACAATTCTGATAGACAAGACAGTCATACTTCAAAACTCGAAGCATATTTAAAGTTTACTAAAATTGTACAACTTATTGAAGAACAATATGTTGATGATATTAATGCTTCAGATATTATTAATAATGCCTTAAAAGGGATGCTCTCTAATCTTGACGCGCACTCATCATTTATGGATGCAAAAGAGACCAAAGAATTACAAGTTCAAACACATGGAGAATTTGGTGGACTAGGAATAACAGTAGGTATGAAAGATGGAGCATTAACAGTTATTGCTCCACTTGAAGGAACACCTGCTGATAAAGCTGGAATCAAGTCTGGTGACATTATTTTAAAAATCAATGAACAAGCAACTATTGGTATGACTATTGACAAAGCTGTCTCTATCATGAGAGGAAAACCTCAAACAGCTATTGAACTTACTTTAGTTAGAAAAGGTGAGGGGAAACCTTTAAAAGTTGCAATCATTAGAGATATTATTGAAATACAATCTGTCTATTCAAAAACCATTGAAGATGATATTCTATATCTACGTGTAACCTCTTTTGATCAAAAAGTTGTACAAGGCATGAAAAAATCCATTGCTGAACATCCTAATACTAAGGGGATTGTTCTTGATTTAAGAAATAATCCAGGAGGGCTACTCAATCAAGCCATTGGTGTTGTTGATATGTTTGTAAGTGAAGGAGCTATTGTTAGCCAAAAAGGGAAAATTCCAGAAGAAAACCTTGTATATAATGCAACATCTAGTGGAAGTGATTTAAAAACACCTTTAGTTATTTTGGTTAATGGAGGTTCGGCATCTGCTTCAGAGATTGTTTCAGGAGCACTACAAGACCATAACCGAGCTGTTGTAGTAGGAAACAAAACATTTGGAAAAGGTTCAGTACAAGTGGTTATGCCTATTAATCAAACAGAAGCTTTACGTTTAACCATTGCTCGTTATTACCTACCAAGTGGGAGAACCATTCAAGCTGTTGGGGTAACACCAGATGTCGAAGTTTCTTTTGGTGAAATAAAAAAAGTTGAAGAGGGTCTTTCTATTAAAGAGAAAGATTTACAAAAACATTTAGAGAGTGAACTTGAAAAAGTAGATGGGAAGAAGCCTAAAGAAGAAGAGCATGAAGACAAAACCATTATCACAGAAGAACAAATCTATAAAGATTCTCAACTAAAATCTGCTATAGACATACTCAAAGCACTTATTATTACAAACAATAAATAGCGTTCAAATAAACGTAACCAAGGACATAAGAAAAATGAAAAAAACAGAATTACTGTATGAAGGTAAAGCCAAAAAAATTTGGCATACAGAAGACGATACACTTTTAATTTCTGAATTTAAAGATGATTTAACTGCTTTTAATGGTGAAAAAAAATCAAGTGAAGCAGGAAAAGGTGCTTTAAATAATAAAATTTCAACTGAACTTTTTAAAGTGCTTCATCGTAAAGGTGTGCCAACACACTTTGTCGAAATGCTAGATGACAATAATATGTTACATAAAAAATGTGATGTTATTCTAATTGAAGTTATTGTTAGAAATATTGCAACAGGTAGTTTAAGTAGAAACCTTGGTATTGAAGATGGAAAAGTACTCCCTTTTACTTTAGTAGAATTTGATTATAAAGATGATAAACTAGGTGATCCAAAACTAAATGACCAACACTGTCTAATTCTAGAACTGGTAAATAATAGTGATGAATTAGACTATATTCGATATATGGCAAGAAGAATCAACACTATTATGCAAGATTTTTTCTCTGACAAAGATATGACAGTAGTTGACTTTAAATTAGAATTTGGTAGAGATACTGATGGAAATATTATTTTAATTGATGAACTTAGTCCCGACAACTTTAGGTTTTGGGATGCAAAAACTGGTGAAAGTATGGATAAAGACCGATTCAGAAAAGGGTTGGGTGGACTTAAAGTTGCTTATGAAGAAGTGTTAAACAGAATTTTAGGAGATATAAATTCATGAAAGCCATTGTAAATATTTTTTTAAAAGAGGGTGTACTTGACCCTCAAGGAAAAGCAATTCACCATGCTTTAGATACAATGAACTTTGAAGGTGTTGACGATGTTCGTATGGGTAAACAAATTGTACTTAAACTAACATCCACCAATAAAGAAGAAGCTCTAAAAGAAGTAGAAAAAATGGCTGAGGAGATTTTAGCCAATACTGTTATTGAAGACTATACAATTGAGTTAATCTAATGAAACACATAGCAATTTTACAATTTCCAGGTACTAACTGTGATTTAGATACCAAATATGCTTTTGAGAAGTTAGGTTGCAATACTTCTATTATTTGGCATAAAGAGACAAAGCTTCCTACAGATACTGACTTAGTCATTGTGCCTGGTGGTTTCTCATATGGTGACTATTTACGTTCGGGTGCTATTGCTAAATTTTCTCCTATTATGCAGTCTGTCATTGCTTTTGCAAACAATGGTGGAAAAGTTTTAGGTATCTGTAATGGTTTTCAAATCTTAACAGAGCTAGGTTTACTTCCTGGTGCACTAAAACGGAATATTGGTTTACATTTTATTTCAAAATTTCAAACAATTAAAGTTGTCAACAACTCTAATGACTTTTTAAAGAAATGCTCTAAAGATGAAATACTCAACATTCCAATAGCCCATGCAGATGGTAACTACTATATCGATGAAGAGGGCTTCAAAGAGTTAGAGAAGAATGAACAAGTATTATTACGATACTCAAATGAGAAGGGTGAACCCATTGTAGTCAATGGTTCTGTCACTTCCATTGCTGGTGTTTCTAATAAAAATAAAAATGTATTTGGACTAATGCCCCACCCTGAACGTGCTTTAGAAAATATTTTAGGTTCAGATGATGGGATCAAAATGCTTCAAGGACTTATTGCCTAATGAAAACGCTCATCACTTTTTTATTAATCTTCACCATTAACCTTCTTGCTGGAGATATTGAGTACAGTTATGTACCTAAAAAAGTATATGAGAAACAAGTTTTTTCTATTAGTTTTCTAACAGAAGATGAGACAAGTGTCTCTTTTGAATTCAAAGGTCACAACCAACCAATTTCAAAAGAACCTGTTATTATGAATAATGGACTTAATACTTTTTATACTTTTTATTTCAAAACTACTGATAAAGTTTTTTCTATTCCCCAAGTAGTTGTCCAATTAGACAATGAAGAAAAAATACTTCCTGCTATTAAAATACCTGTTAAAAAACTTCCTCAACACAAGAATTTCTCAGGTATTATGGCATCTGGTCTTAAGATTAAAAATCATCAAGTTTCCGTTTATGATGGAGAGAGTAATCTAATTGCTATAGCTTTTGAAGCTTATGATGCTAACTTAGAGGACATCTATATTCCATCAGCACTTAAAGATGGTACAGAAAATGCAAAACGAGATGGCTCTAAAATGGAAATACACTACTATATCGTTTTACCAAGTGAACAAAAAGAGCTAAGCTTTAGCTACTTTGATACCATTAAGGAGACGTTTGTAGAAAAGAGTATTCCTATTATCATGCATGATGGTTCAGTCGCAGCACAAACTGATTTAAACCCTAAAGATGATAGTTTTGAAGCACTTAAAAAATATACTTTACTTATATTAAGTATCGTTTTTGTTCTACTTTTTTTATGGAAAAAAGACTTCTTCTATTTAATCATGGCTGTTATTTCAGCTGCTGTCTTACTAACATTTTACACAGCATTAGCAACCGTATGTATAAAAGAGGGCTCACCTCTTTACATTATACCTACTTCAAACAGTACTACTTCTATTCATATTGATAAACAATACAAGACAACAAAACTTGCCGAGCGTAATGAGTTTGTTAAAATTGAATATAAAAATGGAACAGTAGGATGGGTTAAACATGAAAATCTTTGCGAAGATTAGATTTTATTATGGAGCTGCTACTATATCTTTTATAGCAGCTGGTATTATGGTACCACTCATGATGATTTTCCCAAATAAAAAATCTTCTATTCTTCACTACTGGAATAGAGTCATTATCTTTTTACTTGGTGGAAAAATCATATCTCATGGAAAGCGTGACAATAGTGTTGATATGTTTGTTTCAAACCATCAAGGTATTATTGATATTGTTGCCTTAGAAGCTGATAGCAACACTGACATACGGTGGGTTGCAAAAAAACAACTTTTTGATGCACCTTGGTTTGGCTACCTTCTTAAACTTCCTAATATGATAGAGATAGACAGAGAGAATAAAACTGGGTTAGTCAAGCTTTTACGAGATACAAAAGAGACCATTCAAAGTAAAGATAAAAGGGTTATTTGTATTTTTCCTGAAGGTACAAGAACAGATAAACAAGCTCTTTTACCTTTTAAAGGTGGTACTAAGATCATAGCTGAAAAACTTGAATTAACCATTCAGCCCATTATTATTACTAACAGTAAAAAACTATTAAATGAACATAACAAGACAGCCCACAATGCAACCGTCCATATCACCTATTTAAAACCTTTTAAAGTTTCAAAAGAAAATAAAGAATGGTACGATCAATTAACAAAGAAAATGCAAACATGCATTGACCTTGAATACAATGAACATAAGCGAGAACGATAAAAATGTATACAGATGAACAAACAGAAGAAGCTACACCTCTTAAAGATGAAGTAGAAAGTCATATTAGAAAGCTTATTTCTCCTCTTAAAGATGAAAAAGAACTAAAATCAATTTTAAAAGTTAAACTAACAAAAAAAGAGTTTAAGGTTTTAAATAGCTGGGCAAATCATGATGACTTAGAAACCTTAAAAGATAAACTAGGGATAGATGAAGAACGCTATACAGAGCTTTCTCTTAAACTGATAAAAAAACTCAATCAAGAGAAGCTGAAACAAGAAATTTGTTTTTAAGAGATAGAGAAATTAACCCTCTATATAATTTTTAAGTTTACGCCCTACTCTTGGGTGTTTTAATTTTTTAATTGCAGAAGACTCAATCTGTCTTACACGTTCACGTGTCACTCTAAGTTCTTTTCCAATTTCTTCAAGTGTTCTATCACTTTCATCAGAGAGAAGCCCAAAACGCATTCGTATAACAGCTTTTTCACGTTCATTTAACTGATCAAGTACCTCATCTATCTGATTGTTCAAGTCATCATTTAGTACAGCATCAGAAGGGCTCACTGTCTCTTTATCTTCAATAAAGTCACCAAATCTTCCATCATCTTCATCCCCAACAGGTGTTTCAAGACTTACAGGCTCTTTAGTAATTTTAATGACATTCTTAACTTTATCAACCGATAACCCAACCTCTTTAGCAATAGTATCAAGATCTGGCTCTTTACCTGTTTCTTGAAGCCCTTTTCTAATAATTTTATTAATTCGGTTAATGGTCTCAATCATATGAATTGGGATACGAATAGTACGTGCTTGGTCAGCAATGGCACGTGAAATAGCCTGACGAATCCACCAAGTAGCATAAGTTGAGAACTTATACCCTTTTTGGTATTCAAATTTATCAACAGCTTTCATAAGCCCTATGTTCCCCTCTTGAATAAGATCAAGAAATGGTAACCCACGATTTGTATAACGCTTAGCAATAGAGACAACCAAACGCAAGTTGGACTTAGCCATTCTGGTTTTGGCTATTTCTGAACGTTTCTTACCACGACGAATTTGACCTAAAATTTCTGCCAATTTTTCAGGATCAAGATCAAAACTATCTTTACTGGCTTCCCTTGTCTCATACAATTTCTTGATTTCAACATAAGTACTTACCATGGTTGTCTCAGGCACAGCATCAGTAATATCTTCTTTATCCATCTCTAAAATATTCTCTAAAATTTTTCTATGATTCTCTTTTAAAGTATCATTAAATAGAGGTAATTTATACTCAAGCCTTTTTAGCTCTTTTTCAAAACCATCATCACTTCTAAGTGCAGTTTCCATTGCCTTAACAAGTTCATTAATAAGCTTAGAAGTAGGTCCTAAATCAATAAGTGCTAATTTTTGTTGTTGCTTTTTAAAGGCAACTTTCATCTGCTCATGCAAAATTTTCTCAGGATCATCAAGACCATTTTCAAGAGTAGCTTCTAATTCATCACGGCTTTTCATCCACTCTTTTTTTGCTTTTTCAAGTGCTTTAAATGAACTAACTACCTGCTTAACACGCTTATCAGCAGCTTTATCTGCTGACAATGGTGCTGAAGCATCATTGTCTTCACCATCTCCTTTATCATCAGAAGTCTCTTTTTCATCTTCAAAACTTTTAAATAACTCTTTAACACGACGTTCTCTATTTAATAAAGGTTCTTTATAGTTTAAAATATAATCAAGTAAATACGGAACAGAACAAATCGCATCTAAAATAACATCTTCACCTGCTTCAATTTCTCTACTTAAAAAGACTTCTTCTTCTTTGGTTAACAATGGAATTTTACCCATTTCACGAAGATACATACGCACAGGGGAATCAGAACGACTCCACTCTAGAAGTTCTTTTTCTTTTAAAAAGTCAAACCCCTCTGCATCACCATCTTCTAACTCTTTTTGTCTTACTTCTTCACGTTTTTTCTTTTCAGATGCTGAAAGAAAATGTGCATACTCTGAAGAAGTTACTAAATTAATGTTATATTTTTCGGAGAGTTTTAAAATCTTTTTAGATTGTACCAGTGTTGGTTGCTTGTCAAATTCTTTTGCCAAGTTTTCAAAAGTAATCAAATCACCTTTTTTACACTCTTTAAATATTTCGTCTATTTTTTTGTTAATGTCTTTTGCAGCCAAGAGAAAAACTCCTTATGAGGATAAATAATGTATTTTTCAATACCCTATTTTTTGTGCATTATACCGAAATAGTTTTAATAGAAATATGTAATTGCTCATAAAGAACTATATTTAAGGCTTTAAAACCATTTTATACTAAAATTTCTTCAGAACCTTTTTCTAACTTTATCAACACATCATTAGCTTGTCGTAAAGATAACATCTCATCTTTTTTAATATTACAATATATTCCTCTTAAAGCACGATTTATCATCTCATGTGCAACTACTACAATAACCTCTTCACCCTCTAAAGATTTTAGCCATTGCTCTAAACGTTCATAAACTTTAGCATAAGACTCACCACCCTCTAAAACATAATCAAACTTATTGGCTTCACGTACTTCAAATATCTCTTTCAGTTCTTCTTGACAAAACTTTTTCGTTTTTCCCTCAAATATTCCATAATTAAACTCTTTAATTGCCTCTTCATAAATAATATTTGTTAAACACATGCCATTTTCATCAGCAATAATCTTAGCTGTCTCTTTAGCCCGACCCAAAGGTGAAGAGAAAAATTTAATATTTTTAATATCTACATATTTTTGCAGTTTTAAAGCATTCAATTTGGCTTGTAGTTTCCCTTTAGCTGTTAAAGCAGAATCAAGTTGACCTTGGTAACGCCCCTCTTGATTCCAGATAGTTTGACCATGACGTAGTAGATAAATAGTAGGTAAATTCATAGGCTTATAATATACCAACCAAGATATAAGTTAACTTAAGTAAAATGCCCCAAATAAAAAATAAGGACTACCACGTATGGCAGAAGAACAAACACCACCATTAGACGAAACATTTTATCAAAGAGCTGACGGATTTATTAACTTAGCCAATGAAGCTGTCAGCAAAGAAGAAGCCACTGCTGGACAAATAGCAAACTCTTTCATGTTTGCAGCCTCACGATTTAATGCTTGGGTTACAGCAGCTGGTTACCAAAAAGGTGAAGATTTAGCCAAAGAAAAAGAGGCAATTTTAGAATTTTTCACAGAACAATACCGACTCATGCTTTCAGAAAATATTGACTCGTATGTTACTAATTTCAATGAGTACTTAGGCTATTCAAAAGAGCCATTTAAGAAGTAGCACTCTGTTCTACTCCAGCTAAAGTTAAAGCAAATAAAACCTCTACCCCATTTCGTTTTAACACAGATGCAGCCTCTTTTAGGGTTGTGCCTGTGGTGACGATGTCATCTACTAATATCGCTTCTATGTTTTTTTCACCCTTATATTCAAAATTTCTAGGGTTTTCTAGGCGAAACTGTAATGTCTTACCTGAATAGTTTATTTTATTTCTAGCCATGAGTTTGGCATGTTGAATTTTAACATTTTTGGCTTTCATTTCATGGGTCAAAAGTGCTACATGGGCATAACCAGATTTTATATTTTCATCTATTCCTATGACATATATTATTCTATTATCTACTTTCATAAATTTTTCTATAAAAGGTTTAAATGAAAGCTTAGCTAGGGCTTTGTAAAGCTTAAAACCTTGTGGTGTATGTTTGGTTAAGAGTAGGTCTTCTATGTTTTGGTATTTAAAAAAGCTATAAACCTCTAGTGTTCCACATACTCTTTTGCTAACCGTTGGCTGTAAAAGATTTGTTTGACATCTTTTACAAAAAGTTTGTAGACTTAATTTGTGACAAGAGAGGCAACGCATATCAAGTTCGGTGATACCGAAGCTACAAAATGTCTCTTAGGACAATGGCGTAATGTAAAACAACAAAGTTTAAAAGAAAAATACCCAAAGATGACCCACGTGAAAGTAGGGTCTCAAAACGGGTTCGCTCTTTGCCATTGGTTCTAAAGGCGATGCGTAAATGAATAATGGTAATTACCGTCATAACAACAACCAACACCAACTTTTCACGTAAAGCATCTATCACCCTACTATGGGCATCAAAATTAAAAAGAACATGTATCATATTGTTCTCAAATATCATCCACATACCTGTAGCAATAAGCAAAACTAAAACCACCATTTCAAAATACCCAAAAATAGGCCCAATCCTTGGATAGACCAGCTTTTGGTCTTCTTTATTTCTCAATGAAATTCCTAAAACAAACATGAAAACAGAGCCACCAATCCATGAAATAGCAGCGATAAGATGCAAATGTATTCCCCAACCCAATGTCAACCCCTTTAACCTA
>JALWLW010000096.1 GCA_027081065.1 Campylobacteraceae bacterium
AAATTTATCACTACTAATTTCTTTATTATAGATTATATCTGATACTATATCAGAGACCCCCCACTGATTAAATAGAATATATTTAACTATTTTTTTGAAATATAGAATCATCTTTTCTTTATCATTCCAAGATATAACAGATAACTGTATTATGGGCAAAAGTGAAGATATAGGAATTGTTAAAATATTTCCTCCAAATATTCTCCTAAGTTGTATGTCTAAAATATCGCCTTCATATTCACTTATAATTTGAAACCATTTAGTTAATTCCCCATATTGCTTTGGATTAACTTTAACTTCTTCAAAAAATTTTATAGAGTAAACTATTCTTGTAATATCATTTATAATTTCATCATACTTAATATTACCAAAAGGAGAATAATCCTCTTCCATAAAAAAATCTCGTATATTTAACTCTCTACCCTTTATCCCCTCTTGACCTCGAATTATATACATATAGATATAAAACACATCATCTATAGAGTATTTTGTCTCATTAACATTTCGTTCAAATTCATTCCATAGCTCAATAAACTTATCCTCTTCAAGCTCATTTATCGCCTCTTCATAGAGTCTAGCCTTGAAAATATCAGCATTAGAGAGGTTTAATCCTCTATTGTTAATTGTCTCAAAAATCTTAAGTGCTTTTTCTCTTGCTTTAAGAGAAGTACTATCTACTGCTTCAATAGGGAGTAGTGAGACATCATGAAGTAAAAAATCAACAAAATTTTCAATTTTTTCATACTCATTTAGCTTTTTTATCTCATTATAAAAATAGCAGATATTTTGCTTAAATAGATTTTTTTTATCTATCTCCTCTTTACAAAGTTCACTACTTAACTCTAACTCTAAAACCTCTTGATACAGATTACTATTTTCTACATAATCACTAAACTGTAATCTCTCACCCATAATCTCTTTGGTTCTACTATCTATAAGCCAAATAGCATTTTCTATATCACTATTTTTGCTATCAAAAGCCAAAGCTACTTTTAAAAGAAGTAAAAGAGTAGTTAATCTCTGCTGACCATCAATAACCTCAAATCTATTTTTCTCTTCAATACTCAAAGCAAGAACAATATTGCCCAAAAAATAGCCCTCTTTCTCTTCATTATAAAACTCTCTTTTTAAATCTTCAAAAAGTTCTCTACAGTGTTGAAGTTGCCATGAGTATGCTCTTTGATAAGGTGGAATAAAATAGTGTGTCTTTCCACTAAAAATTTGATATATAGACTTCTGCTCTGCATTTAGTGTTAATGCCATATTGCCTTACCTTTTAGTTAATTGTTTGTATTTTAGCATTATTTTGTAAAATGTTTATAACAAGCCTTTTTTCTGTTAAGCCTTTCGGCAAAAGCTTACATTTATGTGAATGTTATTTAACGGTGCAATAGCAATTGCACCCTACATTTCCCCTTAACTTTCAAATGCTATAATCGCACAAAAAAATATGAGAATAGATGAACGATTTTAAAAATTTTGTAGATAGTTTTTAGAAGTTCAAGGAGAGACCTTCACCCTCTCATAGAGTCTACAAAGCACACTCTGGTGGCACAACGGATTATTTCCACCCCTCTTGCTGACTTCATTATAGTCTACACCTTTCTATTTTAAACACTCTCTCCTGTTATCTCTTCAAAAAGTTCCCAAATATCATCATAATACATATTGGTATGTCTTCTTAAATATTTTCGTACCTCATCAATCTTATCATTTTGTTCCTCTGTTGTGCCAATCTCCATTAGAAGCAGAAGATAATTCTTTAGATGGTCATAAATCTTATTCTCATAACTTTCTGGACCACCACCATAGTCATTGAGAAAAGTCATATACCCATCAAATGCTATCCATTCCATTTCACACAGAGTCTCTTTGCTTACTTTACTCTTTTTGGCTTTAGATAAAATGCTATTAACCGTTGTGACCTTTATCATCTTAGGACGACCTTTGGGTGTCATACTCTCACTAGCTTTTGTTATCTGTTCAATATACTGTTTTTCGCCATCACCTAACAGACGCACATTCAAAAAACTTTTTATATCTTTTGAAAATCCATATATCTCTTTTATTATTGTCTCTTGCTCTTTTTGAGAAAGTGCAAAAAAAGCTTTTTTTATCTCTTTTAGTGTTGCCATTTTATTTTCCTTTTTAAAAGTTTAAGCTCCAAACTCATCAACATAAGCATTAACAGCCCTCTTAAAATCCTCTCTAAAACGATTAAAACTAGACATAAACATCTTCTTATCCTTCAAAACTTTTCTATTGTATTTTAGCATAATAAAGCTACTTCTTAATACCACAATTTCACTCATCATACTCTCACTCAAATCAACCCCTCAATATCATCAATACACAACAACCGATACTCCACCTCATACCCCTTGAACTTTTGCAATATATTAACCGACTTTCTGACTAACTCATCTACAGCCACAATGTCTATCTCATTTTTATTTCCACGCTCCCAATAGTTACCAATGCTTGTATGTAAATTGGCTCGTACTATCTCATCTATCATGCTCTGTTCATCAAAGCTATCATAAAGAACAAAGAGTTCTATATACTTAGCAACCCCTCCTGTAAGTACATAAAAGTCCCACTATCTTAAAATAGTTATTCCCAACGGAATAACTGCCCCAACATCAACCAACTCACCATAAACAAACCCCTGTACTTCATTATCAAAAACCAAAAAACTCCCTTGTGCATTTTCAAATAGCTCTACTAGATTTAATGATTGTATATCTTTACTAGAGGGTAGAATCAGATAAGCCCCCTCTTTAAGATTAGAATAGTCACTATTTAAACTAAAGATATTTTCATTCTCTTCTAAGAGAATCTCATCTTTTACTAAAATATTAAAAGAAGCCTTTGCCTCTGTAGAGATGTAATTTGAACGTAATCTATACTCCTGTTTTTTACTATCTAAACTAATCATCAAAGAGTTTTTAGCTCTATTTAGACTCTCTTCAATATAGAGTGCCTCTTTTTGCTTAGAGATATCTCTAAAGTAGTGCATGGCTACTTGATAGTTCTCTTTTTTATAAACGGTTAAAACATCTGCTTTAACAT
>JALWLW010000097.1 GCA_027081065.1 Campylobacteraceae bacterium
TAAAAGATATGGGAGACTTTCCAAAAGGTAGAAACATGCACTTTGGAATTCGTGAACATTCTATGGCTGCAATTACTAATGCTATGGCTCTTTATGGAACAGTCATTCCTTATAATGCAACATTTTTTGTTTTCTCGGACTATTTAAAACCATCTGCTAGAATTGCAGCTTTGACTAACATTCAAAACTTTTTTGTTTGGACACATGATTCTATTGGAGTGGGTGAGGATGGACCAACGCATGAGCCAATTGAGCATTTAAGTCAGTTTAGAGCATTGCCAAACTTTTATGTTTGGCGACCTGCTGATGCAATAGAAAATATAGAGGCTTGGAAAACTGCATTAGGTATGAATGCCCCTCATGGTTTTGTACTTTCCCGACAAAAACTTCAAACATTAAAGCCTGAAATTGTATTTGGTTCAGTTTCAAAGGGTGCATATCTTGTTAAAGAACGTGCTGGTGCAGGAGTCACACTTATGGCATCTGGTTCAGAACTTATGCTTTGTCTCAATGCTGCTTGTGATTTAGAAAAAGAGGGTATTAAAGCTAATGTGGTTTCTGTTCCCTGTCTTGACCTTTTTAACGAACAAGATAAAGAATACAAAGCACAAGTGATTAAAAGTAACACAAAAGTATTAGCTGTAGAGGCTGCAACAGCTACAGAATATTATCGTTATGCTGATGATGTTCTTGGTATGGAAAGCTTTGGTGCTTCTGCCCCTGCTAATTTACTTTTTGAGAAGTTTGGGTTTACTGTAGCCAATGTTGTATCAAGAGCAAAAGCTTTGGTATAATATTTAACAATTTTTAAGTATAAATAAGTACTATAGGTTAAAGATCTATTAATGAAATGGTTTACTATTGGTTTACTGTTTACATTTATAATTGGATATAAAATTAAATTAAAGGTAATAAATGATTAAGAAAATTGCACTAGCATCAGTGATGCTTTTAACAATCGCACAAGCTGAGAATACATATGGAACAGTTAATGGAGAAGCTATTACAGAAACAGATGTTGCTGTAACTATTGGACAAACAGGAATGAAGTTTTCTGCACTTGATCCAGAGATGAAAAAACGTGTTATTGAAATGGTTGTTGATAGAAAGTTATTAAGTCAAGCTGCTGCTAAAAGTGGCATTGATAAAACAGAAGCGTACCAGGCACAGCTAGAGTCTTTAAAAAAAGATTTAGCACTGGATGTTTGGATGAGAAAAGAGATGAAAACACTTGAAGAGAGTTTATCTAAAGAGGAGTTACAAGCTGAATATAAAAAGAATAAAGTGAAATATTCTACCCCTAAAAAGCTTCAGGCGAGACATATTCTTGTTGCTTTAGAAGAAGATGCTAAAGCATTAATAAAAGAGTTAGATGAAGCCAAAGACAAGAAAGCAAAATTTATTGAATTGGCTAAAACAAAATCGACAGGTCCGTCTGGTAAAAATGGTGGAGATTTAGGTTGGTTTGAATTAGGAAGAATGGTACCTGAATTTTCAGCTGCTGCTGATGCTTTAAAGATAGGAGAGTATACTAAAACACCTGTGAAGACACAATTTGGATTTCACCTCATTATGTTAGATGGTAGAAAAGATGCTACATTAAAACCTTTTGAAGCTGTTGAGGAAGAGATTCGTAATGAGATGAGTGGCAAAGCATTTGCTGGTAAAATGAAGGAAAAAACTGAAGAGCTTAGAAAAGCTGCTAAGATTGAATTGAAATAAAAATTTAAGAGCTCTTTTTTTTAAGTAGCTTTTTTTTATTTAGGTGTACCAAATTCTTGTGCCCAATAGTGGGTATAGAGTGAACCTTCTGATTTAATCATAACCATACCTAACTCTGTAAAATTTGGATTCATTAAGTTTTCACAATGATAATCACTCTCTAGCCAAGCTTGAACCATCTCTTGAGCTTGAGTTAGGTTTGTTCCTCCTCCTAAGTTTTCTCCAAGTCGACTCCAGTCATAATTATAATTCTCTGCTCTTTCAATTAAGTCACTTTTTTTATTTAAAGCATAACCTGCCCAATCAGACTCTGTACCAGAACCTTCGTGTGCAAATGTTTTACTTTTGATTAAATCTTGCATATGCTCATAGGCTGCTTTATAAAGTTTCTCATTCCATTTAAGTGCTGTTGTTGCTGGAAAGATACCTTTTGTGCCACACTCTTGTGTTTGACTTCGTGCATTATTGACAGTTTTTAAATAGAGTGTTATAAGTTCTTTTGAGATAGGAGGAATATGTGTATCAATATCTTTTTGTGTTACAATAACTTTCATCGTATCACTAACGCTAGAACCATCAGGGTGTTGTACAATAAAATCTAAAGTATTTACACCTAATTGGGTAGGGATATAAGTGAAGTTATGTGTGGTTGCTAAAGTTTTATTTTCCTCTTTCCACTCGTATGAGATAACACTTTTATCACTTGCTTCTCCTATACCTATTATCTCTATAGGCTCATTGATTTTAGTTCTTTTGTCTTCACCTGCATCAGCTACTATTTTAATACTAACTGAGTATGAAGGTGCACTTTCTTGTTCTCCACAAGCATTAAATAATAGGGGACTAATGGCTAATAATAGTAATGGTTTAATGTTCATTTGACATCCTTTTTCAAAAGATTTCTTCTAAGTATATTATAACATTTTTTATTTAAACTAATTTAATATTTTAATAATATTTTAATAACATCTTTCAGTTTAAAGAAGTTATGCAGTCTAAAAGAGTATAAAATTAGAGATAAATAATAACTAAATATACTTACTTGATACTTTTTCTTGTATCAGATAGAAACAAATAATAAATATAATTTTGACCATAAAGATGTTTAATTTCTCTATTTACAAATAGTTGCTAAAATCAGTCTACAAAAACTACACACTAAGGACGACTTATGTCATTACCAAAAATCATATGGTCAAAAATCGATGAAGCACCAGCATTAGCAACTTATTCGTTGTTACCAATTGTAAATGCATTTACTCAAGCAGCAGGTGTAACTGTTGAAGAGAGTGATATTT
>JALWLW010000098.1 GCA_027081065.1 Campylobacteraceae bacterium
AAATAAAAATGGTTAGAAGAAAAGCTTCTTAAAAAGTTTAAAATATATTTCTAAAGTAGCATTAGGGTATAATCGCGACAATTTAAAACTTCATATTATGGATAAGCAATGAGCGAAACTACCAAAAAAAACGTATACAACCCAAAAGAGATAGAAGAGAGCTACTATAAACTTTGGGAAGAGAGAAACTACTTTGAGATAGAGGGTAACAAATCTATTCAAAAAACTGACAAACACTTCACCATTATGATGCCACCACCAAACGTAACAGGTCGGCTTCATATTGGTCATGCTTTGACCTTTACACTTCAAGATATTATTGTTCGTTACAAAAGAATGGATGGGTACAAAACCCTTTGGCAACCAGGGGTTGACCATGCAGGGATTGCGACTCAAAATGTTGTTGAGAAACAGCTTTTAGAAGAGGGTACTACTAAAGAGGCAATAGGGCGTGAAGCCTTTTTAGAACGTGCTTGGATGCAAAAAGAGAACTCTCAAGATGCCATTACTTCTCAGCTTAGAAAGCTTGGGGTGAGTCCAGCTTGGTCTCGTGAGCGTTTTACAATGGATGAGGGTTTAGGAAACGCAGTTAAGAAATCGTTTAAACAGATGTACGATAACGGCTTTATTGTTCGTGATAACTACATGATTAACTGGTGTACTCATGATGGTGCTTTGAGCGATATTGAGGTTGAACATGAAGACCACATGGGGAAAATGTATCACATCAACTATCCATTGGCTGATGGTTCAGGGAATATTACCGTAGCAACCACACGTCCAGAGACCTACTTTGGAGACACTGCTGTGATGATTCACCCTGATGACACACGTCATAACCACTTAATAGGTAAGAAAATTAAACTGCCACTCATTGAGCGTGAAGTTGAGATTATTGCCGATGAACACGTGGACATGGAGTTTGGAACAGGGTTTGTAAAGGTTACTCCTGCACACGACACCAATGACTACGAAGTTGGAAAGCGTCATGATTTAGAGTTTATTACCATTTTTGATGAAAAGGGAATTTTAAACGACTACTGTGGTGAGTTTAAAGGGTTAGAGCGTTTAGAAGCTAGAGAAGTAATTGTTCAGAAACTAGACGATGCAGGGTTCATGGTTAAAATAGAAGATCACCCTCACCAAGTGGGTCACTGTTACCGATGTAAAAACATTGTAGAGCCGTACATCTCTAAGCAGTGGTTTGTTAAAAAAGAGTTTGCCCAAAAAGCGATTGAAAAAGTAAACAACGGTGAAGCTGAGTTCTTCCCAAGCCATTGGATAAACTCTTACAATGCGTGGATGAGTGAGCTACGTGATTGGTGTATCTCTCGTCAGTTATGGTGGGGACATCAGATTCCTGTATTTTACTGTAATGACTGTGACCACGAATGGGTAGAAGAGGGCGATGCTCCTACTTGTTGTGAGAAGTGTAACTCTGAAAACATCTACCAAGACCCTGATGTTCTTGATACTTGGTTCTCTTCTGGTCTATGGCCGTTCTCAACTCTTGGTTGGGGAAATGGTGAGTTTGGAAAAGATGCTCTATGGAACGAAGAGGACATGAAGAACTTCTACCCAAATAACTTGCTTATTACTGGGTTTGACATTCTCTTTTTCTGGGTAGCTAGAATGCTTATGATGGGTGAAAACATCACAGGTGAGTTACCGTTTAAAGACATCTACTTGCATGCACTTGTAAAAGATGAAAAGGGTGAGAAGATGAGTAAATCTAAAGGGAATGTTATTGACCCTTTAGAGACCATTGAGAAGTATTCAACCGATGCACTTCGATTTACTTTGGCTGTTTTGGCTGTGCAAGGGCGTGACATTAAATTAAGCGAAGACAAGTTAGAACAGAGCCGTAACTTTACTAACAAACTGTTCAATGCAACTAACTTCTTGCAGTTAAATCAAGAGCATTTTGATGACCTAGACCCTGCAAACATTAAAACTCCTCTTGGTCGTTATATGTTGGCACGATTTAATGTAGCTGTGAAAGAGACAAGAGAGTTTATGGATGTTTACCGATTTAACGACGCAGCAACCGTACTCTACCGTTTCTTATGGGGTGAGTTCTGTGACTGGGGAATCGAGCTAAGCAAAGCAGACAAAGCCTCTGTAGCAGAACTTGGAAGCATCTTTAAAGCGTCTATGAAGTTGCTTCATCCATTTATGCCATTTATTACTGAAAACCTTTACATGAGACTTTCTGATGAGAGTTTAGAAGAGGGTGAGTCTATCATGGTTAAGGCATACCCTGTTGCTACAGAAGCAGATGCAGAAGTGATTAAACAGTTTGACCTCATTATGGAAGCGATTGTCTCTGTACGTCGTTGTAAAACGCTCATCGACAAAGGAAACCAAAAGATAGAAAAAGCCTCTATTAAACTTCCTGCTGGTTCAGACTTGGAGATGATGAAACCGTTCATTGAAAAGCTTGGAAAAGTAGAAGAGCTTACCTTTGTAGATGCAAAACTGGAAAACTCTGTAACCGATGTTTCGGATAATTTAGAGACGTTCATCTCAACTGACGATGTAGATATGTCAGCAATTATAGGAAAGCTTACAAAACAAAAAGAGAAGCTTGAAAAAGAGATAGCTAAACTCAATGGAATGCTTAACAACGAACGATTTGTTGCGAATGCTCCTGAGCAGGTTATTGCTGAAAACAGACAAGCTTTGGCTGATGCTTCTGAGAAGTTGGCTAAGGTTGAGGGTGAGTTGAAGGGGTTTGAGTAGGGTGTAGTCTTTGACTACACCAAAATAGATGAGTAAACTCTAAGCCACAAACTCAAAAGCTTTTACTTCATCTAGTATCTCTTTTTTCTTTTTAGCGACTTTGTAGAGGTCGTATTGGTTTTGTAAGTTTAACCATAGTTGTGGTGTAGTTCCAAAATATTTAGAGAGTCGTAGTGACATTTCTATTGTAATCCCTCGTTTTTCATTAACCAACTCATTAATAGCACGAAACGAAGTACCCAATGCTTTTGCTAAATGACTCTGTGTCATGGAGTAGGGTTCAAGAAACTCTTCTTTGAGTATAGCTCCAGGGTGTGTTGGTTCTCTTTCTAGTTTGAACATATTTTCTCCTTAGTGGTAGTCTGTTATTTTTACATCATAAGCATGGTTGTTTTCAAATTTAAAAATAACTCTATATTGCTTGTTTATGCGTATGGAGTAAAAATCTTTTAAATCTCCAGAGAGTTTTTCTAAACGATTGGCAGGAGGTACTTTTAAATCATCTAGTTCAAATGCACTGTTTAGATAATCAAGTTTACGCAGTGCAACTTTATGTATGGTCGGAGAAATTTTTCGACTTTTTCCTGTTACATAAAATTGTTCACTCTCTTTGTCTAAAAAACTTTCAATCATGGCACAGTATAACAGATAGTGTGCTAGTTGTCAAGTTCTTCATCTATAGCTCCTTGTTTTAGATTTAAACAAGTTTAACACAAAAAGTTTATAAATATTAATAATATGGCAAATTGTCATATTTTTGATTATATTTAAATATAAACTCTTTGAGGTTTATTGCTTTTTCACATTTGTTTTTGTAAGATAAATATATTCACACAAAAGGGGAAAATGTGGGAGCATTATATTTATTGGGTAAATCCAAAGTGTGTATCGAATCATAACCTTTCTATGAGAGAAAAACAGAGAGCTTTTTAGGCAAGTGAGCATCTAAGAGAAACTTCATTAGGCAACATCTAGTTTGTAGATAGATTTAACCTCTGTAAGTTTAGAGGCATAGACCAAAGAAGCCATAATATCCTCTTTTTCTAAATCTTCATAATCTTCTAATATCTCTTCTGTACTCATACCACTACTCAAAAGCTGAAGTATGGTTTCAACAGGATAGCGAAGACCTCGAATAGAAGGCTTTCCATGACAGATTTCAGGGTTTATAGTGATTCGTTGCAGTAAATCTTGCATTGGTACGCTCCTTGTAGGTTTATAGCATCAATTATATCATAAGAGTATGAAAATTTCTAAAGACCCAACTCGAAAATGGACAGGAAAAGAGAAACAACAGTACATAAAAGAGAACTTTAACATAGAGGTTACACAAGCAGGGATTGCCTATAGGTTGAAGAGATTGTGAGTGTATGTTTTTAATTTTAAAAATTGGGGTTTTATGTAGGGTGTAGACTCCGTCTACACCGTGTTAGGGATGATTGGTATTTTTAATTTATGCCTTTTTGGTTTTGTCGGTGCGTTGGGAAATGCACCCTATGTATAATTTCACTTTTAAGTAATATAACATTTTTAAAATTCTATTTTTTAGCTTTTAAACAAATAGGGGAATAGCACCATCTAAAATATGCTATAATAATTTAAATACCAAAAGGATAGACTTATGAGCTTAAATGAAATTATAAAAGAAGCACTTATCTTAAAACCTCAAGAGCGTTATTTGATTATTGAAAATTTAGTACAAAGTTTAAATCAACCAAATTCTGAAATAGATAAGCTTTGGATAGAAGAGTCAATGAAACGGGTTCAAGCCATAAGAGATGGTACACTTAAAACAGTCTCTTACGAGGATGTTTTTGCTTTATGAAATTAGAATTTTCAGAGTTAGCCAAGCTTGAAATAGAAGATGCAAGAGACTATTATAACTTACAACAAGAAGATTTAGGTGAACGATTTAAAGAACATATAAAAGAGAGTGTTGATAACATAGCTCAGTTTCCTCTTCTTTATCCTAAAGTGACAGATGAATTACACCGAGTAGTAGTACATAAATTTCCATATAGTATTTTTTATATGTTTTCAGGTGAAACAATTGTTATTGTTTCTGTTGCCCATCAGCATAGAAAACCATTTTATCAATGTTAGAACTTTAACATAGAGGTTACACAAGTTGGGTTGCTTATAGGTTGAAGAGGTTGTGAGTGTATGTTTTTAATTTTAAAAATTGGAGTCTACACCTAAATATGATAAATATAAGTCAAAAATTTCTGTTCAAACTCTTTGGCTGGAATGGCTTTGCTACAGAGATAGCCTTGGTAGTAGATGGAGCTGTCAAATTGCATTAGTTCTGCTCTTTGTTGTTCTGTCTCTACACCCTCTATGATGATTTTATAATTAAACTGTTTTCCAATGGCAATAATACTTTTGATAAGTTCTTGACTGTCAACATTGGTTAAAATATCTTCTGTAAAGATTTTGTCAATCTTTAGAACTTTAAAGGCAAATTTTTTAAGGTAGGAGAGAGAGGAGTACCCTGTTCCAAAATCATCAATGCTACACTCTATACCATTGTCTTTTAAACGTTGGATGATGTTTTTAGTTTTAGTAAAATTGTCCAATAGGGTAGTCTCTGTTAGTTCTAATTTTAATAGAGAAGGATTAATGTCTCCTTTTTTAATACATGCGTTAAGTTGCTCTACAAAGTTGACTTCATTTAATTGTCGAGCATTAATGTTGACGGATATGTATTCAAAATTAATAACTTTTGCTTTTTTCCAGATATGCAGTTGTCTACATACTTCTTGTGCCACCCACCAACCAATTTTAGTAATAAGCCCAGACTCTGTAGCCATAGGTAAAAATCTATCAGGCATAATAAGACCTTTTGTTGGATGATTCCAACGAACTAATGCTTCAACAGCATTTAAAGAGTTATTACTAATGGCTACAATAGGTTGATAGTAGAGTTCAAGTTCATTATTGTCGATGGCATCTTTTAAATCATGTTGTAGTGAAGTTAACTCTTGTTGTTGAACATCTAAAGAGTGGTCATAGAAACGAATATTATTGAGTCCTTCACGCTTAGTTTGGTACATTGCCATATCAGCTTGACGGATGATTTGTTCAGTGTTATTGGCATTTGGCTCGATGAGGACAATACCTATACTGGTTGTCATAAAAAGGTCAAGTCTTTCAATATGAAAGGCTTCAGAAAATAGTGCTTTAATTTTAAGTGCAATTTTTTTTGCTTCTTCATTTGCAATTTGCATATTGGTTGTATGGAAAGGGATAACAACAATAAACTCATCTCCCCCAATACGCGAAAGATATTTTTTTTCTACATTTAAAGAACGTAATCGTTCAGCAACTTCTAGTAAAAGTTTGTCTCCTACAATGTGACCAAAGGTATCATTTATTTGTTTGAAGTGGTTTAGGTCTAGATAAAATAGAAAAGAGTAAAAGTCTGTATGTTCTACTTTTTGAATTAAACTTTTCATATATTCTTGATAATTTCGCCTATTAGGAAGTCCTGTTAATGCATCATGTAGCGAAATATAGTTTATTTTTTCATAAGCAAAATGTTCAGTACTTTTATCTTCAATTGTTCCAATACCTCCAATAATTTCATTATGGATATTGAGTAAAGAAGAACAAGTTAGTTCTATCCATGTGGCATTTTCTTGAAATGAAAAGTTAAAAGATCCGATAGTCTCTTTTTCAGAGGGAGTCTGAAGAACTTTCTTTAAGGTTCTAATGACTTCTTTGTCATTTATATTGTGAAGGTCATAGCCCTCAAGGCTATCTTTGAATGAAAATAACTTTTTAAACATATGATTATGTTTTAATATTTTTAGATTATTATCATAATAAAAAATACCAATGGGTGCTTGTTCTAATAATGCAGATAACTTTCTCTCTTCGTTAGCATGTAAATCTCTCATGCGATGATAATGTTCTTGGCTAGTATACATTTTATTAAAAAGTTGACTAATGTGTTGAGAGGTAATGAGTATGACAGCATAAAACATAATAATAAGTACTTGTACAGCTGTAGCGTACATAAGTGTGGAGAAAAAGAGCATTACATAGGTTGGAAGTAAAAGCATACTAATAAAAATAATGGTTGTTTTAAAGTCAAAGATAAATCCTGTAATTCCTCCAGAAATTAATGCAATAAAAAGTAAGATAATGACTTGTTCGGTAGTAGTCACATAGTTGAAAAGTAAAATAGGTGCTAATACCCATAAAAATGCATGTAGTAATACTTTGAACTTGAAACGGTAATACCATTGTAAATAATCTTCTGAATTTATTTTTTGATAGCTTTTATAGTCTTGATATTGTTTAAAAGATAATGTTAGGATAAGTATAAACCAACTTATAAGTATAAGCACATTTGGAACTTTAGACCAAAAATATAGTGTAAATGATGTAGATATGATTAATATACCCAATAGTAAATGGGGTAAGTAACGGTAAAGATCTTGGGTAACCTTATTTTGAACATTGGTATAGTTTTGTGCTGGTGATAGGGTATTTATTAAATTTTTCATTACATTCATTATAGGATAAAAATATTATAAATTTAATTATTTCTAACATAAAGTTGTTAAAAATGTTAAATAAAAGAATAATTATAGCTAATATATAAAAAAATTTGCTAGAATTATAGATTATAATTTAAGGATAGGACATAATTTATGAAAGTTTTACTAATAAAAGATGTGAAAAGTTTAGGAAAAAAGGGTGAGATTAAAGAAGTTAAAGACGGATATGGTCAAAACTTCTTAATTGCAAAAGGCATGGCTAAATTAGCAACGCCAGATGTTGTAGAGAACTGGAAAGCAGAACAAGAACGTATGGAAAAAGAGTTAAAAGAGACTTTAGAGCGTTTAAAAAGAGAAGAGAAAGCATTATCTGAAAAAAACATTGTTATTGTTAAAAAATTAGCACCTGCAGGAATTCAAGGTTCTGTTGGTAAAGATGACATTGCTAAAGCGATTAAAGAACAGATGAACATTGAGATTGACAAAAAAATTGTTGAGCTTAAAAAAGCACTTAAAACTGTTGGTGAACATAAAGTAAATATTAAATTGGGACATGGTATTCATGCAACAGTAACAGTAGAAATTAAGGGAGAAGCATAGCGTGTTTCATGCAACTACAATACTTGCTTACAAGGGTAAGGACAATGCAGTCATTGGTGGAGATGGACAAGTAAGTTTTGGTGATACCATTTTAAAAGGTAATGCTACAAAAATTCGTTCACTCTATAAGGGACAGATTCTTGCAGGTTTTGCAGGAAGTACAGCTGATGCTTTTAATCTTTTTGATATGTTTGAGAATATATTAGAGGAGAAAAAGGGTGACATTTTAAAGTCAGTCATTGAATTCTCTAAGATGTGGCGAAAAGATAAGCATTTACGACAACTTGAAGCGATGATGTTGGTACTTAACCGTGAACACATCTTCATTTTGACAGGAACAGGTGATGTGGTTGAACCAGAAGATGGTAAGATTGCCTCTATTGGTTCAGGTGGAAACTATGCCATTTCAGCTGCTAGAGCTCTGGATAAGCACGGAAACTTAAGTGCTAAAGATTTGGTAAAAGAGTCTTTAACCATTGCTGGTGAGATTTGTATCTACACCAATACAAACATTAAACTATTGGAGCTTTAATTGAATAACGTTATTCCAACTAATTTGACACCCAAAGAGATTGTTACTTTTTTAGACAAATATGTAATTGGTCAAGGTAATGCTAAAAAGACCATTGCTGTGGCACTTCGTAATCGTTACCGACGCTTACAGTTAGAGCCTGAACTTCAGCGTGATGTCATGCCTAAAAATATTTTGATGATAGGTAGTACAGGGGTAGGTAAAACGGAAATTGCAAGACGACTTTCTACCATGATGCGTTTACCATTTGTGAAAGTAGAGGCGAGTAAATTTACCGAAGTAGGTTTTGTTGGTCGTGATGTTGAATCGATGATACGTGATCTTGCAGCCAATGCTTTAGTTTTAGTTCGTGAAGAGCAAAATGAGCTTAATCAAGAAAAAATTGAAGCTTATATTGAAAATAAAATCATAGAAAAACTTTTACCACCACTCCCAGCAGGAGCAAGTGAGCAAAAACAAGCTGATTATGAAACTTCTTTTGCCAAAATGCAAGAAAAGTTTAGCAAAGGTCTCTTAGATGATTTAAAAATAGAAGTTGACATGCCAACCCCAAGCATTGATGTGATGGGAGCTGGAGGCAACATTCCTCCTGAGATGGCACAGGTTCAAGAGTCTATTATTAAAGTCATAGGTGGCATGAACAAAAAAGAGAAGAAAAAAGAGGTAACGGTTCAACAAGCTAAGAGTATTTTAGCAGCTGAAGCGAGTTCTGAACTTTTTGATGAAGAGAAGCTAAAAGATTTAGCACTTAAAAAGATAGAAGAGGGAGGAATAGTCTTTATAGATGAGATAGATAAAATTGCTGTTCCTGCTAATTCCTCGTCAAGACAAGACCCAAGTAAAGAGGGGGTTCAAAGAGATTTACTTCCTATTGTAGAAGGCTCAAACGTTCAGACGCGTATTGGTCAAGTGAAGACTGACCATATTCTTTTCATTTCTGCTGGTGCATTTCATTTGTCTAAGCCTAGTGACCTTATTCCAGAGCTTCAAGGACGTTTCCCTTTAAGGGTTGAACTTGATTCACTTGATGCTGAAGCACTTTATAGAATTTTAACAGAACCTAAAAATTCACTTATTAAACAATATGTTGCACTTTTGGGTGTTGAAGATGTTGAATTGGTCTTTGAAGAAGAGGCTTTACGAGCCATTGCGAAGTACTCTGCAACAGCTAATGAAAAAACTGAAGATATTGGTGCTAGAAGACTTCATACTATTATGGAAAAGATAGTAGAAGATATCTCCTTTGATGCAGATGAGTATGCTGGAAAGACCATTACAGTAGACCTTGCACTTATTGATGAAAAGCTTGAAAGGGTTGTTGATGATGAGGATACAACAAGATATATTCTTTAAGAATATATCCTGAAAAGCTTTATTTCTTTAAAGCTTCTAATTCAGCATGGATTTGTTCTATGTTGAGTCTATCTGTTGCTAGTTTCTCTTTTTCTCTAAGTAGTTTTTTTTCTCCATAATAATTAGTAATAACAAATAAAATAAGAGTAATACTAGATGTTGACATGGACATAAGTCGTACGTAGTCTAATATTAGCTCATTATAGTGACATAGAGAATTACAGATATCAAGTATTAATATAGGTTTAAAAGTAGAGAGAAAAAATAGTAGACTTGATAGAATAAAGAGTAAAAAGAAAAAGGTTCTATAGTACATGATAATATTCCAAATTATAATTTTTTAAAGTATATTGTAACAGAAAAAAGCAAACATTTCAATGAAAAAAAGCCAATGTTTTAATTCATTTTTAATAGTTTTTTCAATAATATTCCAAAATTTTTTAAAAATTAGGGAAAACATTGAGAAAATTATTATTATTGTTGTGTTTAAGTTACTTATCTAGTGAATTAATAGCAAAACCTGTGAGTGATTGGAGACTTAATTATGTTTATAAGAAAGTGGCTAAAAAATCAAATATTAACAAAAAAGCGTTAAAGAGGGCTTTTGCTTTTTATAAAAAAAATCAAAAGCGAAAAAAACTTTCAAGTAAGTATATGGCTATTGCTGATTATACTAAGTCTGCTAAATCTAAAAGACTTTATATTATTAATTTACAAAAAGGTTTAGTCTACCGATATAAAGTAGCTCATGGAAAACGCTCAGGAAAAATTGGTGGGAAAGTTCGACGCTCTAGCAATAAACGAAATTCTAAAATGACACCTTATGGATTTTTTAAAGTAGGGACAAGAGAAGGACGAACTAAAAAGAAGCACTATAGGTATCTTAGTGTACAAGGTTTGCAATGGTCTAATAAAAAAGTTGGTTATCCTTCAAGAAAAGGGGGAAGAGATGTTATTATTCACCCTGCGAAATATGTCAATCGAGGAGGACGTAGTTATGGTTGTTTTGCCATACGTCCTAGAGATAAAAGAAATGTTTTTAGTAAATTGAAAAAAGCACTTTTTTATAGTTATACAGGCAGATAAAAAGGCAAAAAATGAAAGTAGTTATTGACTTAATAGAAGATATAAGAGAGAGTATTCATAATAATGAATCTTATAAGGTAACAGCAATGTTACTAAAAGAAGCTAAAGCTAATAGCAAAGACCTCATCTATGCAGGTGAAGCAACGGTATCTTCTTTTTATGTTGATGAGCTTTCAAAGGAGTTCATTTTTAAGGTGGACAATTCATCAGAAGCTTTATTGATTGGTGAGCTTGTTAAGCATTTACTCATTATGGATATGAAGCAGATGATGTATGAAGTTAAGCTTTTAGTAAGTGATGAACATGCTCCACAAGAGTTAGTAGGTTTCGGTTTTAATGCTACTGATGCTAAATATGCTCTATTCATTATGAAATAATTGGCTTTTGGCTAAAATATCATAATTTTAAATTAAGGGTTTAGTATGTCAGTTAAATGTGCATTTTTGTTCGCAGGTCAAGGTTCTCAGAAAATGGGAATGGGGAAAGATTTTTTTGAAAATTCAGAGGTTGCTAAGCAGATGATAGCAGATGCAAGTAAGCGTACAGGGATTGACTTTGAAAATCTTCTTTTTGAAGAGAACGATAAATTGGGTCAAACAGAGTTTACGCAACCAGCTATTTTACTGGTAGCTACCATTGCTCATAAGCTTTTTACTGATGCTACAGAAATTAAACCAATTCTTACCATGGGTCACTCATTAGGTGAGTTTTCAGCCTTAGTCGCTTCTGGTGCTTTAGATGCCATTGACGCTGTTGAGCTAGTAAACTTACGTGGTAAACTCATGGCAGAAGCCTGTTCAAAACAAGAAGTAGGCATGATGGTCTCTTTAGGACTTTCAGATGAAGTGGTAGAGACAATTTGTGAAGAACAAAGAGATGCAGGGCTTAAAGTTTGGGCTGTTAACTACAATGCTGATGGTCAGATTGTAATTGCAGGAATTAAAAAAGACTTAGAAGTGTTAGCACCAATTTTAAAAGAAGCCAAAGCAAAAAGAGCCATGTTACTAGACATGTCAGTGGCTTCACATTGTCCACTTTTAGAAGAAGCCGTTGCACCACTTTCAGAGAAATTAAACGAGATGATTAAAGACAATTTCATCGCTCCTGTTATCTCAAATGTTACAGCCAATGCTTATGGAACAAAAGAAGAAGCATTAGACTTACTTCCTCAACAACTCGTCCTTCCTGTAAAATACAAACACTCTATGGCAAATATTGATGATGAGGTAGATTGTTACATTGAGTTTGGTCATGGCAATGTACTTAAAGGACTAAACAGAAAAGCAACTAAAAAACCTCATTTTAATGTAAGTGACATGGCATCACTTGAAGCTACTATTGAGGCTGTTAAGGCGTTGTAGTTTAATAAGAAACAATAGGTTTCGAAATTGCTATAAATATCTCGTAGGGTGCTGTTTTTAACACATTGTTAAATAGAATTAGCACTCTCAAAAATCTTGCCAAAAAGCTTAACACTGATTTTGATATAATGTGTTAAAGTTTAAATAAAAGGTAAAGCAATGCAAGAGAGTCTATTTAAAAACATAACTACAAAACTTCAAAATGC
>JALWLW010000099.1 GCA_027081065.1 Campylobacteraceae bacterium
TTATGGCAAAACAAAAATCACTACAAGCTCAAATAGCGTGGCAAGAGTATCAAGAGGTGGTATTAAATGCACTGTTAGAGATAGAAAATATTTTAATTACCAATACAACACTTCAACAGCAGTTAGCACATAAACGTCAATTTCAAGAGAGCTTATCTAACTCGTTGTCTATCTCTAAAGAGAAAGCCATTGAGGGCATTGCTGATTTTGCTGACTACTTACAAGAAGAGGCAAGTTTTATTGATGAGAAAAATGCACTTTTAACACTTGAAGTAGCGTACATTAAAAACAGATTACGACTTATGAGTGCATTGGGTGAGCCTCTATGTTTATTGGAAAAAAAAGGTGATTTTGATGAAAAGTAAAATATTTTATTTCATACTCGCTTTAGCACTGCTTTTTATATCTTTGCTTTTTGTGCTAGAGATAGAAGAGGAGAAAAGAGTTTTAGAAGTAAGTGTTAAGCCCATTCCTAAGGTCTCAATCATAAAGGTTAAGGCAAAAAAACGCAATGCTTCAATTTATGCCACTAGCATTTTAGAACCCAAAGAGGAGGTTCATTTGCACTCTTTGGTTACAGGTGAAATTGTTTATAAATCAAAAAAGTTATTGGAGGGGAGATATGTCAAAAGAGGTGAAAAACTTTTAAGTGTTGACAAAAGTGCTTATGTGGTTGCATTAAATCAAGCCAAATATAATTTAAATGAAGCCAAGTTTGAACATTTACAAGAAGAGAAGAAACATCTACAAGCTTTAAAAGATTGGCAACGTTTAGAGGGTAAACATAACAGAAACAATCCCTCTGATTTAGCCCTAAATATTCCTCAATTAAAACTGGCAAAGTCCAATTTACTTTTAGCAAAAAGTAGGGTTGAAGAGGCAAAAAAAATGCTCTTAAAAAGCACCATAAAAGCACCAATATCTGGCTTTATTAGTAAGAATGAAATAGAGCATAAAAACTATTTAAATCAAGGAGAGATGCTTTTTCAAATAAAATCAAACAAGAGGCTAAAAGGAAGCATTCATCTAAGCATACAAGAGTGGATGTTACTTAATGTTGCGTGGAAAAGCCAAGAGGTAAAAATAAAAAATTTAAGACAAGGAAGTGAAACAAAAATTCATTTAACGCATGGAGGAACGTATTTGGAGTCAAATCTTGTGAAGTTCTATTTTACACTTAGCAATAAAAATTTTGTTGTTGGTGATTTTGTAGAAATTGAGTTAGCGACTAAAGCCTTTGCAGACAGCTTAGAAGTTCCCCTTAGTGCTGTAACACCCAATGGCATGGTTTGGTATGTTGATGCAAAAAACAGACTGCAACGCTTTAAAGCCAAACGACTACTTTATAAAAAGCAAACAGTTATTGTAAAAATCCCTAGTTCAAAAATCTCTAAAAGTGTTCCATCAACTGCATGGAAAATCGCCCTTATCCCTTTGTCTACATTTTATCAGGGGATGAGGGTTCTTCCTAGAGAGGAGTAATAGATGAATAAACTATTACACTTTTTTATGAACAATGCTGTTGCTACGAACCTTGTGATGTTGAGTATTTTAGGCTTTGGATTATTGAGCTTTCAAGAGACACGCATTGAGGCTTTTCCAAAAATTCCTGCCAATACAATTAGCATTTCAACACTTTATGCTGGAGCATCTGCCAAGCAAATTGAACGATTGGTTACTCAAAAAATAGAGCGTCAACTAGAGGGTATTGAGGGGGTTAAAAAGGTTTATGCTTTTTCAGAAGCAGGAATCTCTACCATAACGGTAGAGAAAAACTTTTCTACTGATATTTTAATACTCAAAGAGAAAATTAAAACCAAACTTGATGAAGTCTATGATTTTCCTATGAAAATGGAGCGACCGATATTGAGTGTTGATGATTTTTCAATGACAGCCATGTACATTACGCTATCAGGTGGACAAGATATTGAAAGATTGGAATATTTTGGAGAGCAGGTACGTCAATCTTTGCTTAAGTTACCTCAAATTTCTAAAATTGAGACTTGGGGAAATAGCCCTTTTTTGTTTACGATTGCCTTTGATGCTCGTAGCTTAGAGCAGTATAACATTGGGCTAGATGAAGTGATAGCCAAACTCGAAGCATATTTGTCACAAAAGATAGATGGAACAATAGCCAAAGATGGACAGCTTGTTTTGCTAGAGGTAAACAGAGCCATAAAGAGCATTAAAGCCTTAGAAGGTTTACCGATTTTAGTACTGCCCTCAAAACGAACAATAGACTTAAAAGCGTTAGCAAAAGTAAGTTATGCTTTGAAGCATGGCGATACTGTTCCTCAGTTTGACCATGAAAATGCTTATGGTATGGAGGTTAAAATTAGAGGAAATGAAAGTGTTTTGGAGATTGCCAAAGTACTAAAAGAGCATATTGAGATAATCAATAAAACATTGCCTCCTAGTTTAAGTTTGACCTATTGGGGTGATAGTAGTGCTTATATTGGTAATAGATTAGCCCTTTTAAATAGTAATGCCATTATGGGAATTATCATTGTTTTTGTACTTTTGGCACTTTTTTTAAACATAAAATTAGCATTTTGGGTTGCGATGGGTGTGCCTCTCTCTTTGGCTGGAACAATGGCTATTTTGGGTACACCTTGGTTTGACTATTCGATTAATGACATTACAACTTTGGGGATTATTCTCTCTTTGGGGCTATTGGTTGATGATGCCATTGTTATTGGTGAGAGTGTTTTTTCAAAGCAAAAAAAGATTAAAAACGTTCACCAAGCCACAAGTAAAGGGGTGAATGCTGTGGCAACGGCTACCATATTTGGAGCATTAACAAGCGTAGCAGCGTTTATTCCTATGTTTTTAATTCAAGATGAGTTGATTAAAATTTTAACCAGTTTTTCAATGGTTATTATTATTACCCTGTTTGTATCGCTTTTTGAGAGTAAGATTTTACTTCCTGCACATTTGGCACATAGTGCTAAAGCAGGTCAACATGGAGCATATAAAAACAGAGCATATAAAGTCACAAAACTATGGACGCTATTTCAAACTTATGCTCAAAACTTTTTACGTTATCTTAACTATAAAGTCTATGCACCTCTTCTAAAAAAAGCGTTAAATCATCGCTATTCTGTGCTACTTGTGATGATATCTACAGCCATTATTGGCTTAGGGTTAATGTTAAATGGAACAGTTAAGACCCTTTTTTACCCTGAAGTACCACAGCAATATGTACAGATTCAACTTGATATGGATTCACAATCCAACTCAACATTAACCAAAAAACATCTTGGGCATATTGATGAAGTGGTTCAAAAACTCAATGGAAAATGGAAAGATAGCCATGCACTTTCAAAAAAACCAATAGTGCATCAGTTTATGCAAGTTGAAGCGAAAGCTATTGAGATATATTTAGAACTCTCTTCTTCTGCGAATAGAGCATCTTTAGATAGCCTTATGATTTTAAAAGGCTTAAAAGAGGCTATTGGTGAACTAGAGGGTTGTCGTACCATTGAGTATTCAGCTACAGAGAGTTTTGCTGGAAAGTTTGAGATTAATCTCTATGCTCAAAATGAAAAGCTACTCAAAGCCTTAAGTCAAGAACTTAAAAATAGCATGAAAAATATAGAAGGTGTTACACAAGTTTTTAACTCTTTAGAACAACTTCTACCTACGGTGCAAATTGAATTAAAACCCATTGCTTACAGCTTAGGGTTTACGGACGACTATTTTTCGCAACAAATCTCTTATTATTTTTCAGATACTCAAGTAGGTAAAATAATGGGGAAAAACAGAGAATCAAAAGTGATAGTAAAGCAGTTTGATACCAATAAAGAGTCTCTTTTTGATGTAGAAAACATTAAGATTAAAAACAGTGAGGGTCAATGGTTTAAACTTTCAGCAATTGCGACACTCAAAAAAGGAAGAGCCATTCGCAATATAGCTAAAGTCAATGCTAAAAGAGTGGCTACGCTTAGTGCTGTTTTAGACAAAAGTATGCTCTCTAGTACGGAACTTCAAGAGCAGTTATGGCAAGGAACTATTAAGGAGATAAAAGAGCGTTATGCAGGAGTTAGTTTTGATGAAGCAGGTGAGTTAGAGGCGATTGGTGTGGCTAAAAAGAGCTTGACAAAAACATTAATTATTACAATGGTGCTTATCTATCTGCTTCTTGCCATTCCTTTAAAATCTTATTTTCAACCTTTGATTATTATGTCAGTGATTCCTTTTGGATTTATTGGTTCTATGTTGGGGCATCTATTGGAGGGATTTACTTTTAGTATTTTTTCTTTTTTAGGAATTTTAGCACTTACGGGTATTGTTGTCAATGACTCCTTGGTGATGATGACGCAATATAATCAAAAAAGAGCCAAAAATATTTCGGTAAAAATTGCATTAAAAACTGCTTCAATAGGACGTTTTCGTGCCATTTTTTTAACAACAGTAAGCACAGTTTTAGGCTTAATGCCCCTTATTAATGAAACTTCAGAGAATGCACAATATCTTATTCCTAGTGCCATTTCTATTGCTTATGGTGAAATATTTGCCACCATTTTAACCCTTATTTTAATTCCTGTACTTATTGCAATAAAGGAGGATATTAAAATGATTTTTAAAACTAAAAAATAGACCCCAAAATAGTGAGTTTAGGCTAAAAAATAAATATAACAATAACATCTTGAAAGGAAACACAATGCAATTTAAATCAAAACTATGGCTTACTTTTTGTTTGGCTACTTGTTTCAGCCTCTCTGCTATGGCAGATGAGGTCAAAACATTAACCTACCAGCTAATAAGTGAAAAAAAAGATATAGGCGAGATTACTCAAACCTATATTAGTAACAAAAATAAGCTTTTTGTACTAACACAGAGTCGTTTGAAGTGGTCTTCATGGTTGGAGTCTCTTGACATAGAAGAGAGTAGCATCGAAGAGTATGAGAATTTAAAATTAATTCGTAGCGAAGCTTATACCATTGATTATGATGAAGAGGTATTTTATAACAGTTCATTTCAGAAAAACAAAACAGATTATCTTGTTCTACTCTCTGAGAAGAAAAAGCTTAGTAAAGATGAGATACAACGTTTTAAAAATTATAAAAAAGAGGTAGCTTCAACTCAAAAGCTTAAGCAATTTAGCACCTTTCCCATGGAAACCAAAGAGTTGTACCGAAGTACCATAGCATTAGATAGTTTTGACAGTACACAAAATATTGTCACTTTTTCTCTTAAAAACAGAGCCATAGAAAAGAAGCTTAATATCTTATCTTTTGATGAGTTGAGCATAGATGAAACAGAAGTGAGCAACTTAGGAACAGAGGAGTTAACAATCAATAAAAATCTTTTTTTGACACAGCATTTTAAGCTAAAACCAAAAGGCAAAAAAAGCACAGACATCTGGATAAGCAATGAAAATTCCACCATGCCCTATATTGTAAGGGTCAAAGGGAGTGATGAATCAGGTGCGTTTGAATTAATATTAAAAACGATAAAAGGAGCATAATATGGAGCGTTTAGAGTTACGATTTGTAGGGGTTGAGCAGTGGTTGGTGTTGTTAGATGTATTTAATACTATTATCATAGGGTTTGCTCTTCTTGCTATTGTTTATGATTTTTTAAATAAAAAAAATCGAGGCTACAAAGAGGTACGTGCCAATATTCTTATTGGCATAGGAAATATTGTACTCAATGCAACTATTTTTACTTTTATCTTTGTTTTGACACTCTACTTTGCTGAAAATTTTGCTTTTTGGAACATACCAATGAATGCCTACAGTTGGGTGGTGGCATTGCTTGTTGCAGATTTTAGTTATTATTGGATGCATCGCATAGAACATAAAGTACGATTTTTATGGGCATTACATTCAGTACATCACTCTTCACAAGAGTTTGATTTAACCACAAGTTTGCGTTTAGCATGGTTTGAGGGGTTTATTGAGTGGATTTTCTTTGTTCCTATGATTTTAATAGGCTTTGATTTGGTTCAAGTTATTGTTGCTATTTCAGTGGTTATTGCCTATCAAACATGGATACATACAGAGCATATAGGAAAGCTTGGTCTTTTTGACCAACTCTTTAACACACCCTCTGTCCACCGAGTTCACCATGGTTCAAACCCTAAATACATCGATAAAAACTTTGGAGGTATTTTAATGATATGGGACAAACTATTTAAAACCTATCAAGCAGAAGAGGAGAAAGTTATTTATGGATTGATGCAAAACATCAAAACGTCTAATCCAATAAGTATAAATTTTTACGAATGGAAAGAGATGTTTCGAGACATGTCTAAATCTAAGAGCATAAGTAAAAAAATCCAATGGATGATAAACCCTCCTGGTTGGAGAGATTTAGAGGTGAAAAAATTATAGAGAAAAAGTTTAGTAATGAAGTTTTTTAAACTTCATTCACCATAGCCATAGCCGTTTTTTCTGTCTCAACAATAATATGGCTAAGATTTAAATTGCTTAAGGCTTTTTCCTCTTCATAATTATCTACTTTGACAATGGTTTTAATATTATGTGTTAATTTATTAATTGTTTCACAAATTAAATGCAACTTTTGGTTATTTTCTACTGCGATGATAATGGCTGATGCCTCTTTAATATTAACAGCTTCTAAAATATTTCTCTGTGCAGCATTACCAAATAAGACAGGTTCATTTAAAGTTTGAGCATCTTTTACTGTTTTAATATCTCCTTCAATAACAATAAAAGTTAAATCCTCTTGTTTAAGTAATTTAGCAATGTTTTTACCCAAGCGTCCATAGCCAATAAGGACAATATGTTTTGTTAATTCTCCTTGTTTGACTAAAAGCTCCTCTGGCTCATGGCTATTTGATAAAAGTTTATCGGTCAATGGGCTAATATTTTTTAAAACAAAAGGTGTTAAAATCATAGAAATCACCACGGTAATAATGAGTACTTGTCCAATAACGGGGTCTAGTAAACCTTGGGCTAAAGAGAGTTCAAAAATAACCAATGCAAACTCACCTAACTGAAAGAGGGTCAAGGCACTTTTTAAAGCATTTCTTTTATTGGTAGAAAATTTTAATAAGTTAAAAATAATGACTATTTTACTAAGGATAAGTAGGGGTAGAAGTAGTAAAATCCAAGCAAGATATTGAACGATAATGGCAAAATTAAGTTGCATTCCTACGGTGATAAAGAAAATACCTAAAAGTAAGTCTCTAAAAGGTATTAAGTCAGCTTCTACTTGATGTTTATATTGTGTTTCAGCAATCATCATTCCTGCTATAAAAGCACCTAAAGAGTAAGAGAAACTAAAGAGGTGTGCCAAATAGGATGAACCAATGACAATGAGTAGAATGGAACTTATGAATATCTCATTAGACTTTGTCTTGCTCACTTGGTAAAAAAAAGGTTCAATAAGATATTTACCAATAACAAAGAGACCAATGAGTAAGATAGTTGCATCCATGGCTGTTTCAAAAAGCATGGTTGTGACAGATTTATTTTCGATGGAAAAAATGGTTATCATTAATAAAATAGGAATAACAGCAATATCTTGAAAGAGTAAAATACCTAATACTTTTTGTCCGTACTTTTTGTTAATGTCTCCATTTTCATTAAGTGTTTTTAAAACAATAGCCGTCGAAGAGAGTGCCAAAGCAAAGGCAATAATAATAGCCGATTTTATTTCAATAGCAAAAAGAGTATGAGCAATAAGCCCAAAAAATAGGGCTGAAAGTAAGACTTGTAGCCCTCCATAAAGAAAAACATCTTTTTTCATTCTAAGAAGATGTTTAATTGAGAACTCTAGGCCAATGGTAAAGAGTAAAAATACTACCCCAAATTCAGCAATGACCTTAAGGTCATCATTGTGTACAGCACTATGTAAATCAAAGCCATAAGCGATAATAATTCCTGTACCAATATAACCTATGATGGTAGGGATTTCAAAATATTTCAACAATAGGTTCAAGAGTGTTGATACAAAAAGTGTAAAAACTATAACTACTAACATGGTAGATTCCTTAAAGTTTTATATAGATAAATATTTTTTACTAAAAACTTTATTAATAATTTTTAAGACGAGAGTCTACCAAGTAGGTAATCTACTTCTAAAAAGTAAGTCGCTAAATCATAATAATCTTTAAGCAATTTTTGTTCTACTTTCAATACAGCTATCTCTCTTTGATTTAAAAATATTAAATTCCCTATACCTTCATGAATTCTCTTCATTTCAACACGCTCAAGCTTCTGGACAAGGCTTAACTCTCTTCTTGAAAATTCAATCGCTTTTTTTTTGGTTTTTATCTTTTGATAAACATTCATAATGCTTGTCTCAAACTCTCTAATAATTGTTAATTTTTCACTCTGCTTCATAAGATTCTGTTTTTGTAATACTTCATCCATTCCACTGTATCTTCTACGTTCAAGTGGTAAATTTAAATTGAGAGAGACTTTATATCCCTCTCGATTAATAGGGTCATATAAAGTAGAAACTTTCATGTCAAGTTTGGGATATTGTGCTAAATCATTATATGATTTTTTAAGTGCAAGTTTCTCTATTTCAAAGTCAATAATTTTTAAATCTGGACGATTTTCAATGGCAATTCTCAAAGACTCTTCTACACTGGGTAAAAATTTATTTTGCATTTCTAAAAGAGGTACGCTAAATTGTTGAGAAAAACTGTTTTTATCTATCCCTAAATATTGAAGAAAAATATTTTTCACTATCTCATAATTGTTTTTTTCGTACAAAACTTGTTGTTCACGACGTATAATTATTTGTTCTATCTCTATCTTCATCACAGCAGGAAGATTTCCTGTTTGTATTTGCTTTTCTATAAATTTACGTGTCTTATTTGCCTTGTTCAACAGCTCTTTTTGCGTCCCTACCAATTGATTTTGTAATAATAGTTGATAATATATTTTACTAATATTAAAATAGAGTTTTAAAAGATTTAACTCACTTTTTTGTTCGGCTTGTATGGTACTAATTTTTGATGTTTGTATATCTACTTTATTTTTACTAATATCATAAAGTACGGAAAATAGAGGTATTTTGATAGAGGAGAGAAACTCACCCTCTTTACCTGTTTTTATGTTGTTATACTCTTGTGTTCCTTTCGCCCTACGATAGCCCATAGAGAGTTCAATACCATTCTCTAAAGGCTTCAGTAGTGCTAACTCTTCATAAGTACCAGTTGTAGTGGGGTAGTTTTTTTCATCAAACCATGTATTTACTTGGGTATCTAAAGCCCCTTGAGTAAACTCTTCTCGTCCTTTAGCGACATACTGTTCACCAATTGCTTGATAATAAAAAGGGTTTTCTTTATTTAAATACTTATAAATATGTTTGGGTAGTAGTGTCTCTTGTGAGTATAGGAAACAAATGCTTAATAGAAGAGATATTAAAATCCTCATGATGCATCCTCTATAGGAAGATTGACCATTTTTGGAGGTTGTGCTGCAAGAATTCTCCAAAGTTCATACCAAATAGGCACAACTTGTAGTCTTACCCATACACTCGTTTCTGTACCTATTCTTAGATTCTTTTCACTTGGCCAAGGGTCATCTTCTTTGTCTTCTACTACTACTGCATAGTAGAGCCCTTTTTCGTGGGAGCTTTGTTCTATACTTTTTATCACTCCTCCATAGGTTCCATGTGAAATTTTTGGCCATCCTGAAATTTGTAATGAAGGCCATCCATAAAACATAATACGTACTTTTAGTCCTTTTTTAATTAAAGGCATATTAAAAATAGGAATTTTGAGTAAAATAGCCCGTTGGTGTACCTTGGGAGAGAAGTACATAATCTCTGCCCCTTTTTTCAAGAACCTATTTTGGTCAACTTGGTAAATACGCATCACATGCCCATCACTTTTAGCCACTATCTCTTTACTTGAATAACGAGAGAGTGTCACAGAACTTTTATCGATGGATTGTTGTAATCTATTCATGTTGCTTTGTACACTAAGTAGCTTGTTTTGAATATTATTTAATTTAAGGTCAGACTCATTGCTAAAACGGATTTTCTCTTTTTTGGTAATTTGGATATCATTATAAATATTTTCGATATCTATCGTAATCTTTTTTACATTTGCCTCTGTTTTTAACATGCTAAACTTTTTTAGTTCCAAACCTCTTTGAGACTCTATTCCATCGTTAAAAAGCCTTTTTGCTCTTTGGTAATTTTTTTTCTCAATATTATATTGATTGGTTAATGCCTTTTGTTGTTGATGGAGTGCTTGAAGTCTGTTTTGAAATTGTAAAAGCTTGGTATCATAAACCTCCATACCCATTTTTATACTGTTTTTTTGCTGTTTTAGGTTATCTTTTACATTGAGATAGCTTTCTTTTGTATTCTCTAAATTTTTTTTGTACTCTTGAAGAATACTATATAGCCTTTGTTCATAGCTATTATCTAAATCTTTCATACTGAAAAGTTTGTCACCTTTTTTGACAAATTGGTTCTCTTTTACATCAATAGATTCTATAAATCCATCAATGGTTGCTACTATTTTATAGTTTCTCTCTATTGGGTTTAGTGCAGTCACGCTTCCAATACCTTTTACAGTTTGCTGCCAGGGCAAGAACAATAATAAAAAGATAACACCAAAAAGAATACTTGTAATCCATATATTTCGTCCCACAAAAGGGTTTAGTTTTAAATGATTTAAGACCTTAAACTCATGCATTATTGTGTTCCAATTTCTTTGAAAGTTTATTCACTTTATAAAAGCCTTCAACTACTTCATAGATATAATCTATCTGCTTCATAAAATCACGCATTGCATAGGTTACAGAGATAATAATAATCTCTGAAGCGACAAATTCACCAATAGGCATTTTCCCCTCAAAAACCAAATATCCTCCTAAGATAAAAAACGAGCTTAAGATAAGTCCTTCCATAAAAAAAGTTAAACTAAGTTGTCTTATAATTACAAAAAACATTTTTTTTCGTGCATTTACAAAAGTCAATAAAAGAGTATCAAGCTTTTCAAAAATATTTGCATTCTCTTTTCGGTGTAGAGGAATATTTTGTAGAAAGTAGATAGTCTCATGTTTAGCATCTGAACGCTCTACAGCAAATAGCATACCATTTCGACCCAAAAAAAGCATAATAAGCACAAACATAATAATAAAAAAGATACCTAATAAAAATAGGTTTATATCAAATACAAATAAAAGTAATAGACTTACAATAAGTTTAATAATAAGGGATGCACCATTTAATATTAATACGGGGATAAGTTTTTGAAGGGAGATAACATCAAAAAAGTAGTTCATATATTTATCAATGGCATTATCTATCTCAAAATCTTTGAGTTTTGCTGATGTTTCAGCCAATTTAATGGCATGATGAACAAAAATTTTCTGTTCAAATTTTTCTATAATATACTGTTTTAAAATTTGTAAAACTGTAATTCCTAAAAATATGATAATAACAATAAAACTCAATACAGTAATAGAGAGTGTAGCATGTGCCAAAACAGAGTTAATAATGATAGCTGAAGCCAAAGGGCTTACAATAAGTAAAAATGCCTCAAGAATAGAGTAGTAGATAAGATAAAAGATATTTTTTTTATCTTGTTGCATAATCTGACTAAGATTTCGTACAACAAGTTTTGACATACTCTCTTTTGTTTCACTTGCCATTTAATTCCTTATTCTGCGTTGATGTAGAAATATAAGTATACTTTTAAAAAAGATTATAACAATAGTTTTATAAATAGAGTAAAGATACCGATGTCTTGATAATTTTTGCTAAATGTATGATTGAAATATACACTTAAAGTTACACTTATGACCTATAATACACAGCTTTAGATTTTTCCATGACTTGTGCTTTTAAATCTTCTTTATAGGAGATGATTGTCTCTTGTATCTTTTCATCTCCTACAGAAGCTATTTGAGCTGCTAAGATGGCTGCATTTTTAGCACCATTGAGTGCTACAGTAGCAACAGGTACACCACCAGGCATTTGTAATATGGAGAGAATAGAGTCCCAACCATCTATGGAGTTAGAAGATTTTATGGGTACACCTATAACGGGTAATGGAGACATGGAGGCTACCATACCTGGTAAATGAGCAGCTCCACCAGCAGCAGCAATAATAACTTTTAT
>JALWLW010000100.1 GCA_027081065.1 Campylobacteraceae bacterium
AACTAATAAATTTTACCAAAAATTTTATCAAAATGGAATACAAACGGAATTCTTGGCTGTTATACTTAGGATAGATTATCGGAAGATAATGAGAAAAATTCTAAGGATAAGTCATGAAAAATATATGGAAAAAGGTGCTGTGGGTATTACCAATACTCTTTTTTGTTGCTTGTGGAGGAGGTGGTAGTGGTGGTACTACTACTGAAAATCCAAACTTAAAAGAGGTAACAGTAGCAATTAATTTGCCTAATAATGTAGGTAGTAAGTTTAATGGTCTTAGTTCAAAAAGAACAAATGTTTTTCCAAAAGTATCAACCATTACCAAAATGACTATAGATGTCGTAGATAAAGATACGAAAATAGTCTACAACGCCTATAAGATGCGTTATGATGGAACACGATGGACGGTTGTTTTACTACTTGACACAACAAAAGCTCCATTTACTTTTACAGTTAAAGGCTACGATGCAGATGGAACCTTGCGTTATCAGGGAGTACGTACCAATATTCAAGCAAGTAATTTATCTGGTAATATAGAGATTTCGGTTAATAGAGTCTCTAACGATGGCGAATCTGATAACTTACCATATTTAGATAATATTGTAGTCTCTAGTCTATCGAGTGGAAAATTAAATTTGAACTTTACTATAGGTAATCCAACAAAAGAGTTGGTTGAGTATAAACTCACAACCCCTAAGTTACCTGCAAGTTGTGGTTCACTTTTCTCTCCAAATCAAGGAAGTGTTAAATTTACAACCAATCCTACTTCAGCTTTTGATGTACTCTATAGTATAGAGAGTAATCAAAGCTGTAGAGCCAATAGTCATGAGTTAACTTTAACCAATGTTGTCAGTAAAAATAAAGTAACCATACTCTTCTCTGTTGACCAAGGGGCAATAACCATTAACTTCCCTCCACAAGTCAATAGTGTTAAAGTTGTAGAAGATAGTAGTGCAGGAACTTTAGAGTTTAGTGTCGATGCAACAGACCCTGAAGGAGAAAATATAAGCTATAAGTGGGGTGTTACCCAAGGAAGTTTAACCAGTCTATCCACTTCAATGACTACACCTATATGGAAAGCTAAAAGAGTTGATAATAAAGCAGTAACAGTGAGTATAGAGCTAAAAGATGAACAGAATGCTACAGCACTCTATTTATATAAAGTTCAAGGAAAAAGTGCTACAGTGACGCTCAATAACTACACCCCTATTAAAAAGACAGGACAGACAAAAAGTTATGATGAGAATGGAACAGAGGTGACTGATGGTAGTGTTAAAGATGATGGTTTTTATCAAAAAGGGGTTACGCCTAACTATACACGTGATGATGTTAATAATATTGTTATTGATAATATTACAGGGTTAATGTGGCAGGATGATATGAGTAATGCAGGGAGACCTTGGTTAACTTCAGCTAATTATAACTCTTGTGTTAATGATAATAATATAACAGCTTGTTCTAATACTTCTGGGTATACAGCTACAACTTATTGTTCAACTTTGGAACTTGGTAACTACCATGATTGGAGATTACCTACAATAGAAGAGTTTGAAACTTTAATTGAGTATAATTCTCGTTGGGTAAATCCGATTTTTCAGCACTTTAATGGGAATAACTGGTCATCCACAAATTTTATTTATGATAAAAGTAAGGCATGGCATATAGATTTTAATAGAGATGGTTATCTACATTATGATGTTACAAAAGATTACAGTCACTATGTTCGTTGTGTTAGAGACAGATAATAGTTTCTTTTTTGATTGTAGAAATAGAGTATTGAATTTAAAAAATTAGTAAATAAGGAAATAATATGAAAAGAATTTTTTTAATAATGATAGGATTAATTTGCATAGTAAATGCAGAGTTTATTCGAGATGGTGTTAAGGAAATTGTTACTGATACAAGTAGAGGATTAATGTGGCAAGACAATAATATAACTACTCCAATGAAGTGGCAAAAAGCTATGCAGTATTGTGAAGATTTAGTATTCCCAAAAGGAGAAGAAAATTATGATAATTGGAGATTACCCAATATCAAAGAGCTTTATACACTGGTAGATTATACAAAAAAATCTCCTAGTGTTTTTAAAAATATTATTCCTGAGTTGTATTGGTCATCTAGTACTTCAAAGACGATACATTCTAAGTCTATAGTAATAGACTTTCTATCTATGGGAATACTATATAAAGATAAGAAAAAGAACCGTTTTGTGGTAGGAACAACTGGTACTATTGATAATCCTTATTATTATGTGTATGTATATCCCCGTTGCGTACGAGACGCTCAATAGTTATCTAAGTTAGGTTACGAGAATTTATCTTGTAACCTAATGGCTAAACTTTTAGAAACTCCACCCCCTCTTTAGACCCAATAAGTAAAAAACTTCTAAGCTTAGAAATACTCTTAACTTTGTCAAGTTGCTTGTACTCCTTAACTTGCTCTATCCCTTTTTGTTTAATAGTCTCATAACTCTCTTTCTCTTTTTTCCATTTTAACTCAAACAGATAGTTGTTTGGCACTTTCTCATCACGACCAATGAGCAAAATATCAGGATATTTATTGTCAAGTTCAGGTTGAGAGTCTATAAAGTAGAAGTCTGCAAAACTTAAAAGTGCTAAGGTAATGACATGAAAATGTTTCTCTGTAAATCCATAGTGGTCACGATTGGAAAGGGTTTTTATAGCCTCATTAAGTTGTCTATTAAAGGGTTCAAGATTTCCCATAGCTAAATCTCTTAAAATAACTTTTATATCTGTGTCCATTTTTAGATTGTTTCTCTTTTTTAACTCAATGGCAAAGTAGTTAAAGTAGAGCATTTTAATGACATAGTTTGGAATTTTAAAGTAGAACTCCCCTCCAAAGCTCTCCTCTTTGATGGTAATAAATCCCATAGAGTAGATAAGGGTAATAAAATCATCTCTACTAAACTCTTGGTTTAGGTCGTATCTATCTTTTATCTCTCCTACGATTTGATTGTTCTCTATAAGTTCTTCTAAAATCTGATAATTTCTCTCACTATCTCCTATGTTAAAAAGTTTCATAATTGCTTTGTAGTCAGAGGCTACATTGCTGTCTAGCATTTTTATGGGCATTTGACATCGTACTTCATCATATTTGGAGATAAAGTAGTTTACTAGCGTTGCATTATAGACTCGCTCTGTAGCTTTTATATTAAAGAGATAACCGTTATACCATGTTTTTAGTTTCTCTTGTAGTGCCTTTTTATCTATAGAGTCACACTTTTTAAAGATATATTGCTCTAGTGAGTAGTTAACCTCCTCTTGGTTAAAACCTGCCATTAGGTTAAATGCTTCTTCATTGGAGATATTGGAGACAATATTAAACCCAGAACTTAAACTATCAAGCGTAATTGGCGTAACACCTGTAATAAACATCTTTTGAATAATATTTGAAAGGGTAGCTGTTTTTAAAACTTCATAAAAGCTTCGCACAAAACCACCTTTGCCAACGATTTGTAAAAAATCTTGCATACTATGAGCCAGTATGGCATTGGCAAATTGGTTATACTCATCTATTAGTACATAAACTTTATCCTCTTCTATAACGTCAAAAAAGTATTTTATAAGTCCTGTTGGCGTAGATATGCTATTGAGGCTCTCTCTTGTAATATCATAACTATACTTTCTAAAGTATCTATAGATAGCCGATTTAATATTGTCCTTAAATCCCTCATAGATTATCTCCATTCCTCCATCGGTATTAATCCCACTAAACTCAAAAAACAAAATGCGAAAGCTATTTTTTAGAGGAGTAGGATTTCTCCCAATATAGGTGTCATGAAACATAGCTTCAAACTCATCAGCAGAGTTTTCATCATAATAGTATTGCAAAGTAGAGAGAAAAAGAGATTTTCCAAAGCGTCTAGGGCGTAAAAAGATTAAAAAGCTCTCATTCGTTTTTTCTAGTTTTTCTATATAGTCTGTTTTGTCTATATAGAGGTAATCGTTGTTTATCTTTACTTTTCTAAAATTGCTTTCACCATAGATTATCTTTTTCATAATTGCTCTTATTTTTTGGTTTGATTATAGCATAAAATTGTCACTTTACTAAATTATAAAAAGATTAAATAAAAACTTTAACTAATAAAATTTACCAAAAAAATTATCAAAATGGAATACAAACGGAATTCTTGGCTGTTATACTTAGGATAGATTATCGGAAGATAATGAGAAAGATTTCTAAGGATAGCCCATGAAAAATAGATGGAAAAAATTGCTTTGGATACTACCATTACTCTTGTTTGTTGCTTGTGGTGGAGGAGGTGGCTCTAATGTATCAGAGAGTTTTCTTACTTCTGAGTTATATAGCTTTAAACATAACCTAGATAGCAATCGTTATGAGGCAAATAAGATTACGCCTGTAGATAGTGGAGTAGGTCAACAGCGTTACTATTTTAACTTTGATAAAGGTCAATATGAGACACTCTCTAATGATGGATTGCTTTTTATTGATGGGAAACGTGCTTTGGCTTCTAGTATTAGTTATGGGTTTAATGAGCAAAAGGAGCTTATTGCTTCTTCTGACTCTATAGAACTTTTTAAACTTTTACTACAGCAAGAGCAAACGATTAATCGTAGCTATCTTGATGAGTATAAGAGTAAGATTCAAATTCAAGGTCGCTACTTCTCTTTAAAGCGAGTGATTTTGCATAATTTAATCTTTATGAATGCCATTGCTACCAATGAAACCTTTGATGACTTAAAGAGCTTTGTTAGCTTTTATCAACAACATCCATTTAAAGAGTTAGGTACAACACAACTCTTTTTTGATGCTGCTGGAAAGCTGATTGAACGTGATGAGCGTGGACAAGAGAGTAGTGCAGGGAGCTATGAAGTTAAAAATATTGATGGGCGTGAAGTGCTTCTCTTATCTCCTAATAATCTTAATAAATACAGTAAAGAGTGTTACTTGTTAGACTTTTCTAAAGTATGGCGTTCAAGCTGTTATTTGAAAGGAGAAGAAGCCATCGTCAACTACTATAACAGAGATATTTTTAACAATGTGGAGCAGTATATGCAGACAAATTTTAAATCGATTCAACTTAATATTTAAAAAGGAAAACAATGAGACAGATAATCTTATGGACAATGATGTGGAGTGGAATTCTCCTCTTTATCGGCTGTGGAGGAGCAAACACTTCTCAAAACCAAGAGCAAACTAAAGGAAAGATGACAACGTTAAAGTTGGTCTTTAATAACAATGTCAATAAAAGTGTAACGAGAGTGATTAATGGCGAAGTACAAAAGGCAAGTTCAGCAATAAAAAGGGTCTCTTTAGATGTTAGCCATACAGATTCAACTAGTGGTAATATTGTTGTAGATGTATACAATAAAGCCATGAGTCAAGTAAATCAAGAGTGGCAAACAAATCTTTTGTTAGATAGCAACAATACACCATTTACAGCAACAGCAAGAGCGTATGATAGCCTCTCAGGAGGAAACCTAATCTTTAGAGGAACAGGGATAATTACAAACTTGTTATCAGGAGTACAAGCCGTTGTTATTAATATGGAACCAGTAGGAGACTTAAACCGAACCATTCCATGGGTAAAAAGTATTAACTATACCGATATTAATAGCACAAGAAAAAAAGTAAGTTTCACAATCTTAGATGAGACAGCAGAGGATCTAGAGTATATTATTACACCCGTTGCAGGTAGTTTTTCTCCAAACAAAGGAACATTAACTTTCCCACCAAAAAGTATGGTCTTAGATAGTAACTATAGTAATATATTAGGAGGACTTCCAACAGGAAATATTCAACTTAAAAATCCACGAGGTGATATCTTCCAATATAACTTTACAGGGAGTAACAGTCAACTTGTGTTAAATACACCACCAAATATTAATAATATCAAAATGATAGTAGACAAAACAGATGTAACGGTGACAGCCAATGTTGATGATTTGGAAAATGATACAATTAGTAAAAAATGGCGTTTGGTCAAAGGTCAAGCAAGTGAAGTTTTAGGAACAAGTACAGCAGATACTTATATGTTAGAAAATTATGTAGAGGGTACAGAGATTTGTGTAGCACTTAAAGCTACTGATGGTCGTGGAGCAAGTAGTGAAGTTCAGTATTGTCTTTTGAGTAGTGGTGGAGCAACGAATAATTCTTACCCTAGCTATCCCACTAAAGTCTTTAAAACAGGACAGACAACGGTTTATCAGGCTAAAGATGATGGTTATTATCAGAGTGGTGTAGCACATAATTTTATGCGAAATTCTAATAATACGGTAACTGATTATGAGCAAAATTTAACATGGCAAGATGATAGAAACATTTCAGCAGACCTTACAGACTACAATGTTGACCTAAGTTTTTGGAAAACATGGGCAGATGCCAATAAGACATGTGCCGATTCAAATCTTTCAGGATTTACTGATTGGAGACTTCCTACAATTGATGAGTTAAGAAATGTTCTTGATAAATCAAAAAGTACTAGCTCTCAAAAAGTAGGGAATAACTCAGCATTTAATCAGATTTTTGAAAGTATCTATCCTTATCCTCGTTCAGGTAGTGGTGAAGAGGCATCTTGGTACTGGAGTTCAAATCAAAACCGATATATAGCTGATCAAAAATGGTCAATCTCTTCCAATGATGGTCATATGCGTACCCCAAGTTCAACTAGTAAAGGACTTTGGATGTGTGTTAGAGATGGAATTAATTAGAAAAGGAGAAGAAGATGAAAAAAATTATAACAATGGTATTGATGATGAGTTTTACACTCTATGCGATTCAACCTTTAATACGGGATAATAATAGAAGTATAGTCACTGACCCAAATACAGGGTTACAGTGGCAAGATGATTTGATTACATCAACACAAGTAGTTTTTGATTGGAATAGCTCTATTAAATATTGTGAAGATTTAAATATTTCAGGTATTGATGACTGGAGACTTCCTAACTATAATGAGTTACTCTCTATTTATGACTTCACAACGACAACAGCACCATACATTAAGAGTGGTTTTAACAATATAGGACGTAATTATGCTTACTATACCTCTACAACGTATGTATCAGATAAGCCAGGTGAAAATTTGATCCCAGGAAGTTATATTTGGGTTGTTCCATTTGATGGGGCAACACTATTCCCTTATAGAGACCAAAAATCTATAGGTAGTGGTAGTACTAAATATGTTCGATGTGTACGTAGTACTAATCCTCCTAACTAATATATTTAGATAGATGTTTTGCTATTAGAGCTACAATGTAAAACATTGTAGTTCTTAAAACCAAACCTCAAAAAGCACCCCACCCACACTCTCAAACTTCATTTTACCTCTAAGTTGCTCTTTGACCAAAGATTCCACTAAAATAAGCCCTAGACTACCGTGACGCTTTTGAGTAGGTTCAAACCCTTTTCCATTATCTTTGAATCGTAAATAGTATTGCTCTTTTTCTTTGTGAAGTAGAATCTCTATAGCGCCTCCTTGTTCATCAAAAGCGTACTTATAGGTATTGGTTAAGAGTTCATTAATGATTAAACCAACATAGACAGCGTGGCTAAGAGAAAGTGTAGCGTTTATAGTGCTTGTAACCTCTATGGACTCCTTGTTAAAGCTTAAGGCTATCTGCTCTATGAGGCTTGTTAAATATTTCTTCATCTCAATTTTGTCCAAGTTTTGGCTGAGCATAAGGGTATCATAAGTCTTTGAGATGGCATGAATTCGGTTCTCTAGCTCCTTAAAGCGACTGGTGTCGCTACTTTCTCGTCCCTGCATCTGTACCATAGAGAGAATAATATAGAGGTTATTTTTGACCCTGTGATGTAGCTCTTTTAAGAGAAGCTCTTTGGTGCTTAGCATCTGGTTAATCTGTTTAGTTTTTTGGATTACCTCCTCTTCTATCTCTGCTTTTTTATGAGTAATCTCATAGATAAGTTTCTCTTGAACCACAATATATCGGTCAGCAAATGCTAGTGAGAGGGTTATGGCTTCGAATAGGGTTGTCCACAAGATAAGATTGTAGTAGTGTTGGGTAATGTAGCTCCAACCAAAGGCATCGCTAATCATAATAAGGTAGGAGAGCAGAACCACCCCAAATCCAATAATATAAAAACGAGCCTCTTTGTACCCTTTTTTGTAGACAATTACTCCTGCAATAAAGTTATAGATAACAATCATACTACCTATTGTTAGTGCCATGTCAATATCTTTAGGTTGGTTACTATGGTAAAATAGCATACTTAGAGCTGTTAAGCCTATAAAGATAAGATAGAGCCAATATAGCACTCTATGTTGCCATATCTTTAAAAAATAGATAGCAAATAGAGCTGTTGCTAGGGTGACACTATAGACACGAAAAATAGTTAGTTTGACATCAAAAAGGGTAAACTCTTTTGAGAAGATAAGGGGAGTAAAGCCTAAATAGCTAAACATCATATAAAAAAGTGTTGAGAGATAAAGAGCATAAAAGAGGTAACTTTTCTCTTTCAAATAGATGCTCATAACTAGACTATAGAGAATAAGAGAGGCAATCATACCTAGTAGAAAAATATCTATTATCTGTTCTTGTTTGTCATGTTCTATATAGTTTGATTCATTATCAAGCCAGAGAGAAAAACCTAAAGGAACATGGTCATTGTAGAGTTCTACAAAAAAGGTTTTTACCTCTTTTGCCTCTAGCTCGATAGGCAAGTAGAAGAAGAGTGTTTTATGAGAAGATGGGCTATACTCTATGACTCCTGTTTTAGCTACCATTTTACCCTGTTGATTGTAGAGAAAGATATGCTCTAAAGAGGGGTCTTTAAAGAGAAGAATTTTTTTAACTTTTTGATTAGATGGATTGATTAGTTGAAGTTTTAACCATACATGTTGTCGTGTTGCCCCTAAGTTGAGAGATTTAAATTTAGATGGTTTAAACTTACTATTGCGAATGGTCTCTATATGGCTACTGTTATGGTCAAAATAGATTTCACACTTCTCTAGTAGAGATTGAGAGGCTAAGGTAATCTCTATAGGTTTAGAGAATATTACTGTAGAATAGATAGCAAGTATTAAAATAAGTTTAAATATAAAATGCATAGAGGTATCATAACATAGTTCTTTTTAATAAAAAGTATGTTAACTTGTATTATAAAAATCTTACAAGAAAAAATTATGAAAAATTTAAAGAATTATACCATTGTGTATGCAGAAGATGAGACAATTATTCGCTTAAATGTAACTCAAATGTTAGAGAACTATTTTAAGGAAGTCATTGCTGTTAGTGATGGTGATGAGGCTCTAAAACTATATAAAGCTAATAAAGCCGATGCTCTACTTTTAGATATTAGTATGCCAAATATGAGTGGCATAGAGGTAGCACAAAAGATTAGAGAAACAGATGACAATACGCCTATTGTACTCTTAACAGCACTAAGTGATAGAGCAACACTTCTTGATGCAGTAGAGTTACAATTGGTCAAATATTTGGTTAAACCTCTAACTCAAGAGGAGTTTGAAAATGTGATGAGCTCTTTTAGTAGAGTCTTAAAAAAGAGTGATATTAGCCACTTTAGACTTTCAGATAACTATACTTGGAATAAAAAGAGTAGAGAACTCTTTTGCAATGAAAAGAGCATTGCTTTAACTCCTAGAGAGACCTCCTTATTAGAACTTGTCATCAACCATTACAACGAAATTGTAAGTTATGAGACGATTATGGTTTATGTTTGGGCAGATGAATTTGAACGTGAAATTACTATAGATTCCGTAAAAAGATTGGTAAGTAGCTTAAGAAAAAAGATACCAGACAATCAATTAAAAAATATTTATGGAAAAGGCTATATTATAAAATAATAAAATTAATTAAAAAAATTAACATATCTTCACACTTCGTTATACTTTTTAGTAATAATAAATTTATATAAATAGTTTTAAATATAAATGTTATTAAAAAGGAGTGAAGATGTCTAAAAATGAACTATTAACAATTGGTAAAAAACTACTCTTTATTCAGCCTAAAACTTCAGATATACAAGAGCTTAAGTTGATGTTATCTCAACATAATTATGAGGTTATTCAGTTAAGTACACCTAACCCTTATTTATTAAAAAAAATATTAATAGAAGAGTCTCCCCATGCTATTTTAGTAGAGATTTCAATGTTTCAAAATAGAATCTGTTGTTCAGAGATGGTAGAGATAATTAAGGGGTACCATTTAGATATTAAAGTAGTTTTTTTAACTGATGCTATAGAAAATTATGCTGTAGAGGTCGCTAAAGCTTGTTATGCTTCTGCTTATCTTTTAAAACCTTGTCGGGTTTGTGAGGTTTTAGTAACACTAGAGTTAATTTTTAATGAGACTAAAAAAAAGATAGAAAATAACTATCAATTATCTTATGGTTATATATATAGTTTAGAAAAAAAACAGCTTATTAAAGATAATCAAGAGGAGATACTTTTAAGTAAAAATGCTCAAAAGCTAATGGAGCTTTTAGTGAGAAATAAAGGGTGTACGCTCCCTTTTGAACAGATTTTATACCATATTTGGAATAGAGACTACTCTTTAGGATCACTCCGTTCATTGATTTATCGTATTCATGAACAGATAGGTGTTCCTTTAATCGAAAATATTAAGGGGATTGGGTATCGAATTAATTAAAAACGATTAGTAATCTTTATTTAAAAATTTATTTGGTCACAAGTAACAATATAAACCCTTCTCGATTAACATAGACTCTTTTTGTCTTACCTTGAAAAAGTTTAAATGCTTCGACAGCTTGTTTTACATTCTCAATATTTTTATTTTCAATTTGTATAATAATGTCTCCAGCCATAAAACCACTAAGGTCAGCTTGGCTTCGTTCAAGAACACCTTCTATTAATGCACCTACAACATTGGAGTCAATTTGATAGTCTTCTCTTACTTTTTTTGTTAAGTCAGCTAATCTAAGCCCTTCTATTTTAGTTAAAGCTCCTAATATGTTTGAGCTTCCACCTAAGTTTGTAAGGGTTAACTCTTTGATTAATGTTTTTTTCTCACGTTCTATAGAGAGTTTAATGGTTTCATTTGGTGAGAATGAAGTGACAATCCGTTGTAAGTCACTAGGACTCTTAATTTTTTTCCCATTGAGAGCATAGATTAAATCTCCACGTTGAAGTTTGGCATCTTGTGCAGGAGAATTTGCTTGGATATCCGTAATAATTGCACCCTCTGTATGGTTGTAAAGTTTTTCTAAGCTAGGATTCATAGCTGAGATATTTACTCCCATAAATCCACGACTTACTTTTCCATCTTTAACAAGTTTGGAGACAACATTTCGAACCATATCAATAGGAATACTAAATCCAATACCATGATTTCCTCCTGTTTGAGATAAAATCGCAGCATTGATTCCAATCAGTGCTCCTCGAGAGTCAATTAATGCTCCACCAGAATTTCCTGGATTAATTGAAGCATCCGTTTGAATAAAGTTTTCATATTTATTAATGCCTACATGGTTTTTGTTTAATGCTGATATAATTCCTTGCGTTACAGTTTGTCCTACACCAAAGGGGTTACCTATTGCAAATACTACATCTCCTAATTTTACTTCATCAATGGTACTTAGTTTTATCGCTTTTAGTCCTTTAGCTTCTATTTTAATGACGGCTAAATCACTGTCTTTATCTTTTCCTATCACTTTAGCTTTATACTCTTTATTTGAATCATTGATCATCACCATAATTTCATCAGCTTCAGCAATGACATGGTTATTTGTAACAATATATCCATCATCAGAAACAATTACTCCTGAACCTAAGGCATTCTCTTTTTTTGTAGGAGCTTGTTGTTGTCTTTGTTGTCCTCGATGTCCAAAAAATTCTTGAAAAAATGGGTCATTGTAGAGTCGGTTTTGATGTTGGTTATTTTGAGTAATTGTTCGACTAGAAATATTAACTACAGCATTCATTGAGTTTTTTAAAATAGAATTAAAAGATAATATTTCATTGTTATCATTAGGTAGTCTATGTTCGGGTTTTTGGGGTGCATTTTGAAATGTAATGGTCTCTGCATTTAATGATATTGATAAAAGAGTAGAGAGAATAATTGTGTTTGAGAGTAATTTTTTTTTCATTAAAATCCTTTTGTAATATATACTAAGTTCCCTGCTTGAAAGTGTTGAGTTAAAGCTGCATATAGAGAAAAGGGAGGGAAATACAAACATAGTAAATTATTAAATAACTTTAAAACAACAACTGTAATGATTAAAGATTAAAAGGAGGTAAAATCTTTATATATTACATCTTTCATATAAATATTATATAGGTTTAGTGTAAACCAATGGAAAATAAAAAGTTAACCTATCATTAACCAAGAAAGTTTATGGTATTAAATTATGGAGAGTTAAGGCATGTTCTAAATCTTCAATGGTATCAATACCAAAGCTTTTTGTTTGAACGTTTATCATAGAAATATTGAATCCATGATATAAAGCACGTAATTGTTCGAGTTTTTCTATCTCTTCAAGGGGTGCTGGGCTGAGTCTACAAAAGTGTTCTAAAGATTTTTTGGTGAAGCCATAAATACCTAAATGCCCTTTGTAGTCATTAAAGAAGTGGTCCCTAGGATAAGGAATTTTAGCACGAGAAAAATAGAGAGCCATATTGTCATGACTTGTAATGAGTTTGACAATATTTGGGTCATCAGCTTCAGAACTTTGTATGAGTTTATAACAGGAGTTCATCATGACATTACTATTATTTTTATTTTTAATGGTTAAATTAAAGACGGCTCTAACCACTTCTTCTTCAATAAAAGGTTCATCACCTTGAACATTGATGATAACTTCATCATCAGATAAACCTAGTTTTTGAGTAGCTTCAAAAATACGATCTGTTCCTGAATGGTGCTTTTGTGATGTCATAATGGTTTGAATACCATACTTATTTGCGATGTCGATAACTTCTTGTGCATCTGTGGCTATGACAACTTTATCAATGTTTTCAACAGCTTTAGCTGTACGAATAACCATAGGTAAACCAGCGACATCTGCTAAAACTTTATTGGGGAAACGAGAAGAGCCGATACGTGCTGGAATAATTATCATACTATAAATCCTAAAGAGTTTCAGTAATTTTAACAAAATAAGCTAAATATTTGTTCAGAAGATAATAATTATTTTATATAATTATATTTTTATGTAAAAAAAGAAAAAAAAAGAAAAAAACAAATATTTACTTGTTTTATAACAATTTATAACCTATAATAGAAATATATAAATACAAAGGATACAATTATGAAAAAGATTATTTTACTTTCAGCGATTGCTTCGTCAATGCTAATGGCAACTAATGGTGACTTAATGATAGGAGATGGAGCTAAATCGACAGGTATGGGTGGCGTTGGTATGGCTGTCTCTCATGGTTCTGAGTCTCTCTATGCGAACCCAGCAATGATTAAAGATGTAAAAGAGAGTGAGTTTTCGGGTTATGTAACTATGTTTCAACCAGATGTTAATTTTAAATCAGATGCACATCCACAACTAAGCAGTGCTATGACAGCAACAAGTAAGTCAGATGCTGACCGTTCATTTATTCCTGGGTTTGCTTATGTGCAAAGAAATAATGAAAATATTGTTTGGGGTATCTCTTTAGCTGGTACAGCTGGTATGGGGACAGACTATGAAAAAGCTAAACAAAACTCAGGTGCATTTGGGATGCAAACAGCATTGGGAATTGCTAAACTTTCTGTTCCTGTGGCATATACTACAGGTGATTTAACTATGGCTGTTGCTCCTGTCCTTCAATACTCTACATTAAAAATCAATTATCAATCAGCAGCTGGAGCTTCAAATAATAAAGAAGATAGTAGTGTTGGTTTAGGGTTGACAGCAGGATTGGCATATGATATGGGAGATTTAACCTTAGGTGGTATGTACAAGTCTAAAATTGAAGCAAACTATAAAAACAATATTTCTAGTGCTATGCGTGACTTTGGTGTTCAATCTGTAACGTCAGGGGATCAACTTGATCAACCAGCTGAGATTGGAGTAGGTGCTGCTTATAAAATGGGTAACAATACATTTGCTATTGATTTAAAAAGAATACAATGGTCAGATGTAGCTGGTTACAAAGACTTTAATTGGGAAGATCAAAATGTACTTGCTCTTGGTTACCAATATACTACACCATCATGGGCATTAAGAGCTGGATATAATCATGGAAAATCACCAATCCAAGAATTGGATGGTACAACATCGTATGATAATGCTGCTGTAAACTATTTTAACTTAGCTGGGTTTCCAGCAATTGTAGAAGATCATTATACTTTAGGTGGAGATTATACAGTATCTGATTCACTTACTTTAAGTCTAGCTGCTGTCTATTCACCAGAGGTAACGAATACTTTTAATACAACGGCTATGACCTATGGTATGGCATATGGTGGAGCATTACAACAAGGTGCAAGTCAAGCAGATGCACAAGCAGGAGCTGGACAAGCAGCGGCAGGTGGTTCAACAGCTGAAGTTACACATTCTCAGACAGCTATTACATTCGGTGCAGCTTATACTTTTTAAAATTTAATGTTAAGGCTTTATGCCTTAACAAATCTCTCATTAGACTTTCTATCAATTCTCACTTTTTAATGCTATAATCTCTCTTTACTTTAAGGAGCTACACACAAAGATGGAAATCATATTAATTTTAGTAGGTATATTGGTAGGAACACTTTCTGGTTTCTTTGGTATTGGTGGAGGAATGATACTTATTCCCATACTTATGTTTTTAGGTATTGATATTAAAACTGCTATTGGGATTTCTATTGTTCAAATGGTTTTCTCTTCTCTGTATGGCTCTTATTTAAACTATAAAAAAGGTTCATTGGTTTTAGGAGAAGGTGTTTGGGTTGGAGTTGGTGGTTTTGTTGGAGGCTTGTTTGGTGCAAGAGTCTCCACCATGATACCTGATAGGATTTTAGAGTATATGTTTTTAGGACTCCTTACTTTTGCTCTTGTACGTCTTTTCTCTTCTAAACTCTCTGATGATGGTTCGGTTAAAACGTTAAATAAAATAACACTGTTTGCAGTAGGGCTCTTAATTGGTGTTTTTGCCATCTCATTGGGGGTGGGTGGTTCTATTTTATTGACCCCAATTTTGGCAGGTTTTTTGCTTTACCCTATTAAAAAAGCAGTATCAGCAGGACTTTTCTTTGTGGCATTCTCTTCCATATCAGGACTCTTCTCACATTTAAGTGCTGGAACTATTGATTTAGAAAAAGGTCTCTATGTGGCTGTGGCTTCACTACTGGGTGTCTTTATTGGTATTTGGTTAAAAGATAAGGTGAGTTCTCATAAACACAAAATATATCTACTTATTATGTATGTTGTAGCGATGTTACTACTCATGAAAAAAATGTTTTTAGGATAATATAAGATGAAAAATCAAAAAATTAAAGTCTTCGGGGCTAAAGAGAATAATTTAAAAAATATAGATGTAACGATTCCTAAAAATCAATTGGTAGTCATTACAGGTATCTCAGGTAGTGGAAAGTCTACTTTGGCTTTTTCGACACTTTATGCTGAGGGACAACGACGTTACATTGAGTCACTTTCGTCTTATGCTCGTCAGTTTTTAGGACGTGTGGGAAAACCAGATGTTGATAAAATAGAGGGCTTAACCCCTGCCATTGCCATTGACCAAAAGACCACGTCTAAAAACCCACGTTCCACAGTGGGAACGATTACAGAAATTTATGACTATTTACGTCTGCTTTTTGCTCGTGTAGGGAAACAGCATTGTCATGAGTGTGGAAAACCCATCTCCTCTATGTCGGCTGCTGATATTATTGAAGAGGTCTTAAAGTTACCTAATGGGGTAAAATTGGTTATTTTAGCACCTTTGGTTAAAGAGAAAAAGGGAACGTTTGCAGACATGATAGAATCGCTTCGTCATAAAGGGTATGTAAGGGCGATGATAGATGGTGTCATGGTACGGCTTGATGAAGAGATAGAACTCTCAAAAACTAAAAAGCATACCATTAAAGTGGTTATAGACAGAGTTGTCATCAAAGAAGAGAGCAGGGACAGAATAGGACAAGATGTTGAAAAAGCTTTAAAAGAAGCGTATGGTGAAGTCGAATTGGAAGTTTTAAACTATGAAGAGTTTCCAGAAATACCAAGACAACACATTCATTATTCGGAACATTTGGCATGTTTTGATTGTAAGCTTTCCTTTGAGCCTTTAGAACCTGTAAGTTTCTCTTTTAACTCCCCTAAAGGGGCTTGTCCTACTTGTGATGGTTTGGGAATTCGTTATGTGATTGACCTAAGCAAAGTGATAGACACAGCATTAAGCATCGATAAGGGTGCTGTGAAAATTATGTATGGGTTTAATAAGAGTTATTACACCAAGTTTTTAACAGCTTATTGTGAACAAAATGAGATTCCTACCGATGTGCCTTATGAGAGCTTAGAAGAGTATCAAAAAAAATCTATCTTGTATGGTGGAGGAGCAAACGTTGACTTTACTTGGAAGCGACATAAGCTTAACCGTGAATGGCCAGGGGTAGTAAAGTTTGCCCATGACATGTTTTCAGATGAAAAAGATATGTCCGAGTATATGACAGAGAAAAGTTGTGACAAGTGTAACGGTCATAGGCTTCGTCCTCGTTCTTTGGCTGTGAAGATTGAGGGCAAGAATATTGCCGATATTATTGACATGCCCATTGAAAAGTCGTATGAATATTTTAAGAATGAAGAGAGTTTTATTCACTTTTCTGAACAGCAAAAACTTATTGCAGAGTCTGTTTTAAAAGAGATTCAAGAACGTTTGTTCTTTTTGTATGATGTTGGGTTAACCTATTTGACTTTGAGTCGTGATGCACGTACTATTTCGGGTGGGGAAGCACAACGTATTCGTATTGCTTCACAGATTGGCTCAGGGCTTACTGGCGTGATGTATGTGCTAGATGAGCCAAGTATTGGACTGCATGAACGCGATACCATGAAGCTGATAAGAACCCTGCGTTCACTTCAAGAAAAAGGAAATTCGGTTATTGTGGTGGAACATGATAAAGAGACCATTATGTCAGCTGATTATGTCATAGACATTGGTCCTGGGGCTGGTAAGTTTGGAGGAGATGTTGTTTTTGCAGGAACGGGTAAAAAAATGATGAAAGCCAAAACCTTAACGGCAAAATATCTGTTTGGTGAGAAACAGATAACTTATCCTCATGATAAACCTCAAGTTGATTGGATAGAGATTAACAATGTAACGTTAAATAACATTGAAAACATCTCAGCAAAAATTCCTTTGAAAAACTTTTGTTGTGTGACAGGGGTGAGTGGTTCGGGAAAAAGTTCACTTATTTTACAAACACTTTTACCTGTAGCCAAAGAGTTACTGAATCGTGCTAAAAAGGTAAATAAGGTTGAGGGTGTTGAGATAAAAGGCTTAGAAAAAGTAGATAAAGTTATCTCTTTAGACCAAAGCCCCATTGGGCGTACGCCTCGTTCTAATCCTGCTACGTATACAGGAATTATGGATGAAATTCGTAAACTTTTTGCTCAAACCAAAGAAGCAGAACTTCGTGGGTATAAAATAGGACGTTTTTCATTTAATGTCAAAGGGGGGCGTTGTGAAAACTGTACAGGTGATGGACAGATTAAGATAGAGATGCACTTCTTACCTGATGTTTTGGTTGAGTGTGATACTTGTTTGGGGACACGTTATAATGCACAAACCTTAGAGATACTCTATAAAGGTAAATCAATTGCTGATGTACTAGCGATGTCGGTGACTGAAGCGATGGAGTTCTTTAAAGCTGTGCCTTCTATTGCCATTAAGCTTAAAACGTTGATGGATGTGGGACTCGACTACATTACTCTTGGGCAAAATGCTACAACACTTTCGGGTGGAGAAGCCCAACGGATTAAGTTAAGTAAAGAGTTAAGCCGTAAAGACACAGGGAAAACACTTTATATTTTAGATGAACCCACCACAGGGCTTCATTTTGCTGATGTAGATAGACTCACAGGGGTACTTCATCACCTTGTAGATTTGGGGAATTCTGTAGTTGTAATAGAGCATAATTTAGACATGATTAAAAATGCAGACTATATTATAGATATGGGACCTGAAGGTGGTAACAAGGGGGGGCTTATTATTGCTACAGGTACGCCTGAGGAACTGGCTGAAACGCATGAAAAGACAGGCTCATATACAGGTAAGTATTTGGTAGAGGAGTTAAAAGGATTAAAAATATAATTATAAGTAAACTTATTTATTAAAATTAAATATTTATGTTAAAATATAATTAAGTTTTAATTAACTTAACTTAATGTATAACTATAATATATACTTTTACTGTAAAGGAATAAATTATGAAAAACATTAGGTTAATGGGGTGTTGTGTTGGAGTATCATTTTTGTTATTTGCTTGTAATTCAACAACAAGTAGGTCAGATCATAAAACACATATTGGTTATTTTGTAACTGTATTTGATAAGAAGATTGATTATTCATGTGAAAATAAACGTAGTAGAATGAACGATAGTGGTAAATTTGAATGTGCTTCCTTTCCGATTGCTTTTTATAGTGATAATATAAAGTTAGGAGAAATTAATAGTATACATGAAGATGGCTATGTTTATCCTCAAGATATTATTGTACTTGAAGAGCAAACCCCTATTTATACAAGTGATAATCAAATGGGGTTTCTTTCAATAGAATAAATAAGATAACCTAGTATTTAAAGTGCATCTTCATCTTCTTCACCTGTTCTAATTCGAATGACATTGGAAATATCTGTTATAAAGATTTTTCCATCACCAATTTTTCCAGTTAACGCATTCTCTTTAATAGCTTCAATTGCTTTGTGTGCAAACTCATCACTACTAACAAAGATTTCAATTTTAATTTTAGGAATAAATTCAATTGCATATTCAGCACCCCTGTAGAGTTCAGTATGTCCTTGTTGTCGACCATAACCTTTTACTTCAGATATTGTCATTCCTTCAATACCAGCTTCAACAAGTGCTTCTTTTACATCTTCAAGTTTAAAGGGTTTAATAATTGCTTCTATTTTTTTCATCTTACATTTTCCTTTTTATCTATTTAATATTTTTTATTATAATAGCATAAAATGATTATCTTTAAGTGGATAAAAAAGAAATAACCTTTGGAAATTTAAGATATAAAAAATAGACTGAGTAAATTATTTTTTAATGAAGAGAAGAATTTTTCTTTGTCTTCATTAGGTATCAATCTTAGTTTACGGCTACTTCTACTTCACTACCTTCCCAGATACCATGTTTTGTGCAGTATCCATGAGCCACTAATTTAAGTTTTTTCCCTGTTGGAATAATTGTAAATGTAGTGGTATTATGAGCTTTAGTATTTCCAAGCGTTCCTGGAACATAAGAAGCTTTTGCTAATTGTGTATCACCATTAAAAAGTGTTACAGACTCAATGTAATGGTCAAAGTCATCTGGATGAGTATATTCATTTCCCATTTTTACTGTTACTTCAAATGGTTCACCAGCTTTTGCTTCACTTGCACAGTGAATAAATGGTGAATGTCTATCAATAAGGTCTTTCTTTGCTTCTCTATCAATTTCAGCAATGTCTTGGTATTTGTTAATTTTTGGCATATCTAATCCTTTAAATAAAATTTATGATGGATTATAGCCAAAAGATTTTAAATCAGAGTATATTTATCTTATTTAGTTTTTTCTTTTAATTTTTTAGCCCAAATTTTGAGTAGTTTCTTCTCATCTTTGCTTAATTTAACTTCATCATGTAAATAGAGGTAGGAGAGCATGGGCATACGAATAACAATGGCTTTTGGTAATTTTTCAAGAAACTTTACTTGCTTTTCTTTGCTGTAGCTATTCCACTTAGAAAAGTTCATAATTTCACGAGCATTTTTTACATGTAGTTGAGTATACCATGATACAGGGGCTATGGTGTAATACCAAGGTGCTTTGACCTCTGAGGAGTGACAATCATAGCATGAGCGTTTTAATATGGTGAGAACATCTTTAGGTGCTTGAAGTGTTTCACTTTCTTTAATGGGTAAAGAAGCTGAGATATTGAGTGAAAAAAATTGCATACCTATAAATAAAATAAGTACCCAAAACCAAAAACTTTTTAACATTTGTATTCCTTTACGATAATAGTCTTCTTGAAAGTTTAAAAAATTTCCAAATAAAATAAAAGAGTCCAAAGAAAGTAATAAGATAGAGTATTTTATTAGGAATGGTTTTTTGTAGCAGATTAAAAAGAGAATTTAAATTTCCCTTGTAGGTAGTTTTAGCTAAATTTGAGTTAAATCCAACACGTGTAATAAACTTGTTTGTCCCCAATTTATGAAGAGCTTTGAGTCCTTTTTCTCCATAGGTTGAGGCATAAAGAAAATTTTTTGTTGAGACATTTGGCATTTTTTTTATGTAGTTTAGAGCTGAATTATTGGTAGTATTTAATAAAACTTGGCTTTTTTTACCAAAACGGCTACTTAGTTTACTAAGTGCTGTAAGTTCTTTGAGGTTACGACTTTTCTTTAAAAGATTTAAAGCTTGATTAACTCCTACATTATTATAGAGCTTTTCTATGGGAGCAAGTAGTATTTTTATCTCTTTAAGTGACTTTGTCTTTTGGGCTACTTCTATTTGTTTAATCAGTTTTGTTTGTAGCCAAAGAGGTACTTTATTGCTACGTTTAGCATATTTTAAAAGTGAGAGAGAGCCTTTAATTGGAGTAGTTGCACCCAAAGAAGAGAGGGTACTTGCTGTAGCTAATAGCCCAAGAGAAGAGAGTGCTACCATAAGTTTATCTACTTTTTCACCATTATTATAATGCATCCCTTCAATAGCAAGGTCTCGAATGTCACCTACAACTAAAAAGTCAGAAGCAATTGCAGATGCACGTCCAATATCTTCATCACTATGTCCTTGGATAATTCCTTCAAGAAATTTATCTTTTTTATACTCAAGAGAATTTCGTTTCGTTTGGATTGTTTGCATAAGTTTTAAAGCATTGGGGTCTTTTTTTACATAATCATATTCAAGAAAGTATGTAAGGTATTCTTGGGCTTCTTGATATTTTTTTTCTTTTATAAGCTCATGGGTATGAGGAATAGGATTAATGTGGACGAGTGTTCGTACATCAAAGGTTTTTCGTTCTTCTAAAATAAATAAAGACCCAATAACAAGTAATAGAATTAGGAAAGGAGTAAATAGTCTAAACATCGAAAACTCCTTTTTCTAGATTTGTAAAGATTTTAAATAAAAATTGAATCTAAAATCGTATTAACATAGGCATTGGCTTTAAATTCAATAAGGTCGTCAGGTTGTTCACCTGTACCTATAAAATAGATAGGCATTTTTAATTCGTGTGCAATAGAGAGAACTGACCCTCCTTTTGCTGTACCATCTAGCTTAGTAATGATTATACCATCTATTCCTATGAGTTCGTTAAATACTTTAGCTTGGTTAATACTCGAACTTCCCTGTGTACCATCAAGTACAAGCATTTTTCTATGAGGGGCATTGGGCATAGCTTTGTCAGCAATTCTTACCATTTTTTTAAGCTCTTCACCTAAGTTTGTTTGGGTATGTAATCTTCCAGCTGTATCAAGAAGTACTCTGTCGGCATTTTTTGCTTTAGCTGAGGCAATAGTATCAAAGACAACAGCTGAAGGGTCATGACCTTGTTGAGTAGAGATAATGGGAACTTCTAATTTCTTAGCCCAACGGCTTAGTTGTTCTATGGCAGCTGCTCTAAAAGTATCAGCAGCTCCCAAAACTACAGATTCTCCACTTTTTTTATGGTAGTTGACTAGTTTAGCAATGGTGGTAGTCTTACCAGCACCATTTACGCCAATAATCATTTCAACAAAAGGTTTGTCTTGAATATTGTCTTTCCAGTCTACATCGTATTGAAAAACAGAGATAAGTGTATTAAAAGCTTGAATTCTTTCAATTTTTTCGGGAAGCTCTTCTAAGAATTTTTCGACCAATTCATAGTTAACATCAGCTTCAAGTAAGATATCTTCAAACTCATCTTTAGTGATTTTCTTCTTTTTTTTGGGCGCTATTTCATTAATGGCATTATCAGTTTTTTTAAAAACTTTTTTTAATATGTTAAACATTGTACCTTATCTCTTTTTTATTTTTTCAAGTAATTGATTAATATCACTCTCTATCATCTCTTCGGGAATCATACCTTCATAATGGGTAAAATATTTTCCTCGAACAAAGACAATTGTTAATGGCATTGGAAAATCTTTATTAAGACCAAGTTTTGGAGTAATCATCTCTATAAATTTTAGATTTTCTTTTTGATCAACAGAAAGATAAAATCGCATTTTTTGGGAAATAATAAATTTTTCAAGTTTTTCTTTTGATATATCATCATGAACTAATGTTGACATGACAAAAATATGCTTTTTAAACTTTTGTTGTAGTTTTGAAAGATGAGGTATTTGTCCTCTACACGGAGGACACCATGTTGCCATAATGGTAATAATAATAATCGGTTGTTTTATATTTTTAAAATTATATTTGTCATTTTGAATATCTAAAATATTGGCTTGATTTTTTAAATCTTTAAATTCATAATAGTAGTTTGTAGGAGTAGCCTCTTGTCTGGCAGACTCTTTTTTAAGAGGTATATTTTTTTGGGAGATTGATGTATTATTCTTTGTTACAGGTACTAGTTTGGAATTGAGTGTATTTTCTTCTTTTAACAAAAGGTGAGAATCTGATTCATTTGAGCTTTCACCACAACCTAACAAGAGTAAAGTAAGTGTAATTAATATTAAATAAAATTTATTTTTCATATTATAATAGGGTCTTTTATAAGTAAATTTTGGGGATTATATCAAAAAAATATAAAGTGTGAAGTTATGGACAAAAAGAGTTTTAGAAAAATATGTATAGAAAGGGCAAAGCAGCAGCAAAATGTAAATACTTATAAGCTGGATAAAGACCTAAATAACATGCTTTACAGATATATAAAAAAAGAAAAATGTAAGAGAATTATGCTTTATGTCCCACTAAAAATAGAAGTTGATATTTCAGCTTTAATATTAAAGTTAAGAAGAGATAAAAAAATCATTTTAGTTCCATTTATGGAGGGTGAAAGCTTCAGCTTGGTAAAATATAGATTGCCTTTAAGTAAAAAAAAATTTGGTGTAAAAGAACCTAATAATACAAATAAATATAAACATAAGATAGATTTAGCCATTGTCCCTATTATTGGAACAGATAATACTTTAAGAAGAGTTGGATTTGGAAAAGGATTCTACGATAGATTTTTTGAAAAAAATCGTGAAAAAATTAATAAAATTTTATTTGTAGGAAGAGTATATTGTGTGGCATCTAATATTATTTCAGATGCACATGATGTCCAAGGAGATTTATATTTGACAGCTAGAAACTGTTACAAAAAAAGTTACTTGAAAAGAAAATTAAGGATTTAGGCTTCTTTTAAATTAAGGAAAAGTAGTGACAGAGAATATATTAATAGTATTATTTTTAATTATTTTAGGAGGAGGTATAACCTACCTCTTTATGCGTAATGCAAATAAAAAACAATTTCAACATTTAGAACGTGAAGCCAAAGCAAAGGCTTCAGCAATTGAGTATGAAGCTGAACATTTATTACATGAAGCAAATGTAAAAATTCAGCAAGATGAAGTTTTATTAGAAAAAAAATTTCAAGATAAAGAGCTTGATATTGTCAAACAAAAAACAGAACTCAACTTAGCATTAAAAGATTTAGAAAAAAAAGAAGCAGAGATTCTTAGAGTTAAAAAGAGTCTTGAAAAACAAGAAAAGGCTTTAAATGCTCTAGAAGATGAAAAAAGAGAAGAGATAGCTAAGAGTATTGCTTTGCTTGAAAAGTCTGCAGGAATGACCCGTAATGAAGCAAAACATCATTTATTGGAAGCTTTAGAGAATGAGTCTAAAATAGAGTTAGCTTTAATAGTAAAAAAATATGAAAAAGAGGCACATCTTACAGCACAAAAGAGAGCAGATTATATTCTTTCTCAAGCTGTAACACGTTATGCTGGTGAATTTGCCGGTGAACGTCTTATGAATATTATTAATCTTCCTTCTGATGAACATAAAGGACGTATTATTGGTAAAGAAGGACGTAATATTAAAAGCTTAGAACAACTTTTAGGTGTTGATATTATTATTGATGAGACACCTGGGGTTATATTAGTTTCTAACTTTAATCTTTATAGGCGTGCAATAGCTACAAAAACAATTCAGATATTAGTTGATGATGGAAGAATTCATCCTGGTAGAATTGAAGAGGTGCATGCTAAAGTTGAATCTGAATTTGAACAGAAAATTTTAGAAGAGGGTGAAAATATTGTACTAGAATTGGGACTATATCCTATGGATGAAGAGCTTATGCGTTTAATTGGACGTATGCGATACCGTGCAAGTTATGGTCAAAATGCTTTAGCACATACTTTAGAGGTTGCAAAACTCGCAGCAATTATGGCCGTTGAGATGGGGGGAGATGAAAAATTAGCCCTTCGTGCTGGATTACTTCATGATATTGGGAAAGCGTTAACACAAGATGGTGCTGGAGGGAATCATGTTGATTTAGGGGTTGAAGTTTGTAGACGGCATAATGAACATCCTACTGTGATTAATGCTATTTATGCTCATCATGGTCATGAAGAGCCAGATGGAGTAGAATCAGCTGCTGTTTGTGCTGCTGATGTGTTGTCTGCTAGTAGACCTGGGGCTAGACGCGAAGTTTTAGAGAGTTTTGTTAAACGTGTTAAAGAGGTCGAAGCAATAGCTCTTGCTAAAAAAGGTGTTCTTGATGCTTATGCGATTAATGCAGGACGAGAAATACGTGTTTTTGTTGATGCTGGAAAAATTGATGATGCTAATGTCTATTTATTGTCTAAAGAGATTGCTAAAGAGATAGAAAATAAGGTACAATACCCAGGTGAAATTAAAGTAAATGTAATTCGCGAAAAACGTGAAATTCAGTATGCACGATAAAAGGAAAGATGAATGAAAAAAACAATTTTGAGTATATTATTAGTAACAGTAGTATTTTTAACAGGCTGTAATGCAAAAGATGCAAATAGTACAGTAGTAAATAATGCAGGAAAAACAACAGAGGCTAGAGATACAAAATTAAAAGATATTATTGTAGTCTTGGAGACAAATCAAGGGGATATTGAATTGAAAATGTTTCCAGATGTTGCACCTTTGGCTGTTGAAAACTTTGTGACCCATGCAAAAGATGGGTACTATGATGGTCTTATTTTTCATCGTGTTATTAAAGACTTTATGATTCAAGGGGGAGACCCTACAGGAACAGGTAGAGGTGGTGAGTCTATTTGGAAAAAAGAGTTTGTTAATGAACATAAAGCCAATGTAGTTTTTGATAGACCATTTTTATTGGCTATGGCAAATCATGGACCAAATACCAATGGAAGTCAATTTTTTATTACTACTGAAGCAACTCCTTTTTTAAATGGTGGATATACTATTTTCGGTGAGGTTATTTCTGGACAAGAAAATGTCGAAAAAATTGAGAATACTAAAACAGGTAGAGCTGATAGACCAATTGAGAACCAAGTAATTAAGAAGGCCATTGTCAAATAAGAATGGATCTTGATAGCATACGTCAAGAGCGTTTAAAATGTCTTGACTGGAAAAATATAAAACCTTATTGGGAAGCGATACAATCGCTTCCTAAAGTTGAAAATATTCAAATTAAACTTGATGACATTGTTGAGATGATTCCTTCCAATCTTTCTAAAGAAGGGGAAGTACTTATTTATGAGAGTGCGAAACTTATGCATCCTTGGAGAAAAGGTCCTTTTCAAGTCTCTAAAACATTTATTGATGCTGAATGGAAAAGTAATATAAAATACAATTTATTACGCCCTCATTTTAATTTAGAAGATAAAATTGTAGGAGATATTGGTTGTAATAACGGCTATTACTTATTTCGTATGATGGAAGATAATCCTAAACGTCTTATTGGTTTTGACCCTTCAGCTGTAACTTATTGCCAATTTAAATTTTTGAATCATTTTATGCAAACTAATATTATTTATGAACTTTTAGGAGTTGAACATGTAGAGTTTTATGAGCATAAATTTGATGTTCTATTTTGTTTAGGAGTACTTTATCATAGAAGTGATCCCATTGGTATGCTTAAATCTCTTTTTAAAGGTTTAAATCAAGGTGGAGAGCTTATTCTTGATACTTTTATGATAGATGGAGAAGATGATCTTTGTCTGACACCTCGTGATCGTTATTCTAAAATGGGAAATATTTATTTTATTCCAACCGTTTCTGCTCTTAAAAATTGGTGTTATAGGGCAGGATTTGAAGAGATTGAAGTGCTCGATATTGTAAAAACAGAACATGAAGAACAGCGTAAAACTGAATGGATTAATACCCAATCTTTAGAAGATTTTTTAGACAAAGAGAATCAAAATAAAACAGTTGAGGGATATCCTGCTCCTAAAAGAGTTTATATAAAAGCAAAAAGATTAAAAAAATAGCTTAAAAAGTAAAAAAAGTCTCAAAAGTCTCAAAAATAAGGTATAATTAAAGATATATAAGTAGTTCTTGAGGCAATAGAAATTCTTAAAAAATAATATAATTTTAAAAGTAATATTTAAGTTAATTTTTTAATAGGTTTAATTGAGTATAACTACTGGATAAATTATAAAATAGATATAGGACAAAGATGAGGATATTAACCATTGGGTTTGATGATGAATTCACAAAAGAATTAGAAGTTGAACTTGAAAAATATTTTATCTGTATCGTTGATGTAGCACGTGACTTATATGATGCTACTAATTTTACAGATTTTCGTCATTACGAATTAATTATTGTTGTTGATGAAGGTGAGAAGTACACCTTAGAAAAGTATAGTAATGAAGTAAAGAAGAAAAAAAGAGAGACAAAGATTATTGTCTTAACAGCAAATCCAAAAAATCAAATAGCACTTTTTGATTTGGGTGTTGATGATGTACTTGTAAACTTTATTGATTCAGCTGAGGTAATAGCTGTACGTGTACTTTCAAATATGAGAAAGCTTTTTGGTACACAAATTGATGTAGGTAAGTTAGTTATTGATATTGCTAATAAAAAAATTGAGTATGATGATAAAATTGTTTCCTTAAATGGTAAAACATTTGATATCTTGGCATATTTAGCACTTCGAGAAGACAGAGTCTTTTCTAAAGATGAGATTATTAATGCACTTTGGGAAGAACCTGAATATGTTTCAGATAATACCGTTGAGGTTGCTATTAATCAGATTAGAAAACGTTTGAAGAGTATTTTAGGTTTTCAAGTTATACATACAGTAAGAAGACGTGGTTACAAATTTTCTTACGAAAAATAATAAATTTATTTCACATCATCTTTTCATAGTTTTTTGAGTTACTTACTGACGTAAGCTCCTTCAAGAAACTATAAAAATTTAGTTTTTTATTACGAATTTTTGACCGTCTCTATCCAATAAGGCATAACTTTTTGTTCTTGCTTAAGGGTAGTACTCATTCCATGCCCTGGATAAATAGTAAAGTTACCCTCTATTTTCATTGCTTTTTCTAAACTTTTTACCATTTCTTCTCCTGATGAAAAAGGAAAGTCCCATCTACCTATTGATTGTTGAAAAAGAAAATCCCCAGAGAACCAAACGTCTTCAATTTCTATAATAGAGTTTCCAGGGGTATGACCTGCAAATTTTCTGTATTGAATATCAATACCTTGAATTGTGAGCCTTTCATCACCATCAACTAAATAGTCAGCTGTAGATTCTGGAACATTTTGTCCTAAAGGACACTCTGTTAACATAAATTCATCATCTTTTTGGATATAAAGTGGGATATTAAATTCATTTTTAACCATATCATTTGACCAGACATGGTCAAAATGTCCATGAGTATTAAGAATGGCAATAGGGTTTTTGGCATTTGTTTTTATCCAAGGTAATGCACCCATTCCTGGGTCAATAATTAAGTCTTTGTTATCAATGGTGACTATGTAACAATTTGTTTGAGTAGCTCCCATAGGTTGAAATTTAATTTCCATTGTGTTGCCTTTAGGTTATAATATTGCTATGAATCTATATGAAATTTTAGAAGAAGCCATTCAAAGTGATTGTATTGCGACTAAAGAAAAATTGACACAGCAATGTTTTGAGTATTGTAGCAAAAATCATTTGACAAATGAGCTTGGATTTATACCAAAACTATATGAGACTCCCTCTTATGCTAAAAAGTGTACCATTGTTAAACCAAAGGAGTTAAGGGCTCGAAAAGATTTTGAAACTAATGAGGGGTTGGCAACTTTAGTACATGCCATAGCTCATATTGAATATTCAGCTATTGATTTGGCTTTAGATGCTGTTTATCGTTATCCTAAAATGAACCAAACTTATAAACTTGACTGGTTATCTGTTGCAAAAGATGAAATACGACATTATAAGATGCTAGAAGATTTGCTAAGGGAGTTAGGCTTTAAGTATGGAGACTTTTCTGTACATTCTGGACTTTTTGATGCAGGGGCTCAAACAGCAGGGAATCATTTAGAGAGAATGGCTATTATTCCTAGATATTATGAGGCTAGTGGATTAGATGTGACACCTCAAATTTTAAAAAAGTTAGATAATAAACGAAAGTTACCTTTTATCAAGAAATTTATAGATATTTTAAAGGTTATTTATGAAGAAGAAATCGACCATGTGCATAAAGGTGATTATTGGTTTAAACAACTTTGTAAAAATGAAAACAAAAGTATAGATATTTATTTTAATATTTTAGAAAAATATAAGCTTTTAGCCAATAATAGACCACATGTAAATGTAGAAGCAAGAAAAGAAGCAGGATTTTCTTGTTCAGAACTTAAGTTACTTGGGAATGTAGTGTGTTAATGTGTTATTTTATTAATTTTTTTTTAGTATTTTTGGGTAATTACTAATAAAACTAAAAAACACATTAATAAATATAATATGTTTAAGTATTTTTAATCTAAATAGAGTATAATTTAGGTACATAAAAATTAAAATAAAAGTGAAAAAATGCAAAATACAATAGAATTTTTTAAACCATCAATTCAAGAAAATACTAAAAAATATATAGATGATGTTTTAAACTTTTCGGACAATGGAAAAGTCGAAAAACTAGAAAATGCTGTTAAGAAGCTTATCGGTTGTGAACATGCACTTGCAACAACTTCTGGAACAGCTGCTTTACACCTAGCTATGTGTGCTTTAGATTTCAAAAGGGGAGATAAAGTTATTTGTAGTATTAATGTTTTTCCTTCTGTGCCTCAAGCTGTTAGACATTTTGATGCTGAACCAATATTTGTTGATATTGAAGGAGATACTTACAATATCAATTTGGTTAACTTAGAAGCAGCATTGAAAAAAAATAAGAGTAAAAAACTTAAAGCCATTGTGTTAAATCACATGGCAGGTAATATTGTTGATTTAGAAGCAGTATATGAGTTAGCAAAGGAGTACAAGGTAAAAGTTATCGAAGACGCTTCTAATGCAATGGGAGCGAAATATAATGGTAACTATATTGGTAATACTGGTGCAGATATTACCGTATTTTCTTTTGCCCCACATTTATGTAATTCAACTGTAAATGGTGGTCTCCTTATATGTAAGGATGAAAAAGTACATAAACGTGCACAACTTCTTGGTTTTCACGGTATGGAAAATAGACATTGTGATGAATTTGGTTCGGTGAACTATATTTATGATGTTGTTGATATTGGTTGGAAGTATGATTTAAGTCAACTAGAAGCAGCATATTGTTTAGCTGAGTTTGAAGCTTTAGAAACAACTTTGGCAAGACGTAAGGAAATTAGAAATATTTATGCGAGAGAATTAGCAAATGTAGATCATGTGACTTTACCTAAAATAGAAGAAGATGCTGTTATTTCTCAATATATTGTTGAAATTGATAAAAACCGTGACCACTTTGTAGGTCAGCTTAAAAAAGAGGGTATTAATATTTCGGTACACTATATGCCTCTGCATTTAACAGAATATTATAAACAAAAGTACTCTATGAAAGTTTTTGACTATTCTGTAGCACTTGGTTGTTTCCAGCGTGTAATGTCTTTACCAATGTATGCCTCTTTAACAAATGATGAAGTTAAACGTATTTGTGAAGCCATTAAAAAAGTTGCGAATGCACACATCTAGGCTTAGTAGCTTTTTTGAGCAACTCTTTTTTAAACCTAATCTTTTGGATTGGGTCTTAATTTTACTTCTCTTTCCTCTCTCTTTTCTCTATGCTAATATCATGGTTTTTAGAAGATTACTGACGTTTAAAAAGACGTATAATATACCTATTATTAGTATTGGAAATTTAATAGTTGGTGGTTCAGGGAAGACGCCTTTTGTTATTGCTCTAGCTAAAAGATATGCTCATGCAACTATTATTTCAAGAGGCTATGGTAGACAAAGTAAAGGCTTAGTTGAGGTTAGTAGAAGGGGAAAAATATTAACCAATGTCTTCTCTTCTGGCGATGAAGCAATGCTCATGGCTATCTCTTTAGATAATGCTTCTGTCATTGTTAGTGAAAATCGTGAGATTGCCATTAAAAAAGCTATTGAAAATGGAGCTAAGGTTATTTTCTTAGATGATGGATTTAATAGAGTAAACATTAAAAAGTATGAAATTTTACTTTTTCCAAAAAAGATTAAAAATTATTTTCCTTTTCCCTCTGGACCTTTTAGAGAGTTTTTTTTTATGAAATATTTTGCAGACTTATCACTTTGGGAAGAGAAAGATTTTAAAAGAGTTGTTAGCATAAGAGATAAAACAGAAAAGATGCTCTTGGTCACGGCCATTTCTAATCCTCAACGACTAAACACTTTTTTGCCTAAAGGCATAGTAGATAAAATTTATTTAGAAGATCATGCTTATTTTGATGAAAAAGAGTTAGAGAAAAAAATGCTAAGTTTAGGTGCTACTTCTCTTTTAATAACCCAAAAAGACGAAGTGAAGATGAAGGGCTTTAAGTTGTCTTTGTCAGTCATGAAGTTAGAATTAGAAATTAAAAATGAAGTTTTAGAAAAAATTCATAAATATATTGAGGAATATCCAAATGCAAGAAAAAATTGACGTTGTCAAGACCCTTTTAGAAGCGCTACCTTACATCAAAAAGTTTAGAAATGAAAAGATAGTTATTAAGTATGGTGGTTCAGCACAAACGTCTGAAGTATTAAAACAAAAATTTGCTCAAGATATTGTACTTTTACATACGGTGGGTATGAAACCCATCGTGGTACATGGTGGAGGAAAAGCTATTACTGATATGCTCAATAACTTAGGAGTCGAGACAAAGTTTGTTGATGGACAAAGAGTAACCACAAAAGAAGTGATGCGTATAGCTGAAATGGTACTTTCTGGCTCTATTAACAAAGAGATAGTCTCTTTGTTAAATAATCAAGGAGGAGAAGCCATTGGTATTTCTGGAAAAGATGCAAATTTTTTAGAGGCGACTCCTAAAGATTTTGAAAATTTTGCTTATACAGGGGTTATTCAAAATGTAAATCCTGAGATGGCTTGTAATATTATTGATGATGGGTTTGTCCCTGTCATTGCACCTATTGCAGCATCGGCTAATGTAGGACATCCTGGATTTAACATCAATGCTGATTTGGCTGCTAGTCAAATCGCCATTGCACTTAAAGCAAGAAAAGTGGTTTTTTTAACAGATACAGCAGGTGTACTAGACCAAAATATGGAGTTAATCTCTACGATGGACATAGATAAAACAAATGCTTTAAAGAAAGATGGGACAATCAATGGGGGAATGGTTCCCAAAGTTGATGCTTGTATTGAAGCTTTACGTGGTGGTGTGAAAAAAGCACATATTATTGATGGAAGAGTGGAGCACTCGATATTACTTGAGATTTTAACATCTTCTGGTATTGGAACTTGTATTGAGTTATAAATTACCTTAAATTATTGATACTCATTAGCTAATCTATAGATGGCTAAGACAATAAGTTACAAGGGTTTTATAAGAATTAAAACTTCATAAATTTCTTTGTTAATACAATGGTTTATTAGTATAATAGTTTTATGAATGAAAGTATAAAAATATTTTTGGGGGATTTGAAAAATTCTTTTAAAGACCTCCTTCCCATTATTATTGTTGTGGCATTTTTTCAAGCTTTTATTATTCAGTCTATGCCTGAAAATCTAAGTTCAATTGTGATTGGACTAACTATAGTAGCTGTAGGTTTAGCACTGTTTATTAGAGGTCTAGAATTAGGAATTTTTCCTATTGGTGAAAACTTAGCCATTGATTTTGCTAAAAAAGGCTCAACGCTTTGGCTATTACTTTTTGCCTTTACCATTGGTTTTTCAACAACAGTTGCAGAACCTGCACTTATAGCCATTGCTGATAAAGCTGCTGTTATTTCATCTGGTTTGATTGATGCTTTTTGGCTTCGTATGACCGTCGCTTTTTCTGTTGGTTTTGCCATCGCATTGGGGACATTACGTATTTTATTGGGTCATCCTATACAGTACTATATCATTGCTGGGTATATTATAGTAGTTTTAGTAACGTTTTTTGCTCCTGCTGAAATTATTGGTTTAGCCTATGATAGTGGAGGGGTAACAACTTCAACGGTCACGGTTCCTTTAGTCGCAGCACTTGGAATTGGTTTGGCTTCAAGTATTAAGGGGCGTAATCCTGTCATTGATGGGTTTGGATTGATTGCTTTTGCATCGCTTACACCGATGATATTTGTGCAAGTTTATGGTATTGTTGTTTACTCTTTAGCAGGAGATAGTTCAACTGCTATCTCTGTTATCTCAACAATGGCTTCTACTACTCAAGACGTAGTAGAAACAAGTTCATTTTTTTTAATAGAGATTTTTTTGGGTGTTTTGGCTGTGGTGAAAGATGTAGCTCCTATTTTAGTGGTTATTTTCTTTTTTCAATACATCATCATTAAAAAATCTGTTCCTCATTTACCTAAAATTATAGTGGGTATTGGCATGGTTGTTTTAGGTCTTTATGCTTTCATTGTAGGCTTAGAGATGGGACTGTTTCCTATTGGAGAGAGTATTGCCAATGATTTGACCTCTCAAGACAATAATTTTCTTATTTATCTTTTTGGTTTTATGATTGGCTTCTCAACGACCATGGCAGAACCTGCATTACTCGCCATTGCCATTAAAGTACAAGAAATTTCAGAGGGGATGATAAAGCAAAATATGTTACGAGTTGTGGTAGCATTAGGGGTTGCAATAGGTATTTCATTGGGTGCTTATCGTTTAGTACAAGGTGACCCAATTCATTATTATATAATTGCTGGGTACTCGTTAGTAATTGTATTGACTTATTTTTCACCTAAGCATATTATTCCTATTGCTTATGATACAGGTGGAGTAACTACCTCAACCGTTACTGTACCTTTAGTCGCAGCACTTGGAATTGGATTGGCAACCAATATAGAAGGTAGAAACCCATTGATTGATGGATTTGGTTTGATTGCCTTTGCCTCATTGTTTCCAATGCTTACAGTTATGGGTTATGGTATTCATGCCGAATATAAGAAAAAACAATTAGAGAAGGAAAAGAGATGAAGTTTACAGCACTAGTCGCCATTATTGAAGACAAAGATGAAGAAGCAGCTATTGATGTAGCCAAAGAGGCAGGAGCAGGTGGTGTTACTATTATTCATGGTAAGAACATTGGTCTTGAAGAAAAGAAAGTTTTTTTTGGTCTTACTTTAGAAGAAAATGTTTCGGTATTACTTTTTGTATTGCCACGAAAACTCTCTATGAAAGTAATGAAAGCCATTCGTGTTAAGTTTGACCTTGACAATGCAAAAAATGCTGGATTGGTATTTACTTTACCTTTAAGTCATGTGGCTGGACTAGATACTGATGAATTACATAAATTTGAAGATGATATTAAGTCAATGATATAGATTTTAGTGTTAAAATATATTTTAAAGTATTAATAAGGACAAAAAATGCTAGTTGAAAATGTGATGACTCCAGCAGATAAATTAATTAAAGTCTCTCCCATGTCAACCGTTCGTGTTGCGTTAAAATTAATGAGAGAAAACAAAGTTCGTTCTGTTATTGTTGAAAAAAATGGTGAAAATGGTGCTTATGGTTTGGTGACATTTAAAAATATTTTGCAAAGCATTGTGGCTGAAGATGGAGATATCGATTTACTTAATGTTTACGATATTGCTGTTATGCCAGCCATTTCAGTCTCTGGAAAGTTAGATGTTCAATATGCCTCTAAAATGATGGTAAACTCTAGTATAAAACGTCTATTGGTTATTGATAACAATAAATTGTTAGGCATATTAACCATGTCAGACATTATTGAAGTGTTAATGGAAAGTGTTTGTAATAATTAAGTATGAATATTATATTTGGACCTGTTAACTCCAGACGTTTTGGAAAATCTTTAGGCATTGACCTAAGTCCCTCAAAAAAACAGTGTAATTTTGATTGTCTCTATTGTGAGCTAGCAGCTGCCAAAACAATGGATGGCTATGAAGATGTTATTTCCGTAGAAGAAATTATGAATGCACTAATGGCTGTTTTAGAAGAACATCAAGATATAGATGCTTTAACCATTACGGCAAATGGAGAGCCTACACTTTATCCTCATCTGTCACAACTTATGGATGAAATTAACAAAGTAAAAGGTTCTATTAAAACACTTATCCTCTCAAATGCAGCGAATATTCATAAATCTAGCATTCAAGAGGCTTTACAGAAATTTGATACTGTCAAACTCTCTTTAGATTGTGCTTCAAAGCGTTGTTTACAGCGTCTTGATAGAGCTCATAAAAGTATTGATGTTGAAGAGATTAAAGCTGGGATGTTAACCTTTAAAGCAAAGTTTTCCAAACCACTTATTATTGAAATCTTAATTGTAAAAGGTGTTAATGATGGTAGTGCTGAGATAAAAGCGTTAAATGAATATTTATTAATGCTAAATCCTACACGCATTGACATAGGTACAATTGATAGACCACCTGCTTATTATGTTGAACCATTAAGTTATGAAGATTTACGTGAAATATCCTTGAAGTTTGATGCTTCTTTACCTATATATATCGCAACACGAAAAACAGTTGAGGTAAAATCTTCTTCATATTCTCATGAAGATATTTTAGAAACCATCAAAAAACGCCCACTAACACTTGCTGATATTGAAGTTTTATTTGATGAAGAGAGTAAAGAAAAGTTAGATGGCTTAGTTGAGAAAAAAGAAATAAAGATAGAAAATTGTGCTGGTTATGATTTTTTTGTAGAAAATAGAGCTACTAAAGAAAAAGCCTATAAAAACGCTTGACTTAAAAGAGATTTTTGCTTATAATTGCACTCCAATTTAAATACTAGTTTTAAATTGATTGTTCCGGATTAGCTCAGTGGTAGAGTAGATGACTGTTAATCATTTGGTCGTAGGTTCGAATCCTACATCCGGAGCCATAAAAATATAAGACCCCCTTAACACCTGTTCCGGATTAGCTCAGTGGTAGAGTAGATGACTGTTAATCATTTGGTCGTAGGTTCGAATCCTACATCCGGAGCCACTTTTAAAAAATTCCCACAATAAAATTTATTATTTTACACTATCAGTAGAGTAGGAATATTTATGGCAATATTTTTTGAACTTCTCTTTATAAATTATCTTTTTTAACCCCATTTGTGATACTATCTTTTTCAATGAATAAAGGATAAAAAATGTCAAATGGAAAAGTTTTAGCGTTATACATGACAATGCCTGATATGATGCGTACTGGGCATCGTCAGACTTGTGAAGATTTTGATTGTGACCCTGATGGAATTATTGGTGATATGAATCATGGAATAAGAGAAGAACGGGTTATGTTATTGACCTCACAAATAACTTATGATATTGCAGCTGAAGCTGATATTGTAATTGAGCAAGGTGTTTTACTGGAAAATATTCATGTTGATATTGATTTGTATGACTTAAAAGTAGGTGATGTTATTGAGATAGGTGATACGCTTTTAGAAGTAACAGAGCATTGTGAATCGTATGGGTATCTTTATGCATTAGCCCCAGAATTACCAGAACTCATTCAAGGTAAACGAGGTCTTTTTGTTCAACCTTTAGACTATGGAATGATAGCCGTTGGAGATGAGGTTACGGTTCATAGAAAAATAGTTTAGCGTTTGATAGCTTGAGGCTTTAAAGAAAACTTTCCAATCTCTTCTAAAAAAGTTGTGGCATAAGCACCTTTAGGTAAAAAGAACTCAATAATTAGTTCTTTTTTCTCTTCTCTATAAATAAGTTTTAAATTTTCAGGAAAAATCCAAGCATAACGTCTGTCACCTTTGAGTGCATAGAGTTCATCATCATCAAATTCCTCTTCTAAATGTCTAGCATCTGCCATGGCTCTTTTAACTTTTGAACCCACAAGTAAACCTGTAGGGCTTGACTTATGAGCCATGAACTCTTTTGAGGCTTTGTCAAAGTCTTGTAAAAAGTAGCTTTTACCAAAAGGATACTCTTGCATGTCATCACCAATGAAGAGTTTAAAGAACTGTTTTTGTTTGGTTAGAACTTTTATAAGTTCAATTGGGTACGCTAAAAGTGCAGCAGCATCTTCAGGTCTATTTTTAGTAACTACTTTTGAGATGTTCACACGTGAAGAGAGCCATTGGTTATAAAGGTATGATTGGTAAGCTGAGACCAAAAGTTTCTCTTTTGCTCCTTTAAGTTTTTTGCCTGAATGGGCTATCTCTTGTCCTTGAAGATATGACCTCGCATCTTCACCAAAACGCTGGTAGCCGTAATAGTTTGGAATACCTTTTTTTATCATCTCTTGAGCAACTTCTTCAATGGCTATTTTAGCCTCTTTACTTACTTGATGTAAAACAATAGAGAAGTTATTTCCTTTAAGTTGTCCCACTTTAATTGGAAACTTAGAATAAAACTTTTCTAAGATTTCTATCTTTTCAGTAGTTAAATTTTTAACCACATCTTTTTCATACTGTTTAGGAATAGAGATATATTGAATAGTCGTTGCATTCTTGTCTTTTAGCCCAGCATAACCAATGTCACGTTGTTCTAGTTTAGTTGCTTTGGCAATAACGGTAATGAGTTTAAAAGTACTCATGTCTGATTTTTTGATTTTTAAAATAAGGTTAGAACCCTTGTTCGCAAAGTTAAAAAGAGGAATCTCTTCTACAAAAAAACGTTCGATGGTTTGAGCAAAGTCAAATTTGATGGGGTCATGGTTATAGGCATAGGTTTTATTCATTTGAAATTATAGCTAAAAAAGTAAAACCCAAAATTAACCCATCTTTGACTATACTTCCATTTAAATTTCTAAAAAGGAGAACAAAGTGAAACAAATATTAATACGCTTTTTATTACTGTTTTACATAAGCTCCTCTTTTCTCTCGGCAACACATGTGCATGAAGAAGATGCTCATGCTCATGATGACTGTGAAGTCTGTATTGTTGTTAAAAATCTCAATAGTGGGGATGTTCTCTCTTTTGAGATATTGGACTTTATGCTGGTATTGCCAGAGAGAATTGTACTTACTGCTGAACAGGTAGGTTCTACCGTTATAGATAAAGGCTTTTTTAGTCACGCACCTCCTCTTTTTTCTTAATTACATCATATTTTATTAGCAACATCAACAACATATTAAGAGGATATACCTATGCAAAAAAAACTACTACTGTGTACGCTACTCTGTACACTTTTATTACAAGCAACTGAAACAACTGAGCTAGAAAAACGTGTAAAAAAATTAGAAAAAGCTTTACAAACACAAAAAAAATCTAAGCTTCAAGAGGCACTAAAAGGTGGCAATAGCTTTAATCAAAAGAGCTTTATTCCTGATATTTCACTTATCTTAAATGGCTCAGCTGTTTTAAGAAATATTAGTAACGATGTCTATGAGGGTTATGGCATTGATGGGTTTGTTAACAATAGCACCGACATTCTTTTTCATAAAAATAGGGGGTTTAATTTGAACTATGCTGAATTTGGAATGCAATCTGATGTTGGCCCTTATTTTAGGAGTGATGCAATTTTTCATTTAAGTCCTGATGGGGTTGAGATAGAAGAGGCATACCTAACTACTAAAAAACTCCCTGCTAATTTAGATATGAAGATGGGGAAGTTTAGAAGTGGATTTGGTCGAATTAACGCCTTTCATCAACATGCACAACACTTTTCAGAACAGACGCTAGTTTATGAAGCGATGTTAGGGGTAGAGGGACTTAATGAATCGGGTCTTGCTTTGCATTGGGTTGCTCCTACCGATAACTACCTGATGTTAGGGCTTGAAGCACTTCAAGGCACAAATGAGCTAAGTTTTGGAAAAAGTAGTGAGAACAATCTCTATGTAGCTTACCTAAAAAGTGGCTTGGATTTAGGTGAGCGTACAGCTGTGTTAACAGGGGCAAGTGTTGCTACAGGAAAAACAGCAGATAATAAAAACTCTAACCTTTATGGTGCTGAGTTAACGCTTAAGTATATTATAGACAGTTACAGTAATCTAACTTGGCAAAGTGAGTACCTCTACCGAGATAGAGATAGTGTGAAACAGGGAGGGTACTATACTCAACTACTCTATAAAAAAGATAGAAATTGGGAGTTTGGTACACGTTATGAGGCACTCAATAAAAATGCCATAAACCAAGCTAATGACCTTAAAAAATATTCAGCTATTGTGAGCTATTCGCCATTTGAGTTCTCTAAAATTCGACTTCAAGCAACCCAAGATAAGTCAAAATCGTTTGGGGGTCTAAGACGCAGTGAAAATCAAGTGCTTTTGGAGTTTTTGGTTGAGACAGGGGCTCATGGGGCTCATTCGTTTTGATGTGTAGGGTGCGATTGCTATCGCACCACAAAATGGTATGAAAATAAAAATGATATTAAAAGAAATCAAATTTTAAAACGGTGCGATGGCAATCGTACCCTACAAGGAACAAAAAAATGAAAAAAATACTAACACTAACAATCCTATTAAGCACAGTAATCTTCGCACAACTAAACGTAGCAACCACTTACAACTATTTAGGAGAAGTAACCAAACGAATAGGAGGTGACTTAGTCAAAGTAGATGTCTTATCCTCTCCTAAACTTGACCCACATTTTATTAC
>JALWLW010000101.1 GCA_027081065.1 Campylobacteraceae bacterium
ATTTTATTTTATATAATTTTTTTTAAAAAAGTTAAAAAAATCAAAAAAATGAGAATAAATATCATTATTTTAAAAAAAATATATTGATTTTAAATAAATTATTTATTAAAATAAATCATATCAATTTTTCAAAGGAGTTAGATATGGAAGAATTTTTTGTTATTAAAACTAAAAAGTTAGACAAGAGTTGGAATTTAAGTGATTTGTATGAAGCAAATAATGCATTTGATTATTGTGAACAGATGCTTGATATTCCTGAAGAATACATAGTAGATGCTGGAATGGGTTCAGAAGGACTAGAGATTACAGTTATTGATGCTAGTGAAGATGAAGATTGGTACATGCAACTTCTACGTGTCGCCTAATGTACCAAACCATAGAGTCAATAAAAAACTGACTCTATTAACTAAAGTGTAATTAAAAATTACACTCTTCTAGTGACATCCACACCCTGTACCACATGACTCACCTGAATCAGTTTTTGGTGCTGGTTTAGCAGCTGCAGCTGTAGAACCTGTACTACATGCAGATACCCCTGGAGGTGTTGTTGGTTGCATTGATGCATTATCTACCCCACCTTCTGCTTTTACTTTATCTAGGAAAGTTAATAAATTAGTAGCAGCAGTATGATAACGTTTAGCTGTTTCAGAATCTGGCTTATGGAAGGTAATAGGTTGACCTATGTCTCCACCATGTCTAATTGCTGGTTCTATTGGGATTTGTGCCATAAGTGTTGTTTTAAACTCATCAGCAATAGATTGTGCTGTTCCCATACCAAAAATATCTGATTCTACATCACATGAAGGACAAATATATCCTGACATATTTTCAATCACACCAGCTAAAGGAATATGAAACTTATCAAACATATTTAATGAACGTTTCGAATCATCTAAACTTACTTGCTGAGGTGTGGTTACCACAATACCAGCTGTAACAGGTACAGACTGAGCAAGAGAAAGTTGTGCATCACCTGTTCCTGGTGGCATATCAATTACTAGCACATCTAATTCTGACCATAAAATATCACGTAAGAACTGCTCAATGGCTTTCATAATCATCGAACCTCTCCAGATTAAAGACTTACCTTCTTCTGCAAGAGATCCCATTGACATCATTTCAATTCCATAAGCTTCTATTGGTAAAACTTTATTTCCTTGCATCTCTGGTTTAACACCATGTACGCCCATCATTCGAGGAATGTTCGGTCCATAAATATCAGCATCTAAGATACCTACTTTTTTCCCCTGCATTGCCATTGCAATGGCTAAGTTTACTGATGTAGTTGATTTTCCAACTCCACCTTTACCCGAACTTACCATAACGAAGTTTTTAATATGTGGAGCAATATTCTTACCTGTAACAGAATTAGACATCTGTTTTGGTGCTTCTGGTGCTTTCACATTAACTTCAACAGCCAAGAAACCTAATTTTTTAAGTTCTGCAGTTGAAGCATTAACAATTTGAGCTTTTACCTCTTCTGATGAAGAAGTAATATCTACTGTTATAGATACTTTATCCCCTTCAATTTTCACATTTTTTACAAAACCAAAAGTTACGATATCTTTCGTAAACCCTGGATATGTTACACTTTTTAATGCATCTAAGACAGTTTCATTTGTCATTTATGACTCCTATGTAGTTATAGTTTGCATACTTTTATACTTTATATCATAAAAGTTTGCTTAGACGTGAATATTTTTAAATGCTTTGATATTAAAAAGCGAATAGTTCCCAAGAAAGCCTTTAAAGTATTTTATAAAAATAAACTTAAATTAATATTTAATTAATTAAAATAAAACTAATTTCATATAAAGGACATATTTTTATGTATTATCCAGTTAAAATACTTATTTCTTTTTTTATTATTCTATTCTTATTTACAGGGTGTCTCTCTAAACAAAATGGAAAATACCATACCCAATATTCTTACCATCCATATTATAAATTATATAAACAAAAAATGTCTGATATCAAAAGTCCTAATCAAAAGACAAAAAAGAAGAAAGTAACTCGAAGACCACCTATTCCTAGTTTTACAAATATTGCCAAAACAAAAACAAAAGCGAATCCCTTTACTTTATTGAAAGAAAAAACACAAAGGTACCCAAAAGGGTACTAAAATCACTTAAATAAATCTGCTAAAGCATCTGTATTTTTAGTTTTTTCATTTTCAGAAGGCATATTTCCAGAACTTTCACCAGTTCTATCTGTAACTCCTTCTATTTCATTAAGCTCAATGGTATAACCTGTCAACATTGAAGCTAGACGAATATTAATTCCTGACTTACCAATAGCTTTTGCTTTTTGATCAGAAGTAATATTTACAATGGCTTTTTTATCAGTTATTGAAGTTACCTTAACACTTTGTGCAATAGCTGGAGATAAGGCCCTCGTAATAAAGACTTCAGGAATTGGTGAATAATCTACACAGTCAATATTTTCACCATCTAATTCAGCACTTACAGCATTAATTCTTGTTCCTTTGACCCCAACAGCAGCCCCAATCGGATCAATATTTGGAAAATCTGTTTTTAGTGCCAGTTTTGCACGTTGTCCAGGAATTCTAGCTGATGCCATAATTTGTACCGAACCATCTTCAATTTCAGGTACTTCTTTTGCCATTAACTTTTCTAAAAACTTAGGAGCTGTTCTGGTCAGTTCTAAAAACATCCCCATCTCTGGGTCAATACTTACAAAACGTAATAATGCTTTAACGGTATCTCCTCTTTTAAACTTTTCACCTTTGATACGATTACGTTGACTTAAAAGCCCTTTAAGTTCTCCAATTTCAACAAAGGTATTTTGATCATCATCCACACGATTGACTGTACCAATCATTACGGTATTAACCTTATCTCGATACTTTTCAAATAAATCTTGTTCTACTTGTCTTTGTATATGATATTGTAACTCTTTAAAAAGGTTAAAAGAAGCTGTTCTTCCATGCTCTTCCAAGATAAATGGAGAACGAAGTTCATCACCCAATTCTAAATCTTCACCATACTCTTCTTGAGCTTCTTCCAATGAAATAAAAGCATCAGGCTCAAGCTCCAACCTTTCATCTCCAGCTTTAACAATAGTAATGACTTGTTCAACAGCATAATCTTTGACATCCATATCTACCGTTGCTTCAAATGCTGAAGTCGGTGTCGTACATCTTTTTGCTGTTTTAATAAGTGCTTCTTTAAATGCCCCTACAGCTGATTCTATTGTAATATTCTTTTCATGAGCCATTGCTTCTATAATATCTACAATTTTTTCCATAATTAATCCTTTTTCAATAATTCAAAACAGAGCTGTTAAAATCAACAAATGTGAACTTAAACAATACGTTACTATTTGGTGTGATTTTGTCTTTTGTTTGAAGAGTTAAATTATATCTAAACTTACCTTTAAGGAAAAGAGGTATAATTTAATCATAAAATACAACATAAATTATTATGGCATATAATAACATAAAATTATGTTAAAGGATAGGGTAAATGAAACTAAAGTTAGCTAGAGCATCGATAGATACAAAACCAAAAGCAATCGAAGTAGATAAGATTGAAGAAGACTTAGAAAAAAAATCTATTTTTTACTTTGATAAAGATAACTCTCATAAGGAACTAAAAGCACTTATTGAACATTTTGAGACCAAAGAATACTCTGTATATATGAGAGAAGTAAAATTTGGATTAAATGATGATGAATACCTTTACGAGATTCATATCGTAAAATAAACCCTAATGAAAAAACTATACATAGAAACCTTAGGTTGTGCTATGAATGTTCGAGATAGTGAACATATGATAGCAGAACTTAATTCCAAAGAACCCTACGAACTTACTGAAAAACTAAACGATGCTGATTTAATTATTATTAATACTTGTTCTGTTAGAGAAAAGCCTGTCTCAAAACTATTTTCTGAAATTGGTGTTTTTAATAAACATAAAAAAGTCAATGCTAAAATAGGGGTTACAGGCTGTACAGCTTCTCATTTAGGTAAAGAAATTATTAAAAGAGCACCAGCTGTTGACTTTGTTTTAGGAGCTAGAAACATCTCTAAAATTACAGAAGTAATAGAGAGAAAACATGCTGTTGAAATTGATATTAATAATGATGATAGTACTTATGATTTCTCTGAATACCGAACCAATACATTTAAATCCATGGTCAATATTTCAATCGGTTGTGATAAATCTTGTACCTTTTGTATTGTTCCAGCTACACGTGGAGAAGAGATTTCAATCCCTTCAGATTTAATTGTTAAAGAGATTAGTAAAGCCGTTAGTACTGGGGCGAAAGAGGTCATGCTTCTTGGACAAAATGTGAACAACTATGGTCACTCGTTTAAAACAGAAGATGAAAGCACTAACTTTACAGCATTACTTCAAAAAATATCCAAAATAGATGGTCTAGAACGCATACGCTTTACTTCCCCCCATCCTCTACATATGGATGATGAATTCTTAAAAGAATTTGCATCTAACCCTAAACTATGTAAACAGATTCATGTGCCTCTTCAGAGTGGATCAACCTCTTTACTCAAAAGTATGCGACGTGGTTACTCTAAAGAGTGGTTTCTTAACCGTTGTGAGAAAATTCGATCTTTATGTCCAGAAGCTACCATATCTACCGATATTATTGTGGGTTTTCCAGGAGAAAGTGAAGAAGATTTTGAAGATACCATGGATGTATTAGAGAAAGTACGTTTTGAACAACTTTTCTCTTTTAAATACTCTCCAAGACCTCATACTGCTGCACAAAATTTTGATAATCAAATACCGAATGAAATCGCAGGAGCTAGACTCACCAAACTTCAAGCACGACATACAGAGATTTTAGATGAAATAATGAATGCACAAATGGGCAGAGAACATATGGTCTACTTTGATGAATTAAAATCAGGAGGCAAAGTCTCAGGAAGAAGTGATGATGGTAAACTTTTTTATGTTGAAGGAAGTGAAGAACTTCTCGGTAAAATTGTAAAAGTTAAAGTAAACAAAGTTTCACGAGGAGCTTTAAACGGAATAGTTTGTGCGTAAACAAATTTCAAGAAAATTAGGAGTAATATTTATTCCTATTCTTATTTTTGTACTTATGAAACTTTTATGGTTTAGCTATAGAAAAAAGTATCATTTTATAGATTCACCTATAAAAGAACAATGTATAGCTGTCACTTGGCATTCAGAACTTCTTATTGCACCCCAAGTCTATCGAAAAATTCGACAACAACAAAAAACAGCTGCTATTATTGCACAGCATTATGATGGTGAGCTTATTGCCCGTACATTATCTTTTCTTAAAATTTCGCCTTTACGAGGTTCATCTAGAAGAGGCGCAAGAGCTGTACTTCTTGCTGCCATTTCCTCCTTAAAAAATGGCTTTTCTATCATGATTACCCCAGATGGACCAAAAGGTCCAAGATATAGTATGCATGATGGAGCTATTAGTTTAGCCCTACGTTCAAAACTTCCAATTATGATTGTAAACTATCAAGCTAATCACTATTGGCAATTATCAAGTTGGGATAGATTTGTCATTCCTAAACCTTTTACAACTCTACACATCTATCATCAAGTTTTACATATTTCAAATATGGAAAAAGAAGCTGCAAAGAATTATCTACAAGAACATATGCTAACATATGCAATATGAGTATGTTTTTAACGATGCTGATATCTCTTTAAAGTTCTAGTGATTATCATCACTTTAGATGCTTATCCTCTCTATAAAGCAATTTTAAAGAGTTATCATAATATTATTAATTTAAATATTTAATTTTAATTTTTTTTAAAAATATAAAAAAACATAAGGTGTTAAAAAAGAAAGGTTGGTTATACTTCCATATGGTTAGTTTAAAAGAAAATTTTAATAACTTTTTATTTTATTTAAAAAAGGTTCGAGCATATACTCCTAGTTCCATTAAAACTTATGAGAATACGCTTAATGAAATCCTTACTTCTAGTCATTATTATGAAGAAGATGGTAGGATAATTTTAGATATCACTCCTTTAAGATTAAAAAATATTAAAAATTCAAAAAAAACCATTTCAAAAAAGTTAAGTACTGTACGTTCTTTTGTTAAATTTATGAAAGAACAAAAAGAGATTGAGGTAAAACTATTGGGTGACTCTATAATCAAAGTGCCCAAAACTCTACCTAAACCTATTGAACAAAATTTAATCCAAGAGGTATTAGAAGTTTGCAACTTAACAGAGAAAATAATTATATCTTTACTCTATGGACTAGGTCTAAGAATCTCAGAACTATCAACATTAAAAGTTTCTGATATTTCAAAAGAGTGGATAGAAGTACAAGGTAAAGGTAATAAGAGACGTCAAATTCCTCTGTTATCAACACTTAATATTGAAATTGAAAATTATAAAAATATTCAACAACCAAAAGTATTTTTACTTGAAAAAAAAGGTAAACAAATGAGTATCAATCAAATACGATACCTTTTTACTAAGGTATTTAAAAAGTCTGGTATAAAAGCTACTCCACACCAACTACGACACTCTTTTGCAACACATTTGTTGCACAATGGTGCTAGAATTTCAGATGTATCTGAACTTTTAGGACATAGCTCTATGGTATCAACACAAATCTATACTCTTTTAGGTTCTAGTAAAAAATTAAACGAATATTCAAAAGCACATCCATTGTGCCACATAACTAATAGATAATAAGGAAAAAAAATGGCAACTAATCCCTATGTAACCATTACCCACTATAAAGAGAGAGAATTCTTTTTCTTAAACCATGCACTCCAAACAAATGACGGTTTTATTCCAAAAGAAATTGAACAATTTCATGAAAGTGAAAAAGAGCAACTTATCGAAAGAATACATGCATTACAAACTCAATATCCAACACACCATGTTATCTCTTTATCATTATCAGCAAATCAAATAGTTACAGATAAAGAAGACCCAAATAAGGCATCTGCAAAAATTTTTGGTAACAATTATGTTCTACAAGAAAAAATGGATATTGGAAATATTCCTGTCACGCTTTATTTCTCTCCCTTTGCTGTACTATATGAAGAGTATAAACGTAAACTCGATGATAAACTGACACTAATGATTGGTCTTTTTGATCGTAAACTCTATATTATGTTTGCCACAAAAGAAAAAATACATCAAAGTTGGACCTTAGGAACACGAGGATTAACAGAAAAACAAATTGCTGATAGAGTTTACAAAAGTATGAAGGCTTATTATAAAATTTCTTTTAAATTTGCAGACCACATCGAAATGCTTATTAGTGATGACTCTCCTAAACTATTAAAAGTACTAAGAGAAGAACTTTCAATGAGTATTTTGCCTACCCAAAAAACCATTCATTATCTATTGCATCATATGGGAGCAGAACAACGTCGTTTTACCAGTTCATATATAAAATCATTTTTATCACTCTCTCAAGATAAAATGAAACCACAAAATGTACAAAATACTAAAAATCTACATAGAGCAATAACTGAAGAAGAGACATTTAATAGTTTAGATGATATTCGGCTCAACAATAATACAGACAACGAACTAGCAACAGACAATAATACTTCTTTGATCAATAAACTAAAATCAATATTTCGTTCAAATTCAAATCATCTTACACAACAAAAAGCACCTCTTAGTCTCCTTTCATTTATCCCTTTAAGTTTTGTTCTACTTTCAGGAGCATATTTTTCTCTACAAGATGATGCAATCATGGATAAAGTTGACTTACTAGATGCACAATCTTATGCTTATAGTAAAAATTCCTTATTAGCCATGAACTCCAGAGATATTTTTTCTGCCATGGGTAAGAGTGCTGAACTAAAATCAGCTATAATCTCAAATGAAAACATAGAATTAAGAGGTATTGTTTGGGGGATTGAACCATTAAGAAATGCTCTTACAACACTATATAATGATGGTGAATTCATTATTAAACCACTTGAGAATTTTATGACAGAATTTTCATTTAAATCTAAAATATAAAAGGGATAAAAATGTTGAGTAAATTTACAAGTCTATCAATAATTACCAAGTTACTCTATTTGTTAGCACTTCTTTTATTTATTGTTTGGGTTATTCCTCAAATGAGTAACTACTATACCAATGTAAATAAATATGAACAAAATAAGCAAAAAATTGATGCTTTATCTTTAAAATATGGACTCTCTTCAGAAGCACAAATATTTACAGAACAAGCATTTAAAACAAATAGTGAATTACTATTTTCTAAAGTAGACATAATACATCTTCACGATAAAACATATGTCGCACATATACAGATGAAAAAAGATAAATTAGATACCTTTCATACATTTTTAGAAAGTCTATCACTTAAGTATTATGTTCAAATAAAAGATACCTTAGAGTTTACAACAGAAGATGAAATCATTACCATTAAAATGACACTAGAAGCTTTATAATAGCCATTACTTCTTTCAAAAGAGAAGTCTTTTACTTAAGAAGATATTTGCTTATGATGTACCCCTCTTTTAAGACACAATGATGTGGTAACCATATTTCATACACCTTCCCTCAAGAATCTAAGCACTTATTTCATATCGTAACATTTTTTCTTCATAATCTACAGGAGATAAATAATTATTTGCACTGTGCATCCTTTTTCTGTTGTCATGAACTTCAATATATTCAAATATAGATTCGTAAATTGTTTGATAAACCAATTCAGTCTAGGTTTTGGGGGACATCATAGAGAGGTTATACAAGAAGTCTAGTATTAAACAAAATAGAAAAAAAATATCTTTCTTCTACTTTATTAGAATAATTTAAATAACTTTTTTTCTAAATATTTACTATATTTTTAATTACACTCATCATTTTATTTGCCAATCTCTTTCTATTATACTTATTGGCTAATACCTTGCAACCTTTTTGGCATTCTAAATAGACTTTTTTATCTTTAATCATCATCAACTTCGCAATAAAATCCTCTTCATTTTCAGGTTCAAAACAGATACCTGCATTATACTCCTCAATAATCTTTTGGGCTTGACCTTGAACACCTAATAAAGTAGGTCTTTCCATTGCTGATGCTTCAAAAATTTTAGAGGGAATAACTGTTTTAAAATTTTCTTGATTTTTCAAAGGTGCAAGAGAGATATCACAAATAGATAAATACAAAGGAACTTCTTCTTTCAAAACTGAATTCAAAAAAGTTATATTTTTTAATTTTAAACTATTTGAGATAGCAACAATATTTTCTTTCATCGCACCATCTCCAATAAATAGAAAATGAATATTTTTATCTTTTACTTTCGCTATGGAACGTACAATAAAATCTAAACTATGTGCAAGACCATGTGTTCCAATATAACCCACAATAAATTTATTTTTTAAATTTAATTTTTCTAATAATCCTTTATCTTTTTCTCTTACAGTAAATAATTCTAAATTAGAACCATTTGTAACCACTTCAATCTTTTCAGTAGGAATACCTCTAGTAATTAAGTTTTCTTTAAATGCATCTGTTACAGCAATGATTTTAGTTGCATCTTTATAAAGAGCCAATTCAATTTTTTCTAAGAAACGAATAATCCTTCCTTCCTTTAATACACCTACTGTAGCAATAGATTCAGGCCAAATATCACGTAGTTCAAAAACCCATGGTTTTCGTTTTATTTTACTTAATCCAAAACCTGTCCATGTTGTAAAGAATTGTGGAGAAGTAGCCACAATTACATCAAACTTCTGAAACAATCCTACCCAAAAAGAGACAAATGAAAAAGATATATAATCTAATACTCTTTTAATAAAACCATTATTAGTACTCATGTAACTCCATACTCTAATGACATTAATCCCATCTATAGTCTCTTTTTGATAAAACTTATTTTTATAGCCCTTATAAAGTTTACCATGAGGAAAGTTTGGTGCACAAGTTATAACAGTTACCATTTCTCCATTTTTTATCCATTCTCGACAGTGTTCATACGTTCGAGTTGCAGGAGCATTCACCTCTGGAGGAAAGTTGTCAGTTAAAAATAGTATATGCATGAGTATAAACGACCTTTATATTTTATAACAATTTTACACTAATTTAAATTAAAATACAGTTTTTTTAGCAATTAATATATTTTTTTAAATTAAAAATAATTTAAAAAAATATATATTAATACTATTTAATTCTTTGTTTTAATGTTTTTAATATATAATTTTAAGCAATAAATTATCAAAAGTAATTTATTTATTTTATTAAAAAAAGGACAAGGCATGAGAAAAATAACACTTATCCCTCTTATTATCACTGGTTTAACAACCTTAGGCATGGCTGCTGCACCAACAGCACCAATTAACGCAGGAGCATATGGATTTACTGATACAACAGCACGTATTAGTTTCAAAGATATGTCAAACAATGAGACTCAATTTAGATTTGAACATGTACAAGATGGCAATAGCATTTTAACTACATTAACTCCTGAAGATACTAATCTTTCAGATTTATATGAATATATAACACTAACTAATTTAACACCAAATACACTCTATACAATTGATATTATTGCCGAAAATGCAGATGGAGACTCAACTCCTTTAAGAAAATCTTTTAGAACACTTCCAACCCCTAATACTCCTGCACAACCTACTAACTTAGGAGCATATAATGAAACACCTTACTCTATTAGATTAAGTTTCCTTGATAATGCGAATAATGAAACTGGTTTCAAAATTTATGACCATAAAACAAATACACTACTTACCACACTTCCTGCACATCAAGGCTCAGGAGAATATGTCTATGCCAATTTTACAGGTTTAGCTACTTGTAGTCTTTATACTATTGACCTTGTTGCATTCAATGCAGATGGAGAGTCAGAAAAATCACAAAAAAGTGGTATGACTACAGGCTGTATGACAGCTGAAGATATTCCTTTACCACCATCCAATGTTGGAGTATACAATATTACTAGTGATTCTGCTCGTGTAAGCTTCCTTGATAATTCAAATAATGAAGGTAACCCTGTTCTCGATGGTTTTATTATTTATAATAATGATACTAACGATACTTTAGCCTCATTACCTAGAAATAGATATAACCAGGAGTATCAATATACTAACCTAACTGGTCTTATTCCTGATACATTATATACTATCAAAGTTGTATCGAAAAATGCTGCTGGAGAAGGTGCTGCAGCCCTTAAAAGCTTCCATACATTACCTCTGCCTGAATAAATTATTGCTAATACTTCTCTTCAGCTTTTTAGTTGAAGAGAGTATTGTTATATTTTAATTTCTACTTTCGTATTTTTTTCAAAATAAATTTTCATACTTAAGCTCTTAATCTCTCTATTGAACTGTGAAGAATAGTAATATTCATTAAAATTAATATTTAAATTTTTTGAGCTAAAATAGGCTAGTATCTCCTCTTTTTCTATATTAGGATGAAAATGGAAAGTAACTATAGCATTAGATGATTTATTTAGACTATCCTCAATGACAATCTGATTTTCCTCAAATATCCACCTTCTAGTATGTAAAGTTGGTTTATATCCATCATGTGTAGCTTCTATAAAATCTCTACCCTCTTTAATATCTATAACATTAGCTCGATTTCCAACTCTAAAACCACCCCAAACCTCACTCTGGTTTTGACCATTAATCTCTACAGTATTATGAGAAGCAGTTGAACGTTCAATATCTCTTCTACTGTTTGTCTCATAAGTACTTAACCCCATATCTACAATAAAAGGTTTACCTTTAATTCGTAGTTCAAAATTGAAAGTATCAGCATGAGCGTGACCTGGAATATAAGAAGCTCCAATCTCACCAACATCAACAATGCACTCATAATTCTCT
>JALWLW010000102.1 GCA_027081065.1 Campylobacteraceae bacterium
GATTTATACAAATTATTGTTAAAAATCTTCAGAAAAGAACCTCTAAACTAGTCTAGCCCCTAATATGAATAGTACCCTAATCTCTGAAAATATTGATAAAAGAATTGAATAGAGATAGAAAAAAGTAAGAAGGAAAGTATATGCAATTTACAAGAACAGCAATAGAAGATGTTATTATTATTGACCCTAAAGTGCATGGTGATGAGAGAGGTTATTTTATTGAAACATTTAGACAAGATAAGCTAGAAGCATATTTGGGGTTTAAAGTTAATTTTTCTCAAGATAATGAATCAAAAAGTTCAAGAGGTGTTCTTAGAGGCTTACATTATCAACTAGCTCCAGCAGCACAAACGAAACTTGTACGCGTCATAAAAGGGCGTGTGCTAGATGTTGCTGTTGATATTAGAAAAGGTAGTCCTACATTTGGGCAATATGTAGCTGTTGAACTGAGTGAAGAAAATAAACGCCAACTCTTTATACCTCGTGGTTTTGCACATGGTTTTGTTGTACTTGAAGATGATACAGTATTTGCCTACAAAGTAGATAATTATTACTCTCCAGAAAACGATAGGGGTATGTCATTTAATGACCCTGCCATTGGTATAGAGTGGGGTATAGAATTAGAAGCATTAAATCTTTCAGATAAAGATACAAAACAACCACTTTTAGTTGATGCAGACTTATTTAGTTATGGAGAAAATTTATATGCCTAAACATATTCTCGTAACAGGAGCTAATGGGCAGTTAGGTAGTGAGTTATATACTTTAACTGAGCAAAATAGTTATGATGAATTATATTTTTATTTCACAGATAAAGAAAACCTAGATATTACAGATAAATCAAAAATAGAAGATTTTTGTAAAGAAAACACTATTAAAGTCATTGTGAATTGTGCTGCATATACAGCTGTAGATAAAGCAGAGGAAGATGCAAAAAATGCAGATGCTATTAACCACTTAGCTGTTAAAAGTATGGCAGAAATAGCAAAATCTCAGGGTATACAACTCATACATATTTCAACAGACTATGTTTTTGATGGTTCTAACTCTAGACCATATATCGAAAACGATAGTGTAAATCCACAAGGTATTTATGGTAAAACCAAACTTGATGGTGAAAATGCCATGATAAAAATATGTCCAGAAAAATCTATGATTATTAGAACGTCATGGGTTTATTCTAATTTTGGTAATAATTTTGTAAAGACAATGTTACGTTTGGGTAATGAAAGAGATGAACTGGGTGTTATATTTGACCAAGTTGGTACACCCACATATGCTAAAAATCTTGCAGAGTCTATTTTAGATATTATTCAATCTCAAAGAGAATATGAATCAAATAGTGTTGAAATTTATCATTATAGTAATGAAGGGGTTTGCTCATGGTATGATTTTGCAAAAACAATTTTTGAATTATCAAATATTAGATGTAATGTTAATCCTATTACAACAGAACAATACCCTACACCTGCAAAAAGACCACATTATAGTATTCTCAATAAAACAAAGATAAAAAAAGATTTTAAATTGGATATTCCTTATTGGAAAGATGCCTTAAAAGTTTGTCTTATTAAATCTGGTCGGGAATAATTCCCCGACCCTTGGGTCGATTCCAAAATCGCCCATAAAATATAATTTATCGTGAGTTACGTCTCGCCAATAAATTTAAATCCGAGTCATACCCCGCACCCTTGGGTCGGGGTTGTTGATTTGGAAGTATAAAGTTATTTTTCCCACCAAAAATGATGCATACTGAGTTTAGGAACAACCCTTTTTGGGAAAACTTTATAGTTTCTTCCCAATTTATACCCTAAATATTTTAAACTATTGCGTATAAAAAACTCAGGAATATGAAGATAAGCTTTATGTTTAAGTAGATAGGTAAATTCGGATTTTACATATTTCCCACCTTCTCCTTCTACTTTACCCAATATTTCAAGTATCCAGTGTTCATGGCTATGAAAAACACCAATATCAAAATATCGTTTAAACTCTTCAATGAGTGAATAGCTATGGGAATGATAGACTTTGGCATCAGCTACATATGCCAGGGCATAATCTGCAAGTAATAATTTAGTCGCTATATGACTATCTTCTCCAAGTATCAATCCATCTTTAAACCAATTAACTTCTTCCATAGTACTTTTTCTATAGGCTGCAAAACTGTCGGAAAGAAAAGCTGTTTTTATACCATATTCTATTTTATCTGACAAAGTTCTAATATATGAAGAAGTTGGATAGTTAAATAATCTTAAATGTTTTCCGAACAAACTGGTTTTTTCATATGGTATTTGTCTCCCATATGCAGCAGCAATTCTATTATCACTGAAGCATTTAGTAATATTTTCAAGAGTGCTTTCATCATAAGGTAAGGCATCTTGTGTAAGAAAAATGAGTAACTCTCCAGAAGCCATTTTTGCAGCTTTTGTACGTGTGCCTCCATGGTCAAATTTACTTTGCGGAATTATTATAATATGATTAGTATATTTTTCTGCAATTTCTAGGGTTTTATCTGTAGAACTTGAGTCAATGATTATGAGCTCAAAAGGGAGAGTTTGTCTTTGAAGAACCGGTAATAAAGTAGTTAAATAAGATTCAGCATTATAGGTAGGAATAATAACTGAGACTTTCATATACTATACTCCAAAATTAGTTTTGAAAGTATAGCAAAATTAGATGAAATATTTAGAAAGGTAATTGACTTATATAAACACCTAAGCCACTGAAAGATCCAGAGAATCTAGCTTGACCACCTTGTTCTTC
>JALWLW010000103.1 GCA_027081065.1 Campylobacteraceae bacterium
CAGCACTTCTATTCAATATTAAACTTCCAATTAACTTTAATTCCCCCTATAAAGCAACAAACATACAAGATTTTTGGAGACGTTGGCATATCACTTTAAGTAGGTTCCTTAGAGAGTATATCTATATCCCCTTGGGTGGTAACAAAAAGGGTGAATTTAGAACCTATGGTAATCTCATGGCAACTTTTCTTATAGGCGGCATTTGGCATGGTGCAGGATGGACCTTTTTATTTTGGGGATTTTTGCATGGTTTAGCTATTGTGATACACAGAGTATGGAGTAGAATAGGATTTAGTTTAAATAATATATTGGCTTGGTTTATTACTTTTAACTTCATTAATATCACATGGGTTTTCTTTAGAGCAAAGGAATGGGATGATGCGATGAAGGTACTTAGTGGTATGTTTACTGGTGCTTTAGTATTGCCACTTGAGTGGAAAGAAAAGATGGGTTTTCTTTCTGATGCAAATATACATTTTGGCTATTGGTTACAGTCAGTATCCAAAGACACTTATACTATGTATTGGATGATGGCAGGATTTTTTGTGATTGTGGTATTGAAAAATTCAAATGAATTGGCTGAATGGTTCAAACCTAATATATTCACTTCACTGTATGCGGCTATTCTATTTCTTGTGGCTGCTTCATCTCTCTCGAAACTCTCAGAGTTTCTTTATTTTAATTTTTAGGAATGGTTATGCACTATAAAAAATGGGTTAGATACTTTTTATCAATGGTTCTTTCGACGATTTCGCTTTTTGCCTTATTTAACTACAGCATCGATCCTCTGTGGACATTTTGCCATAGTAACCAATATAACAATGCCCAACCAGGATTTAATGAACGTCAGCTAAAAACAAACAGAGCATATTTTTGTGGATTAAAACAATATGATACTTTGTTGCTTGGAAGTAGTCGAACTACTTATATCAATCAACATGATTTTAAAACTATGAAAGTATTTAACTACTCAGGTGTTGCCATGTATCCTAGTGAGTATAAAGACTGGGTAAGGCAGGCAAAAGAGATTAAAGGTTCAGACTTTAAAACAGTCATATTGGGAGTTGATTTTTTTGGTTCAAATGGTGGTTCTTTTGGACAAATGCAGATGAATCAAACACCAAAACCTTCCCATTACCTAGCTACTACTAAGTCAATGATGTATCCTTATAAAATGCTTTTTACAACAGATACACTTGAAAAGAGTATTGAGTCTATCAAACATAGTAAAAAACTTGGTACGGTAGACTACACTAGAACCAACGTAAAGCAAACTATACGCATATCTACACAGAGAAAGAATCAGGCTGTTGCTCATCAAACAGGACTTTATACCCATCAGGTTTATGGTGCAGGGTATCAATTCAACCCTAAACTTAAAAAATATTTTCAAGCACTTAAAAAAGAGAATCCAAATACAAAATTTATTATTTTTACCACCCCAATCAGTATTGACTTATTTAAGATTTTGGTACAAAGTGGTAGACTTGATGATTATAAAAAATGGTTGACACTCCTTGTCAAGGAGTTTGGTGAAGTCTATGATTTTATGGGAGTAAACAGAATTACTCAAAATAGAGAAAACTATGCAGATTTACATCACTTCTATCCAGAGTTTGGTACCCTTATTGCTAATCGCATTGAAGGAATACAAAATAGTAAACTTCCAAAAGATTTTGGAGTATTGGTAAATAAACAAAATTTGAAAGCACACTTTAATAACATAGATAAACAAGTAGAAAAGATGCTTCGATAGAGTTTAAGTCTTTTCTTTGTTATATTTTTAGACTATGCCCAATATCAATAAAAGTTATTTTCTTGTCTAGGCTCACTGCAAAAAGGTATTGATAGGTACCTTTAGGGAGTGCTTTCATGTCTATTAATTTAGCAGAAAAACCAGAGGCATTTAGTTTTCTATTTCCAAAAGCAGCTGCAACATCTGGACGTGATTCAGATTGTAGGTTTATTTTGTAGTATTTATTCTCTTTTTTCAAAACAAGATAAATTTTATCAAAAGCAGTATTTTTTGCAGCATCATATGCCCAGCCTCTCATAGAGAGTTTTCCTTCTGTAAGTTGAAAGCCATCTATATGAAATTTTGCATTTTGATTGTACTTTTCTACAGGGACATTTTCCCACAATGTAGGTTTTTCTAAAAAGACATCTACATAAGAAAACAGTGTTAATTTGCTACTAAAATAGACATTTTGTATGCTTAGTAAGATTAGAAGAGATAAAAGTACTTTAGAATATATTTTTTTATTGATGAGTATTACCGAAATTATCCCTAAAATAACGTAAAGGCTTGGGAAGAGATACCTTCCTTGTGCTTGGTAATCATAAGCAACTGAGTAAACAACCATAAAAGCAAAGTTTGCTATGAGTAGCATACAGAAAAATATAAAAATTTTTGTATCAATCTTTTTATATAGAGTGATGATAGTTAAAATACTTACGATTGTAACAAGTATATATTCATAGTGTTCCAAAGGTAGGGACATCCAACCCCAATTTGCATATAAACTGATAAGTGTACTATCTAAAAAATCACTCACAGAGAAATCAACCCATGGTCTGGCAAGGGAAGGTAAGTTTTCGGTTCCAAATTTTGCAATGGCTTTTGCACTTGTAAATATACCTAATATATCTCCATCGTTTGCCAAGAAACTTGTAATAAACCACCAAGAAGCAGGTATTAATCCTACGACTATAGCGAT
>JALWLW010000104.1 GCA_027081065.1 Campylobacteraceae bacterium
CCCTATTTGGCATTGGCATCATTAAAGAAACTTGAACTTCGAGATAGCAATAACACCCTTATTAGTAAAACATTAAAACTATTATCGCATAAACAGTATGTGCAAATTCAAAAATTATTGGTAGCTGATAGAAACAATGGAGGTGATGGTCATACCATTCGTAATAACTTGTTAGGAATTGATAAGGAAGTTCCCGTTATAGGTTATGTCCATTCTCTTTATGAATTAACTTCTACCACGCAAGAATATTTAAGTGAATTAATGTGGCTTGTAGATGCTGGAGGTACTATTAGGTTTGATTTAGATGATGTTCAATCTTGGTGGGGTGTTGATATTGATACAATACTCTATCATAACAATCCTTATGGTGCAAACAGTACGTTAGATGTAGGTATGGGAGCAGGGATTTTTAAAGATAATTACGCTGTTGTTGTTAGAGGAGGACCTCTTTTAAATCTTTATCAAGGAACAACAGGAATTGAATCCGATATGTTAAATACTACGAATGGTATTGGTTTCAGAGCTGCCACAGACTATTTACCATAAGTAACAAAAGAAGAAGCCTAAAATGCTTCTTCTTAACCTTAAGTTATATTTATCTTAAATCAGAGTAATATACTCCTAATTAAAATTTTACAAGGACTTCATTATGATGAGTATACCTCAACCAGCATTTTTTATGTTTAAATGCCAACAATCAGCACCTCCAGGAATGCCAAAACCAAGTTGTATAACAGAACAAAATCCAGAGTCAAAAGAGCTTATGCAACACTTGTCTATGACACTCATGCAAAAAGGAATCATTGGTAATGTTCAGCCAATTCAAACGGGTTGTCTAGGACGTTGTGCTCAAGGTCCTGTGATGATGGTAGAACCTGGTCACGTTATGTATGTTCAGTTAACCAAAGAAAAGATTACACGTATTATTGAAGAGCATATCATTGGTGGAAACATTGTTGAAGAATATGTAATTCCTGAACAAATGTGGGGTGAGCCAATTGACCCTGCTTCACAGGCAAAATAAGACAACTTCATTTTAGACAAGGCTTTGCCTTGTCCTTACAAATACAAATAATAATCTGCTATAATACTTAAAAATATATAAATCACGGAGAACACAGTAATGAATATTACCATGCTCTATTCTAAACTGCACAGAGCCACAGTAACCGAGGCAAACTTACACTATGTAGGTTCTATTACGATTGACCAAGACTTGATTGATGCTGCAAACATGCGTGTGGGGCAACAGGTAGACATTGTTAACATTAATAATGGTGAACGATTTTCGACTTATATCATTCCTGGTGAACGAGGGAAAAAAGAGATGTGTCTGAATGGTGCAGCTGCTCGAAAAGTACATGTGGGTGATAAAATCATCATTATTGCCTATGCGTCAATGACAGAAGCAGAAGCAGATACATTTGAGCCTAAAATTGTTATTTTAGAAGATGACAACAGTATCGCTCAAGAGTTTAAAGGACTTAAATAATGTTTGGAGAAAAAAGATAATGTTTGAAGGTATGGACATGAGTAAAATGGCTGATATGATGAAAGATTTGCAGTCAAAAGCCAAAGAGATGGAAGAACAAGCTAAAAACATCAGCTTAACAGCCAAAGCTGGTGGTGGTATGGTCGAAGTTACAGCTAACGGAAGTAATGAAATTACTGACATTACCATTGATGACTCTTTACTTGATGACAAAGGTTCTTTACAAATTCTTTTAATGTCTGCAATGAATGATGTTCTTAAAATGGTAGAAGATAATAAAAAATCTCAAGCCATGGGAATCATGGGTGGCATGAACCCTTTTGGAACGAATTAGATAATAATGGTTATTGTAAACGCTATAGAAGAACTTTTTACTGAAACCTTAAAGTTTAATGGCTCAGTAGGTTTTGTTCCAACAATGGGTGCATTACACGAAGGACATCTCTCTTTAATTCGTCAAGCAAGAGAAGAAAATGACTTTGTAGTGGTCTCTATTTTTGTAAACCCTACACAATTTTTAGAAGGTGAAGACCTTGATGCTTATCCACGAAAAGAAGATGCTGATGCCAAAATTTGTGAATTAGCAGGGGTAGATGTCATTTTCATGCCAAATTCTGAGATGATGTATGAAGCAGATGAACTTAGCATTACAGCACCTGCTATTAGAGGTTTTATTTTAGAGGGAACAAAACGCCCTGGTCATTTTGATGGAATGCTTCAAGTGGTCATGAAACTTTTAAATCTTATTGCTTACAATAAACCCACAGCTTTTAGAGCCTACTTTGGAAAAAAAGATGCCCAACAGTTAGCACTTATTACTCAAATGGTTAAAAACTACTTTATAAATGTAGACATCATTCCTTGTGATATTGTTCGAGATAGCGATGGTTTAGCATTAAGCAGTCGTAATGTCTATTTGTCTAAAGAAGAGAGAGTCAAAGCATTAAGTCTCTCACGTGCATTAAAAAAAGCTACTGAACTCATTATGCAAAAAGAGTTTACGGTAAGCATCATCGAAAAAGCGATGTTAGAAGTTCTACAAGAAGTAGAAGTTGAATATGTTGCCTTAGTAAACCGTCAATTTCAAGCCATTGAAAAGGTTGAAATTGGGAATACCATTATGCTTGTTGCTGCTGGAGTGGGGACGACACGGCTTATTGATAATTTGTGGATTTAATCTTTTTTAATTTCAGATTTGGTTTTTTCACGAATTTTCTTCCCTACAAAAGAAGCAATAAAAATTCCTCCATAAAAAACGCCAAAGAAAAGAAAAACCTTTAAAATAATATCTGTTAAACTCATACAATAATCTTTAGTTCTTGTTGCTCTAAACTGAAGCTTTTACTACAAAGTTCAGCCATTTCAATATCGTGCGTTACTAAGACTAATCCAGCATTTTTTTCTTTGACATAGGCTAGTAATACATCCATCACAAGTTTAGCTGTCTCTTTGTCTAGGTTTCCTGTCGGTTCATCGGCAAAAATAACTTTTGGTTTTTTTGACAATACTCTGGCAATGGAGACACGTTGTTGCTGTCCTCCTGAGAGTTCCCCAATTTTTTGTTGCATAAGTTCTTTAATCTCTAGTCTTTCTAAAAGGTCATTGTCTATTTCTTCATTGGCAAGTAGGGTAGCTATCTCTACATTCATAAGAGCTGTCATTCCCTTAAAAAGATAGTGTGCTTGAAAGATGATGCCTAAGTCATTACGCCGTAAGTCTTCTATTTTATTTTCACTTAGTTTGTAGATGTCTTTGTCAAGTAGGGTGACTTCACCTTTATTTGGTTTGATAAAAGAGGAAAAAATATGCATAAGCGTAGACTTCCCCGAACCACTACGCCCTACAATGGCAATGCTTTCTTGCTCTTTTAAATTAAAGTCAATGTTAGAGAAGAGGTCGTAGTCAAATGAGTGGGCTATGTTGGTGGCAGAAAGTAGGGTTTTTGGCATATAAATTCTTTTTAAATAAGTTGAAATATTATAGTCAATAATATGTTAAAATTACTCTATGTACAGAGTGACAAGATAAAAAAGGAACATTGATGTCAAATATTATTGAACTAACAGAAGAAAATTTTGATGAAGATGTTATTTTTTTAGGTTATGATATAATGTGTCCACTAAGTGATTAAGATAATTGACAAAGATAATAACATGAAAAGAAGTACGCTTCCCATTCTCCTAAAACAACCAAAAATTCTACTCATAGGTGGGGGGAAAGTAGCTCTACAAAAAGCAGAAGTTTTACATGAAAATAATATAGATTTTAGAGTTGTTAGTGATGTTTGTTTAGATGAACTTTATATGCTTTGTTCAGATATTATACTCAAATCTTTTAATATTAGTGATATTGGTGAGAGTATTATCATTGATGCGACAGGAAATATGGAAGTTACTTCATCACTCATAAAATATAAAGAGAATCATAACATATTGTTAAATGTGGTAGATGTTCCTGCTTTATGTGATTTTTATTTTATGGCATTAACCAAAAATAGACCTCTTCAAATTGCTGTGTCAAGTAATGGAGCGAGTCCTACTGCTGCTAAGTATTTTAGAGATGAATGTGAAGCATTGATTCCTAAAAACATTGGTGCGTATTTAGAAAAAAAACAAAAACAAAGAGATAAGAAGATGATAGATGTAGAAAAAACAACCCAAGAGCTACAGCGTTTAAAAGCTAAAGTTTATTTGGTGGGTTGTGGTTTAGGTGACCCCGATTTATTGACGATAAAAGCTTACAAAATTATAGAATCAGTTGATGTTGTTCTTTTTGACAATCTTATATCAGATGAAATCATGGCACTTGTACCTAAAGAGACCATTAAAGTCTATGTTGGAAAAAAGCAAGGGCATCACTCTAAGTCTCAAGAAGAGATTCATGAGACTATTCTTCAATATACCTCCAAAGGTTTAAGTGTTGCAAGGCTTAAGTCTGGTGACCCTTATGTCTTTGGTCGTGGGGCTGAGGAGATGTTGTTTTTAATGGAACGTGGTATTCAAACTGAAGTAATTCCTGGTATTTCTTCTGCAATCTCTGCACCCTTATTTGGAAACATTCCAATTACAACACGTGACCATGCTTCTTCATTCTCCGTTGTTTCCCCTCATTCTAAAGGACATAGTTTAAACTTGACTTGGATTGATTTGTTGATACGTGAAAATCATACAGTTGTTGTGCTTATGGGATTGAGTCGTATTGTGGAAATTGTCGAAGAAGCTACAAGACAAAACATTGACAAAGACTTACCTTGCGCCATCATTTCCAATGCAAGTCGTGCGAACCAAAAAGTGGCTCATTGTACTTTAGGAACACTACAAGAGGCTTCTAAAGAGATGATACGCCCTTCTATTTTAGTTTTTGGGGATGTTGTTAATACTTTTAAATAAAATCTTCACCTTAAAGTCATCTTTTTATTACAAGTAAGCTTGAAATATAAAAAATTATTCATAATGAAATAATTAAATATATTTATATTTCAAAGTAACATACTTTATGTATATTTTAATTTCTTATAGATATAATTTTGAATAAATTAGTCTATTTTAAAATAAAAAGGATATAAAATTCACTTAGAATCAAACTATCAAGCCCGACAATCACTCAATCATGAATATGCAAAAATAAAAGGTGCAGCTTCCATTAACGATGTTGCCATTGGTTTTGGAAAAGGCTGGGTGGTGTTTGCCATTTTGTCTACTCTTGCCAGTGCTTTTTCTTTTTATCAAGATTTCTATAAATCATTAGGGGTCATCAACACCCTTATTGTGGTTGTCATCTTAGCTCTTGCCTTGGAAAGTTTCAAATACCTTTCAATAAAGGGGGATGTTTTCGAGTATGAACTTTATAAGTAAGGGGCTTATATCGGTGAGTTTTTATACACATTTTAAGAGCATTAAAACCTTTCAACAAAACCTTGTAGGTGATGACCTCAAACAAGAAATAGCCTATCAACGTGACCTACAAAATGTACAAAACAAACAGATAAATACCATTTTAGCTTCAAACAGAGAACTATCACGTGCCCTAAATAATGGTTCATCACATGATGACAAACCCTCTGTACGTAGTGTAGAGAGCAAAAACTCTCCCTTCAAAACAACATGAGCAATACAAATCTCATTTTACAGCAGTCATGAAAAACAGCCAATACCACCTCTTCTGTTATTTTGGTTATTTTTATTATGATTGAGATTATGGCACTTTTTAGCATATTGAGCAAAATTATCATTGTTGACAATGTCACAGGCAACATCAAAGATTTTGTAAATGTTATGGACAGACTCGACGAGCTAGAAAACAATACCTATTAGTCATTAAGCTCACAAAAAGTACAACAAACACAAGAACGCATTAAGATGGTACAAAAACACCAAAAAGTCTTACATAAACAAGAACTACAAAAGATTTCTTATCAAACCATTGATGTAGAGGAAGAGGAAAAAGAAGTTAAAAAGCCCAAAAGAAAAAAACGTACTACACAAGGCTAAAGTGACCTTGATGGAGGCATAAACTAGACTTTATAAAGTCTGGTCATTCCCCAATTTTTATGTGAAGGTTTTTTAAGCAAACTCCACCCCTCTTTCAAAAGAGCTTTATGCAAATAATAGTTTAATCCACCATGACCAATAAGAACAACTCGATTATTTTCTTTTGAGTGTTGAAGTAATTGATTAAGAGAGTTTTCTACATATTCTTTTTCATTTTTAGAAAAAAACAAGACTAATCTCAAAATTATTAGCCAAGTTTTCGCTTTAAATTTAAAGTAGGGAATTGTAATATGAGGAAGAAGAAGCTCATTGAACACAGCATTTTTTTCATCAATCTTTTTTTCAAAAAAGTTAGCAGATTTTATGGCACGAGTAAGGGTACTCGTTACTAAAAAGTCTGCTTCATTGACTATCTTATGTAGTTTTTCACTGGGTATGCTCTTAGGATGCAATGCTGTCACATCATACTTCTCTACCCAAGTTTTTAAATCTTTTGCTAATATTTTTTCATTTTTATTAACGTCTACCAATGCATGACGAACGAGTATTATTTCTTTTTTCATTGCTTTATCTTCTTTAAATACATATTTTTAATATAAAAATCCAAATAACCAAAGAGGAATTTTATTACCAAACCCTCCTTCTATTTCATCCGAAGCAACAAAAGAGTTTTGCATGTCCCTTATCTGTTTAAAAGATTTATTTTTACCACCAACTTCAAATGTCAAGCGTTCATCTACTAAAAAGTCTCCATTTTTAGGAGCAATTAATTCATGCTCTTTACTCAACTGATTCATAAAAAAAGTTTCTCGAACCGTTCCGATATCTGCTTTAGCAGTAAAAAGTAAATTACTGTTGTCTAAGTAAATTTTTTCTGGTTTTTCAATACTCGCTAAACCTTTTGAATGCTTCATTAACATCTTAATGAGTCCTGTATCTTCAAGATACTTAAGATAGTTTTTTAAAGTTCTCTCATCTCCTACCCCAATGATGTTTTTTAGTTTTTTCATGTCAGGTATAAAAGGAACAGAAGCTGAAATGACTTTCAGAAGTGACTTCAACTTCTTAATACTATTTCCCGTAAGAGACGGATAAATTGCCAATAAATCACTCTCAATAGTAGTATGAATATTTTGTTCTAATGCCATGTAAAACTGCTCTTTATTATTGTACTCAAAGTAATAAGGGTAGTAACCTACTTCTAAATACTCTTTAAATAAAGGCAAGACTTTCTCATTTTTTTTAGCTAATTCATTCATGATACTTTGTGCAAGTGCTTGATGTTTGACAAGTATTTCACTTAACCCAAAACTCTTTAACTCAATGCCAAGTTTCATCTCTATAAATTCGCGTAAACTCATTCCTTTCATTTTGTAAACCAAAGCTCGTCTACTTAAGTCATGACTTCCTTTATGTATTTCCAACGCAGAAGACCCTGACACAAGTAACTTTAAGTGCTTAAAAGTATCGTTAATGCTTTTTAGTTCTTTTGACCAATTATGATATTTATGAATTTCATCAATACAAAGTAATTCCCCACCCATTTTGACAAATTCATCAGCTATTTCATAAAGAGAATGATTACCTAAAAGAAAGTGGTCAGCTTGAATGTAGAGGGCTTTAGTAGTATATAAATCAGCATATTGTTTCTGCATATACTGAATAATAGCCGTAGTTTTACCAATACCCCTCTGCCCTGAAATAATAGAAAAACGGTTGGAAAGAGATTCTGTTTTTAGAAAATAACGGACATACTCTTGTTGATAGTTAATAATATAATTTTGACTAAGTTTAAAAAAGTCTTCTAGCATCATTTGTTCCTAGTAGTATTATATTACTATTATATCATAATATTTAAGGAGTCTATTACTACCAAAATTCCAAAGGGTTAGGCTTAAAAAACTCATATGCTAAATATTGCTCTAATTTCGTAGAAGAAATAACCCTACCTATAACCTCATCCGACTAATATACTAATTATTTTTTTCATTCTGCTATTATATGACTTATTTACAAGGACTAAGATGAAAATAGAAATCAAACATATATACTGTGGAAAATCAAAACAAATCAATGATGGTAAACGAGAAACTTATGCTTCATCTTATAAAAAAGAAGCACTAAATAAAAACTCCTATGAGCTAGATGTTAACGGCTTCAAAGATGATACTCAAAGCGACGGGGAGAGTCATGGAGGTGTTGACAAAGCTGTTTGTGTTTACTCTTTAGATAACTACCAATACCTCAACGAAAAATATGACCTAAGCTTACCTGCTTGTACTTTTGGTGAAAACTTCAGTATCGTCGGTGCAGATGACAGCCATGTATGTATTGGCGACCAATTTGCTTGTGGAGAAATCATTTTTGAAGTTTCACAACCACGACAACCTTGTTGGAAAATTTCTTCTATTACAGGCATTAAAAAATTAACAGCTCTTATTGTAAAAGAGTACAAAACTGGTTTTTACTTGCGTGTTTTACAAAGTGGGAGTATTAAGCCTACCGATAAAATGGAACTCATCTCACGTAAGTACCCTAAGCTGACCATAGAGTTTGTTAATAAGAGTGCTTTTAATGCTAAAAAGAATCAAGAAAATTTAAAAGAGATTATTGCTTGTGATAAGTTGGCTTCTGTCTATAAATCTGATTTAGAAAAACGCTATAAAGACAAAGAAGTAGGTCTTCAGGAGTGGCAAGAAGATGATTATGAAGAGTGTTAAAACCCTCTTCATTTACTAAACCTTTTAGTTTTTTAGTTGGCGACAGAAAGAGAATGAAGCTTTTGAATCACTTTTACCAAACTCTTTGCCCCCTTAGCATGGTTCATCTGATTAAGTACCATTTCTGCTTCATAAAGCGTAATGGAATGCTGCCCCAAATAACGCACCCCATCAATTAAACAACGTACCAATTCCAAAGCATATTTACTAGGGTTTGCTTTGGCTAAAGCTCGGTGCATACGTAAAGAATTTTGATGTAACTCATCAGACTTTTTAGGCTGTTCCAAAGAAAAATAGACAATGGATAGATTGGAAAAAATATGGGCAATAGGTAAAGAGTAATCAGCAGGATTCTTCTTAGCTAAAGAAAGATATAACATCAACGCTTCCTTGTAGTAAATAATGGCTTGTGAATATCGCATTTCTAATGCGTAGTTGTTGGCTTGTTCATTTAATTCTAATGCTTTTTGATGTCTGTTCATAATAACTATCTCCCTTTTTAAGTCTTATACCTATGGCTATTTATTAAATGATACTACAGCTTTCTTAAAAGTTAATCCATCAAGATATCTTGATATATAAGTTAATTATGAGTATAATAAGCAAAAATTAAAAAAGGACTAATATGTCTAAAAATGTACTTATTCTTTGTACAGGTAATTCGTGTAGAAGTATTATCGCTGAAGCCCTTATTAACGCTAACTTAGAGGGAATTACAGCTTACAGTTCAGGGGTTAAACCTAGTGGAAAAGTAAACCCCAATGCTAAAAAAATTTTAGAAGAAAAAAATATTTGGAAAGAGGAATATCATTCTAAAACTTTAGATACTTTAGAGCATATTGACTTTGATTTGGTAGTAACCGTCTGTGACCATGCCAATGAGACTTGCCCAATGTTTCCAAAACCAACACCTAAGATTCATGTAGGATTTGAAGACCCAGATGGAAAAGGTTATGAGGCGTTTGAAGAAACATATGAAGCAATAAAAACAAGACTACTTCCAAAAGTAGAAGAAAAATTAAAGGATAATAACATGCAAAAGAATGTATTTAAAACAACCGAAGGTGTAAAAATAAACTTCACAGGTGTTGTACAAAAACAACAAATTGTTAAAATGGTAGAGAATTGTGCTACAGGTGCTTGTGAGTGTATGAGTGACGCGACTAAAAAGAAGATTAGCAACATGCAGGTAGAAGGAAAAGATGGAGATGTTGAGCTAAAACTCGATGGTGACATAAGTAAAGAAGAGATAGAAAAAGCTCTAGCAAAATCGAAAGTGTTAAACAAAGACTAAGATGGATATTTTTCTAAAAACCATAGGCTCTATTAACGACGAGACACGCCTAAAGATTTTAAACTTCATTAACCAAAATGGAGAGGTCTGTGTCTGTGACATTGAGAGTGCCTTTAATATGATTCAATCTCGTGTCTCACGTCATCTAAAAATCTTAAAAGAGGGTGGCTTTTTAAAAGTAGAACGGCGTGGACGTTGGGCTTATTACTCTATTCGTATGCCTTTAGATGCTTTTAGAGAGTCTGTACTAAAAGAGATTAGTTACCTTAATCTTGAACTTCCAAAACTTCATAACAACTGCACTACAGAAGGAGATAAATCATGATTTTGGCTTCAAGCCTATTTTTAATAACCCTAATCTTTATCATTTGGCAACCAAAAGGCTTACAAATTGGAACAACAGCTATTGTTGGTGCGTTAGTCGCTTTGGCTCTTGGAGTCGTAAATGTTAATGACATTTGGGTAGTTACCGACATTGTTTGGGATGCTACTTTAGCCTTTATTGGGATTATTATTCTCTCTATGGTACTCGATGAGATAGGTTTTTTTGAGTGGTGTGCGATTAAGATGGCAAAGCTCTCAAAAGGTAATGGACATCTTATGTTTGTCTATGCTTTGCTTTTGGGGGCATTTGTTTCGGCGTTATTTGCTAACGATGGAGCAGCGTTGATTTTGACTCCTATTTTATTGGCTAAGATGCGAATTTTAAAACTCAATGCTAAAACTATTTTGGCATTTTTACTTGCAGGTGGGTTTATTAGCGATTCTGCTTCACTTCCTTTTGTATTCTCTAACCTTACTAATATTGTCACAGCAAACTACTTTGACATTGGGTTTGCGACCTATCTTAGTACAATGACTGTACCTTTTGTGGTAAGTGTAGTCACCTCTATTGCTATTTTATGGCTCTTTTTACGCAAAGATATTCCCTCAAAAGTTGACATCTCTCTTCTTAAAGATGAGAATGAGGTGCTAAAGAGTAAAACGCTCTTTCTATTCTCTTGGCTCTTTTTGGCGTTGCTCATTGTAGGGTATTTTATTGGTGACCACTTTAACTTGCCTGTGAGTCTTTTTGCTTTGGGTGGGGGCGTTGTTTTTCTGCTTATCGCGTCCTATCTTAAAACCGTTAATGCAAAAGAGATTGTTAAAAATGCTCCTTGGCAGGTGGTTTGGTTTAGTATTGGGCTTTATATTGTGGTCTATGGTCTTAAAAATGCAGGGCTTACCGACTATTTGGCTGTGGTCTTGAAAGATTTAGCAACACGTGGTGATACCATTGCCGTAGTAGGTACTGGATTTATCTCGGCTTTTCTCTCGGCGATTATGAACAATATGCCAACTATTATGATTATGGATATTGCTTTGCAAGATGTGGGCAATGATGCTTTGGCTTATGCCAATATTATAGGGTGTAACTTAGG
>JALWLW010000105.1 GCA_027081065.1 Campylobacteraceae bacterium
TGTTGGTTGTTTTGTTGAGTTTGCGTTATAGTTATTAGAGTTAATACAAAGAACAGAGTTTTCTATGTTTTTTAACTCTTTTTCTTTTGAAGGTCTGTTTCCACACACTTTACACATTTCTTTTTATACAATACCTTAACTACTTAATAATTTAAGTAGAAACAAATTAAAGGAAAAGATTATGAAAAATCTAATTTTAGGAACACTATTAACTGTTTCATTTATTTATGCAAATGAGGCCGCCCTTGAACTTGAACATGCTAATAAAACAGCTCCGAGTGAAGAAAGTATATCTGATGATATGTCAGAAATGAAAGCTATGGGAAAATGTGGAAGTGATCAAAAAGCACAAAAACCTAGTAAAGAAGAAAGTAACCTTTCTAAGTCATCAAATGATATAAAAGATATGGGAAAAGCAGAACTTGAACTTGAACATGCTAGTAAACTAGCTTCGGAGGAAGAAGAAAGTATACCTGCTGATATGTCAAAAATGAAAGCTATGGGAAAATGTGGTAAAGATTAGAAATTAGATTTTCTACATTTAATTCTAATTGAAACATACAACAATTTCGTTAGGGGATTTTTTATATCCCCAAACTTTTTTCGGCTTTAATTAAAGCATTTACTCCGTCTATCATCTCTTGTACGGCTTCTACTTCAGTTACTCCTAAACGGCGACTATTTGAGATGTCATAAACGTTACCTTCACTCTTAGTATGTTCTCCATTGACCCCACGGATTTGTAAATGGTACTTGTCAGTAATTGCTTTAAATTTTGGCATGTCTGCACCAAGATTTACTAGATTTATATGCACACTTGCTCTCATGGAAGTTCCAAGGTTTGTAGGACAAGAAGCAATGTAACCTAGACGCTCAGAATAAGCAAAAGCGACATGCTTTTCTATCTCCTCTATGGCTGAGACCAAACGGCTAAACACTTCTAATACATCTCCCCCTTTTTGCATGGAGATAATGCGTAACTGGTCTTCTTCGTTGAGCCAAACTAAAAAGGTTTTGTTGTGGTTATGGTAAATGCCTCGACCCTCTGACCAATCTCTATTAAGTCCTGCTGCTTCTAAAAAACGGTCACCCTCTTTAAACAAAAAGTGGTCTTTGATGAGTTGAGCTTGTACCTCATCTTTCATGCCCAATAGAGGGAAATACTCTCCTGCTAATTCACCCTCTAAGCTCATTAATACTGTTGAGACCAAATGCTCTACTTCGTTACGTTGCTCTTTTGAAATACCTGCTCCTAGAGGAAAGTTTTGTAGATTTCGTCCTACTCTAATGCGAGTAGACAGAACATAGGTCTCATCAAGAGTTTTTACTTTCAAGTCATTGGTATTTAGGTTGCTTGTATGCTTGTCATCTTTAGAAAAACCATGGTACTCTTCAATGATTTTGTCAAAAAGTGGTGAAAAAATTTCATAGCTCTGTGCATCTCCTGCGTAAACACCAATCTCTGAGTCACTGTTTTTAAGACCTGAGTTAATGGCTTGTTGAAGCGTAAAACCATTATCTGTAGTTTTGTCTTTTAAAGCTTCAAAAATGTCTAGGCTTAGATGTTTAGAGAGCATTGAGTTTGTGTTAGCTGGAAAAGTAGGGTAGCTAGTTTCACTTGATTTTTTCATTTGACAGATTCCTTTAAATTCTGATATTGTACCCATTCCTCATAAAGGTTTATTTGCTTCTTTTAAAAATCTTAACTTTTATCTTAAACTTAATATAATATTAAAATAATTATTTAAATTCATAAATAGTGTAAAGCATCACTATATACTTTAAGAAAAAAAGAATTATAATTAATAAATTTATTAGGAGAAAAGATGCCAGAATCAAAACGTAATCAGATTATATCTTTTATAGCAAATGAAAATATTAGGTATGGAGATATTGAAGAGGTTTTAGAGCTAATTTCTGTAACTCCTAGGGGTAGAGAGTGGTATTTGTTTATAGACAAAATTGTTCTTTGGTTTGGTGCATTGTCTTTAGCCTTTGCTCTCATGTTTTTCATGGCATACAACTGGAGTGAGTTTGGACGCTTTGGTAAGTTCGCTTTGGTTGAGGGATTGATGGCTTTGAGTATTGGGGGCTATTTTTATCTAGAAGATGAAAAGCTTTCTTCTAAAGTGATGTTGATGGTCTCTACGATTTTTCTTGGAGTTTTGTTGGCGTTGGTGGGGCAGACCTATCAGACTGGGGCTGATACATGGCAACTGTTTTTTTATTGGGCTATCTTAATGCTACCTTGGACTTTAGTAGGACGTTTTTGGGCTCTTTGGATGTTGTGGATTTTTTTAATCAATCTATCATTAGCTCTATATGTTGACACATTCAGAGGTATTGGTGGACTCTATTTTGAGTCGCAGAGTTCAGTAGCTTGGGTTTTCTTTATTTTTAACACTTTGGCTTTTGTATTGTGGGAACTGTTATCTCATAAATTTGAATGGCTCAAAAGTTCATGGGCTATTAGATTATTAGGGTTTATAAGTGGACTAACAGCGACAAAATTAGTATTGGCTGTGATATGGCATGGTGCAACGCCATTAGCACTGTTGGTTTGGATGGCTTGGCTTGGTACTATTTATTGGGTTTACAGAGTGTTTAAACAAGACCTTTTTATACTTGCTGTAGCTTCGCTTTCTTTTTCTATTGTACTAGTAAATTTTTTAATTCATATTATCTCATGGAGAGATTTTTGGTTAGGTGGAATTTTTTTCATTGGTATGGTTATTGTTGGTTTAGGAAGAGGGTCTGCTTCATGGTTAAAAGGTATTCAAAAGGAGGAACAGGATGCAAAATAATATGAGCTTATGGGAAACATTGTCTCATGCTAAACTTGTAGAGGGTAAAGCACCTGAATTAGAACTTGAATCACCTTGGTATATTAAATTTTTGTTATCTGTTTCAGGATGGTTTGGTGCGTTATTTTTCACGATTGCATTTGGAAGTCTTATGGTACTTACTTTAAAGATAAATGTAGAAGACTTCCCTTCTATTTTAACGCTTACTGGTACTGGAATAATCTATTTGGTCTATCAAAAATTTCAAGAGAAACAGAGTAGTTTTTTAGAACATTTTCTTTTATCATTTAGTATGGTGGGACAAGTTTTGATTATTGCCTCTATTGCTATTATGTTTGATGATTATAGTGCTAAAGGAATTTATTTTTTTGTGGCTCTTTTTCAAACTTTTTTAATGTGGGTTATTCCAAATTATATTCATCGAATGATGAGTTCTTTTTTTATGGCATTGGCTTGGTCATCTCTATTTTATTCCCTAGACGTATCTGCACTATATGTGGCTATTTTAACATTTATAGTAGCTTGGTTGTGGATGAATGAATTCTATTTTGAAGAACTTAAAAAAATACAAGCCATTGCGTATGGGCAATTATTTGCATTAGTTTGGTTAAAAATTTCAATTATTTATACCTATGATATATTGAGCTTCTATAGTGATTCTACTCATGAAATTTCTCCTATGCTAATAGAATTTCTCTCTATATTTACATTGGGATATGTTACATGGAAAATTTTAAAGCAATACAATAAGTTAGATGATAAAAATCTTTTATTTTTCTCATTAATAGTAGTAGTGTTGTTGGGGTTATTTTCTTTAAAGGTATCTGGGTTGGTTACAGGAATTATGTTGTTACTTATTGGTTTCTCTTCTTCCCATCGTTTACTTATGGGGCTAGGGGTAGTATTTTCACTTTTTTTTATTTCACACTATTACTACTTTATGGGAGAGACACTTCTTGATAAAGCGATGGTTTTAGCTTTGGTTGGGATTTTATTGTTGAGTGCTCGATGGTCGGTTAAAAACTTTATGTTTAAGGAGCGTTTAGATGTATAAGCAAGTTGCTCTATTTACTTTGATGGTGATTTTTATATTGGTTAATTGGTCTATTTATGAAAAAGAAGTGCATATTAAAAATGGCGTGGCAGTCTTTTTAAAATTAGCTCCTGTTGACCCACGTTCCTTAATGCAAGGAGACTATATGGCATTGCGTTATGATATAGCAAATAAAATCTATGATAAATTGCCTAAATACGAAAGTTATCGTGGTTGGAGAAGAAATGTTGATGCTGAAGATGGCTTGGTTTTGGTAACTTTAAATGAAAAAAAAGTAGCTAGTTTTTCTTCTATATACATGGGCTCTAAGTTGAAAAAGAATCAGCTTCTTCTAAGGTATCGGGTTAGAGATGGTGTCGTTAAGTTTGGAAGTAATGCTTTTTTCTTTGAGGAGGGAAGTGCCTCAAAATATGAACAAGCAAAATATGGAGAGTTTAGAGTAAATGGCGAGGGAGAGCTTTTGCTTGTAGCCATGGCAGATGAGAATGTTTCTGTGATTAAATAATAAAACTATAGGCATTGAGGAATGCTTTTATAATTAATATCTGTGGTAACTTATTAAGTCCAATATGTTAAAATAACTAAAACGCTAAAAAGGTTCTCTGTGGATAATATACTTCCTGCTTATGATGACCCACTTTTTAGTATTTTAATTATTATTACACTCATTCTCATTGTGAGTGTCTCTTCATTCTTAGTGGGGAATTATAAAGAAAAAAATCAAAAAAATGCTCTCAAAAAATTTCTTGGTGGATTTAAAAAAGAAAATTCTCTACTTAATATTGAAGAGATGCCTTTTGAAAAAGCACTTATTCAACCTCTTAGCCTCTTAGCACAGGCATTTAAAAATCAAGGTGAGTACCAAAAAGCTATTAACCTTAACCTCTATCTCATTGAAAATATTTCAAATTTTTATGAGAAAGAGAGTATCTTGGAACAACTGGGACAAACTTATTTAAAAGCTGGATTTTTAAAACGTTCAAAATTGATATTTTTAGAGATTTTAAAAAAACATCCACGTAATAAAATCGCTTTACATTATCTTAGTATTGTCCTTGAACTCTTACATGAATTTGATGGAGCATTAGAAACATTAGTTCCCTTAGAGATACTAGGCGAAAATACCAAACATTTAGAAGCACACATTAAACTCAATCAACTTTTAGAAGACAAGAGCATCTCAAAATCTGAAAAAGTAACACAATTGGTTGCTTTATTGGAAGAAAAACATTACCCGTATCGTCGAATTATGAAAGCTCTTTTTTCTTTAGATTTAAACATGGCATGGCAAAATATTGACAATGAAAAAATAGGGTCGATTCTTGATATTTTGTGGTTCTTACCCTCATTAAATCTCAACTTCGATATAATCTTAAAAAATGAAATCTTGTCAGCTATCTATCTAGCAAAAGGTCATATAGAGCCTAAAAATAGAACTTTTAGAAGTAATATTTTTGCAATTGATACCATACTCTCAGCAAAAGAGGGTCATAATCAAAGCGTTGATTTACTGTTTAGCTATGGGTGTGGAAAATGTAAAAACCATTTCCCCATAGGTTTTACACGTTGTCCAAAATGTTATGCCATAGATGCTATTCAAATTAAGGAAACCCTTGTCCAAAAACAGTCGCAAACAAGTTACTCTCTACTCTGATGGTTCAAGCCTTGGTAACCCCGGTCCTGGTGGTTATGGGGGAATTTTAGAATTTAATGGATATGAAAAAGAGTTTTGTGGAGGAGAAGCTCATACAACCAATAACCGTATGGAACTTCGAGGGGTAATTGAGGGTTTAAAATTTATGAAAGAGCCTTGTGACATCACTGTTATTTCTGACAGTTCTTATGTCATTAATGCCATTAACACTTGGCTGGAGGGCTGGGTTAAAAAGAATTTTAAGAAAGTAAAAAATGTTGATTTATGGAAAGAGTATTTAGAGGTTTCAAAAGAGCATAACATAACAGGTGTATGGGTACGTGGTCATGATGGTCATGAACAAAATGAACGTTGTGATAAATTGGCTTTTAATGAAGCTCAACGACAAAAAGAATTGTTGGAAGATTAAGGATTTTGATTGCCCTATATCCTTAAACAATACGACGTAATAGAAGGTGGAAAAGTAGAAGACTTTTTGGTCAATGTTGTTAAATTATCTGAAACACTTGCCCTTAAACTTTTAAGAAATTCTCGTATTGTTGACCATAATAAAAAGCATCTAAAGCAAGGAAAAGTACTAAAGTCTGGCTATATAGAAGTTTTAGTTTTTGAGCCAATTACTAAAGGTTTAAAACCTCTTTTTCAAACAGAACATTTTGCCCTTTTTGACAAACCTTCGGGTCTACTTGTTCATCCAACTGTGCATTCAACAGCGTACACACTATTAGATGAAATACGCTATCAATTTGGTGAGGTTGCAAATTTAGTCCATAGAATAGATGCAGAGACTTCAGGACTTATTCTTGTTTCTAAAACAGGATACGCTGGATACATACTAAAAGAGATGTTTGCCAAAAAAGCATTTGTTAAAAAATATAAAGCCATAGTAGAAAAGGAGATAAAAGAAGAGCAACTTATTGAGAGTAAAATTACAAGCTCTAATGGATTAATAAAACTAAAAATGCAGACATCTCAAAATGGAAAAGAGTCAAGTACCTTAATACGACCACTCTGTTATGATAAAATAAAAAATCAAACTTTAGTAGAAGCTATTCCTTATACAGGAAGACAGCATCAAATAAGGGTACATTTAGATTCAATTTCACATCGAATTGTAGGTGACCCAATTTATGGACTTAATGAAGTGTTTGTAGATGATTTTTTAAATCATAAAGTAGAAAAAAGTGAACGTCTTAAAATAACTGGAGCATCTAGGTTAATGCTTCATGCCTATTATTTAAAGTTTACTTTTTTGAAGACTACTTATGTGTTTTGTTCTAAGCAAAAATTTGAAACATTGAAAGACGGTTGTTAAAAGTTATTTGAATTTATTTTTTATATATAAATCGTTATAATCTAAAAAAATATATAAGGATTAAAATTTTGAAAAACTATATATACCTATTATCTATCATACTTCTATTTAGTGCTTGTACTCATAGAGAATACTTTAAAGTATCCTCAGGAGGTTCTGGAAACCTTGATAAAGACCTTGCACAATGTGAGTATGAATCAGAGCTGAACACTCAGTCAAGTGCTACACAAAATGTTGTTGTTAACGTCGCTTCCAATAGAGAAGAGAGTAAAGAAGAACGTAAAGCTAGAGAGCGAAGAGAAGATGAACTTGCTCGTGAAGAGGAGTTAAAACATAATCGTCAAGTAAAAAAGCTTAGAGACTTATGTATGCGTTCAAGAGGTTGGTCTTGGAAAAATGTTAAAAATAAATAGACTTTAGTCAAAAAGAACTCATTATTTAATGAGTAAGGAATAGTTAAATGATAATAGACACCCATTGTCACCTAGACAAACCTAGATTTAAAACTAAAATGAATACGATTTTACAAGAGGCTCAAAAACAAAATGTTAAAGGCATTTTAATTCCCTCAACACAGCGAAAAACCATTGCCGATGCACAGATTTTGGCACACTCCTACACAGGTGTCTTCTTCTCGGTAGGCTTTCATCCTAAATATGCAGATAAGTTTGAGCTTGAAATGCTTAACGAATATGTAGACGATGAACGCTGTATTGCCATTGGTGAGTTTGGTTTAGATTATGGGCGTATGAGTTATGATGAAGCGATATATAAACCTATTATAGAGCAACAAAAAAAGGTGCTAAAGGCTCATTTGGACTTTGCTGTTGAGCATCAAAAACCTGTTCTTCTTCATCTACGTGATGGTAAGTTTGCTTATGAACATCGCTCTACTGCCTATGATGATTTTATGGAGATAGTGCAACCCTATTTAGGTAAGTTGGTGGGTGGAGTTATTCATGCTTTAAACTTTGACAAAAAAGAGTACATGGAGCTTCATAAACATGGTTTTTACTTTGGTATTGGTGGGCAGATTACTTTTAAAGAGCTTGAAGCACTCAAAGATTTTGTCAAAAAAGCACCTTTGTCTTCGCTACTCTTAGAGACAGATGCCCCTTGGCTTACCCCTAAAGATAGAATAAAACCTACGCAAAAAGTTGCTAATGTTCCTGCTTATATTGTCGATGTATTAGAGACCTTATCAGAAGTTTTAGAGATGGAGAAAGATGAGCTAGAGAGCATAATAGAAGCCAATACCCTAAAACTTTTCCCTCAATTTGAAGAGTCAAAAAACTCAAATGGTTACTCTATGGGAAAAGTACGAAATGTAAAGCAGTTAGGTGCAGAGGTGCTTAGAGAAGTAGCCAAAGATGTTGAAGATGTAAAATCAAAAGAGACACAAGAGCTGATTGATGACCTCATTTTAACCTGTAAAGCTACAGAAGGTATGGGGATAGCCTCTCCACAAATAGGTGTTTCTAAACGCATTTTCATTATGGCTTCACAACCAAACAGACGCTATCCAAACGCTCCAAAAATGCAACCAAAAGCGATTATAAATCCTAAAATTTTAAGCTATGGTGATGAAGTAGAAAAAGATTGGGAGGGGTGTTTGTCTCTGCCAAATGTAAGAGGAAAAGTCCCTCGTTCAACAAAGATAGAGGTTCGCTACCTTACAAAAGATGGTGAAGTTGTTGAAGAGGTACTAGAGGGATTCTTAGCTCGAATCTTTCAGCATGAGTTTGACCACTTGAACGGAAAAGTGTTTATTGATAGGGTTGAGTCTACTTTGGACATTGTGATGGAGAGGGAGTATCGGAAAATAATTTATTCGAGTTAGAAAGAATCAGACTACCCAAAGGAATAGGGTAGTGGTTTTTTTAAGATTTTCTCTCTAAAATAGCTTCTTTAACTTTTTCGTTCGATGAAATTGAATCTACAGGTTTGTCTAAACTACCTGCTATGTTAATTGCTTGTTGTGTAATTCCTTCTGGTACAGCATCGCTATACAAATTCACAGCACATTGTTTAAAGTTTGGCTCAAAAGATTTAGGGTCAAACTCTGGAATGGTTAAGTTATTGATGAGTTGTTCGCTGTAGTGAAAAGGTACAAAACAATTACCCTCACGGACAACTTCAGTTACTTTTACCATGAGCTTTTCGACTTTTCCACGACTCGACCCAATGGTGATTCTGTCACCACTTTTGACTTTTAGTTTTGTGGCATCTTTAGGGTTTAACTCAACCCACGCTTCAGGGGCCAAGTTGTCTAAAAGAGCAATGGTTTTGGTTTTGGTACGTGTGTGCCATTGCTCAACTGTTCGCCCTGTGTTGAGGTTCATTGGGAAGTTTGCATCATATTTTTCTGAAAGTGGCATCCAGTCTACTTTTAAAAGTTTGGCTTTTCCGTCTTCTGTTTTACACTCAAAACCTTCAGTATAGAGACGTTTTTTACCTTCTGGATATTCCTCGTTACAAGGCCATTGGATTCCCCCTAGCTTCTCAATCTTTTCATAATCCATCCCCGAATAGTCACAAAGTTGTCCAGCACTTACCCGTTTAATTTCATCGAAAATATCACGGCTTGACTTAAAGTTTTTAAAGAGAAGTTCATGTTTTCCTTCAAACTCTTTTGAAAACTCCATAACAATGTTCGCGTCACTCATCGTATTTCCTAAGGGTTCAACGGCTTTTTTTGCATAGTTACATCGACGCTCAGAGTTGGTGTAGACACCTTCTTTTTCAGACCATGTCGCTGCTGCAAAAATGACATCGGCAATTTCAGCTGTTTCGCTCATAAAAGCATCTTGCACTACTAAAATATCTAGCTTTGCAAAGATTTTTCTTAGACGTTCTTGGTCAGGAAAAGAGACCAAAGGATTGGTTGCTGTGACCCAAAGAGCTTTAATCTCTCCTCTGTCAATGGCATCAATAATCTGTGGATAAGCATAACCACGTTTAGTAGGAATGAGTTCAGTAGGCACATCAATAATGTTAGCAAAAATGGCTCTGTCAGTCTCTGAAGCGAAGTTTCTGTACCCAGGAATAGAGCTTGTAAACCCAAATTCACGTGTTCCCATAGCATTACATTGCCCTGTAATAGAAAATGGTGCAGCTCCAGCTTTTCCTAAGTTTCCTGTGATGAGTGCCAAGTTACAAATGGCAGAAACCGTGTCCGTTCCCATGGTACTTTGGTTGACCCCCATTGTCCATGCAGACAGAGCTTTGTCGGCTGTGGCATAGGTTTTAGCTAAGGTATAAAGTGTTTTTACGTCAATGCCTGTAATGTGTGCAACTTCTTGTGGAGGATAATTTGCCATGATGTGCTTTTTAAACTCTAGTCCACCAGAAGTTCGCTCTTTTATGAACGTTTCATCTTCCCAACCTTGCTCAAAAATAATGTAACATAAACCATTTATAAGTGCTAGGTCAGTACGAGGTTTCAAAGGCACAAAAATGTCAGCCATACCAGCAGTCTTTGAGTGTCTAGGGTCAACAACAATGATGGTAGGCTTTTTACCTGTAATCTTCTCATTTTTAGCAATATGAAGCTTTAAAATAGGGTGATTATCAGCAATATTAGCCCCAATAAGCATGATGACATCTGCATGAGAAAAGTCTTCATAGGATGCAGGTGGTCCATCACTTCCAAAAGTTTGTTTGTAGCCCATGACGGCTGATGCCATACACAAAGTCGTGTTTCCATCGTAGTTATTGGTCTCAAGTCCAAGTTGTACAAACTTACCCAAAGTGTAAAAGTCTTCGGTCAAAAATTGCCCAGTAGAGATACAAGCAACAGCCCCTTTTCCATGCTCTTTTTGAATGGCTTTAAACTTGTCAGCTGTATGTTTAAAAGCTTCATCCCACTCAACCTTTGCAAACTCTCCATTTTTACGAATCATAGGAGTAGTAACACGGTTCTCAGAGTTGACCATCTCATGTTCCATAATACCCTTAGGACAAAGTGTTCCCTTACTCACAGGATGTGAAGGATCACCTTTGGTATAAACAGGACGACCATCTTTCACCCCAATGTACAGCCCACAACCCACACCACAGTAACCACAAGTACTTCGTACCCACTCATCTGGGGTTTTAAAGTTTGAGATTTTACCAAACATGGCATTGTCTACTTTTTTGTATTTATCGGTCTTAATATCTACGCCTAGAAAGTCTTTTATTTTGCCTAACATCTTTAACCTCTTGATTTGAGTATCTTAATATTATTATAGTGTAAGTTTATGATTATTATTTGATTTGCTTGTATGAATTTTGTGCAGAAATAGGTGTAGGATAAATTGACACAGTTTATCCTTAAAACAGTTGTGAATGTGTACCAATACGCATCAAAATAACTTCATCTTCAGAACTTTCAATATAAATTATTAACATATCTCCACCCAAGTGAAACTCTCGACAATCTTTATAGTTTCCACTCAAAGCATGGTCTTTTGATTCAGGAGGTAGTTTATCATCAGCTCTTAAAGCATTGATGTAGTAAACAAACTTTTCAAATTGACTGTCACTAAGTTTTATGTCTCGAAAATCTTTTAAAAACTTCTTGTGTCGTCTAATTTTCATTTACGTTGTAACTCATCAAAAGAAAAATCTTCAACATTAATACCTTTACGAGATTCTTCTATGACCTTTTGCGTCTCTGCATTTGGAATTTTAATTTCAAAAGGTATACCATTATGATATTTAATTTGCTGATAAAAAATATTAATAGCTTGTGTGGCACTAAGTCCTAAATTTTTTAAAATAGACTCAACATCGAACTTTAATTCAGACTCAATTCTAGCATTGATGATTGCATTTTTCATAAATGACTCCTTTTCTTGTATGACAAGTGTAACACAAGAGAAATTAAAAGTTATTGAGAAGAAGAAATTTTATTCATCAACTCCCCAATCAACTCCAACTCTTCCATGACAATATTATGCTCTTTATCATAAGCATGAAACTCAATATTAAATCCACCATTTTGTAAAACTTTTACTTGTTTTTTTGATGTTGCATAGGGTAGAACTCCATCTTGTTTTCCATGAGTACAGAGCCATTTAGCATCTTTTACTTTTGGGTTCATCTCTTTTAAAAGTTTCTCTGCATCGTAAATGTAGCCTGAAATTGCGATGTACCCTGCTAAAACTTTGTGATATCTTGCTCCAAATTCAAAGGTTAAAAGTGAGCCTTGTGAGAAACCAAAAAGAAAGCTCTCGGAGGCTTCAAACTGCTCTTCAAAAAGTTCATCTAGTACTTCTGTTAAAATTTGACTGGAATACTCAATGCCCTCTAGCTGATTGGGTGGTAAGTCATACCATGAACGACCTCCAAAGTAATCGTAAGGTGCATCGAGTAATAGATAGTTCATATCATCTCTATTAAAGTGAGGGGGAATTCCTGTTAACCCTAACGATGAATCTCCACGTCCATGAAGCAGTATGGTTAGTTTTTTTGAAGGGGTTTTAGAGGGTGCAAATAAATTGTTGAGTTTTAGATTTAAAGTATTCATAGGTTTATTATAGGGAAATTGTCTTTAACTGTAAGATGTTTTCGTATGAAAACATCTTACCTCTGATTCCCTGCAAAAAAGTTCCCAGCCAATCCCAAAGGAACAACTGTTCTGTAAAACAGATAACGCCCAATAAGTTCAGAACCTAAAGAAGCAACAATAGCCACAACAAGCGTAACTATAGCCAAAGTAGTCAAGCCACTAGCCGTAAATAAAATGGCTAAAAGTGGTAAACCTAAAGCAGAAACTAAGAGCGAATAAAGACGTACTTTTTTCACTTTTCCAAAATGTTCTGTTAACAAAATACGTGTTCGGTTAAACTGGTAATAAAGTGACCCTTCTTTGTCTAGGTTTCGGTAAAAAAGAACTTCTTCATAGACTACTAAAACTTGACCCATTCCTGCCATGAGGGCTAGGCTTAAGAGTACCATCGCTCCGTTAGCTCCAGAATTTATGAGTAAAAGTAAGGCAACTAAGGTAAACCCAACATAACTAGATCCAAAGAACCTTTTGGTGGTTGAAGTTCTGTTCCATGCTGGTCTTGCTCGTACACGGTATATCATCGACTGTGCGTAAATGCCAAAGATACCAAACCCTAAGGTAATGGCTTCAATGAAAATCAATGCAAAACCTTTAATGTTAGCATAGTACATCACAGCAACAACTAAGGCTAAACCTGTAAAGACGGCTAGGGCAATGGCTTCACGTGAAAGCCAAGAACGTCGCCAGTTTTTCATGGCTGTCATAGCCAAAATAGGACGACCCAAATGCAAGGCTGAAAGAGGTAAACCAATAGCAGAGGGAAGAAATGCCATAAGTGCCATGCCCAAAGTTGGTTCTGGTAAATTAAAGCCTAAAGAGAAGAGAACTTGACCTAAAAACAGAGCAATAAACGCCCCCAATGAAACTTGTGTGAGAACTGTCATGAACACCAAAGGTAACTCTGCATGAGCAGGTTTTAGTAGATGCTCATCGGCTGGTTTGTAGCCATCTTTTGGCATATTTTCAGGTAAAGTGTAACGTGTGGTTGGTTTACAAATATCTACATCAGGTAAGTGAGGAGCAACACCCTTTTTTTCCATATCATATTTTATCCATGTATCTTTGTGTACGGCTTCAATCTCAATCGCCCCAGCAGGACAAGCTTGAACACAAGCAGGGGTTTCACCCACTTCTAGTTTGTCATGACACATATCACACTTGGTGACAATACCTCTGTCGTAGTTCATTACAGGTACTTCGTAAGGGCAATTCCACGTACAATAATGACAACCAATACAGCTGTCGTCATCGTGCCAAACAATCCCTGTGTCGGTAAATTTGATGTAAGACTCAGTCGGACATCCAGTTAGACATTCAGGCTCAATACAATGGTTACAAGACATGGAGTTAAAAAGTTGTGAAACTTCAGGGAAAATTCCCCCTTCCATTTCACCAACACGTCGCCATTTGACATCAGCAGGGTTGTTTTGCAGTTCATTACAAGCAGCTTCACAACAGTGACAACCTACACAAACATTGGCATCAAAGTGAAAACGGTATTGCTCTCCCTCTTTTAGTTCTGGTACATCGATGCTGTAGTTACCACATTGCATGTCTGTGTCGGCTTTATGGTTTAGGAAAGAGTCTATGGGTGTTAGATTTTCCATTTTACAGACCTTTAAGTGCTAATAATAACTCAGAAAAAACAGCTGCACGTGTCTTTTTGTCATTATCGGTCATCATATAAATAACTTCACTTAGCTTTTCTGGAACTTTGGGGTTAAGTTGTGTCACTTCATCCCGTGTAATTTTTCGTGCTTGAACTAAGACTGGTTCAAACTCTTCAACTCCTGCATAACGCTTTTCCCCAGTTAAAAGTTTAAATAGTTTGAGTCCAAAATGGAAAATCTCAAAGTTTTCTTTTTTCAATGTTTTTGGTTTATTCTCTAGTTCTAAGCATAGCTCTAAGCCTAGCTTTTCATTTAAAACATAGTTGATTTTAGTAAAAAATGCTAAGGCTTGGTAAGAGTAATTTGCAGACAAATAACGCTCTTCAAAAGTCTCAAAAGTTTCACCTCGTTTTTTTAATCGTGCATAGGTTTTAAGTAGATATTTGACATGATGTTTGGCTTCGGTGATGGGCAAGGTTTTGTGTAACATATGAGCTTCTTGTGCCTCACGGGTGATTTTTCCACCTATAAAAATGTGTACCCCATCTACTTTATTACCCTCGTCATCTTTGGCTTTACAACCTTCAAACCCAATGTCTGCAATACCATGAACCCCACAACCTTTAGGACAAGCCGACCAGTTCATGCGTACCATTCCATTTTCTATGGCAACTTCTTCTTTTAAGAAGTTTGCCATTTCAATGGCATCTGGTTTATTAGGAATGACCCCAAACGAACAAGTAGCAGTTCCAGCACAGGCTATCATGTCATTAAAGTAGATGTTGTTAAATTTGTTGTATTTAGAAAAAATAGTGGTTGACTCAAAAGCAGGAAGGGCTGACTTGTCAATGTCTACGACGTACACATTTTGGTCATATGTTAAACGTAGGTCACCAGAACCAAAATTTTTGGCTCTGGTTGCTAGGGCTATCATGTCTGTACCTGAAAAAATTCCAGAAGGGACAATGACTTTATGAGCATATTTTCCATTACGTTGTAAAACTTTGTTTGCTCCTAAAGCAATGCTTTGTGACTGAACAACTGTTTGTCCAGCCGTGGCGAAGTTAGCTCCAGCTTTTTCTTTAACTGCATTTATAAAAGCTTCAACTCCTACATCTTGTAGTAAAAAGTGTAAACGGTTTTTGTTACGGTTGTCTCTGTATCCAAAGGTTTTAAAAGTCTCTAAGAGTGCCATGAAAAAGCTTGGTACTTCCTCCGTACTTACAAATGTGTTGGCATCTTTAGCTTGAATGCCAACTCTTGCACCCAAGTAGACATTGAACCCAAATTCACCATCTTTGTTGGCTAAAACAAAACAACAGTCATGCCCAAAAATGTTACAAGAGTTGGACATAGAACCTAAAATTCCTGTGTTAAATTTACGAGGTAAGACAGAAATCCATTCGCTGTTTTCAATAATGAGGCTTTGTAGCTCTTTGACTATCGGTGTTACATCAATAATATTGTCAAAAGCCAAACCCTCTAGTGGGTCAGCCACAATGTTACGTGGGTTGTCAACACCTGTTTGAAAGGTACTAATGCCTACTTCTTGTAACTCAGCTAAAACTTTAGCAATGTCTTCTATTTGTAAATAACGAAGTTCTATTTGCATACGTGTGGTAATGTCTATGTAGTCGTTTCCATATTTCTTTGCTACTTCACCAATTCGAATGGCTTGTTCATTGTTAAGCTGACCAATAGGAACACGAACTCTTAGCATAAAGTCTTCGCCCTTGTCAAAAAGCCCAAAACATTTTAAAAAGTAAGCAGAGTCTTCTTTAGCTAAACCATCATATCCAGCTGCTGCTATGGCTTCAAGTTGTGCATGAACGTCCATTGGACTTTTAAGTGCTTTGGTTGCTTCTACTTTGTTAACTTTTTTGCTTCGTGCTTCTAGTGCTTTGGCTAGTACAGACATATGAACCCCAATTAATTTTTGATTTATAATTTATTATAGTTAAATAGTTTAGATAATAATAAAGATAACTGTTTATTATTTAACCAAAATATTAAAATGTTTAAAAAATAACCATATAAATTGTAAAATTGTTCAATATATAGTCTATAATTATTTCAAATAATTAGAATAAGGGGTTATTATGGCAGGATTTAAGTCTTTAAAAGGACAGGGGCATACACCAACGCTTTTTGCAGCGTTTATCTATTTTGACATGAGTTTTATGATTTGGATGATTTTAGGTCCTATTTCATCAGAGATTATTGATTCATTTGCAGCAGCTGGATTTATGATGACTATGGGACAAAAGTCAACTTTACTATCTCTTCCTATTCTTTCAGGGGCATTACTACGAATAGTTCTTGGATTTGGGGTTGATAAGCTAGGTGCTAAGAAGACAGCACTTATTGCTCAAGCAATTGTTATAGTAGCTCTGTTTTTTGCGTACTCTTTGGGCTCAAATATCTCTTATAACCAACTACTGGTGGTAGCAGTACTTCTAGGTTTTGCAGGAGCTTCTTTTGCTGTGGCACTTCCACAAGCTGGTCAGTGGTATCCACCAAAGTTACAAGGTTTAGTTTTAGGTATTGCTGGTTCAGCAAACTTCGGAGCAGTGATGGGCTTTCTATTCTCCCCTAAAATTGCAGAATACTATGGTTGGCAAATGGTTTTCTTGGTAGCTGGTTTTTTAGCATTGAGTCTTTTTGTTACTTATGCATTGATTACCAAAGATGCACCTCCTTCTGTGTTTAAGTCGCGACCTAAAAAGCTTTCTGACTATGTGAAACTACTTAAAGACAAAGATACTTGGTGGTTTAACCTATTTTATGTTATTTCATTTGGTGGCTTTGTAGGTTTTGGGGTTTTCTTAAAGCTTTACTTGACGGATACTTACCCTGAAGAGTTAAAAACTTTAGGTCTCTCTTGGTTTAGCGAGACGAACATTAAAGTGATGGCTGGGTACTTTGGGGCATTATTTGTCTTTGGTGGTACGGTTTTACGCCCAATTGGTGGGGGGATTGCTGATAAAATTGGAGGCATTAAAGCCCTTTATATTTTCTTCTCTGTAGTTGTTGTGAGTGTAACACTTATTGCCCTTATGCCAATGCCTTTTTTAGTAATTATATTATTATTCTTTATAACTATGTCAAGCCTTGGTATGGCAAATGGTGCAGTTTTTCAGCTTGTTCCACAGCGTTTTGCCAAAGACATTGGGGTCATGGTAGGAATCGTAGGAGCAGCTGGAGGACTTGGGGGAACAGCTCTCATTAAGACACTTGGATGGTCACAAAGTACTTTTGATGGGTATATGGTTGGGTTCTTAATTTTTGCAGGAGTTGCATTAATTGCAATTATCGGTCTTGGTATGGTTAAGACACGTTGGCGTACTACTTGGGGTGTTCAAGCTGGAGGACGGATTTAGAATTCGTTGACTTGTCATAAAATGTTTTCAATAAAAGGATATGTATGGGAAAACAGAACATAAGCACTTCAGGATTTTCTTTGGTCAAAGGAAAAGATCTTAAGGGTGATGACTATTTTGATGTCAAGGTTATTGGAAACTTAACTGTTGCTATTGTGTGTGATGGGGTAGGTTCAGCTGATGAGGGAGCTGAGGCTGCTAGACGGGTTACGACACACCTTATGAGTAACTTTAAAAATCGTCCCAATTCTTGGAGTATTGAGAAGTCTATTAAAACTTTTATTGCTTCAATCAATGCTATTCTTTATGAAGAGTCCATGATTAATTATGAGCGTCCCGAGTTGGTTACGACATTGGCTTTGGTGATTATTGAGGGTGACCGAATGTATGCAGCTAATGTAGGGGATAGTCGTATTTATTTACAAAGAAATGGGATTATGTCACAACTTTCTCATGACCATGTAATGGAAGAAGAGGGTTATGATGGGGTTTTAACTCAAGCTATGGGTATTGAGAAAGAGATTACACCTTATTATTTTGAAAATATTATTAATGCAAAAGATAAAATTTTGCTCTGTTCGGATGGACTTTATACTTTAGTTGATGATAATACTTTATCTAGCTGTATTCCTAATGGGGCACACCATTTAGTTAAACGGGCATCTAAACTTATGGAAGATAATCTTCCTGATGATACCACAGCTGTAGTTATTGATGTTTTAGGGATTGACCCAGTTATTGAACTAAGAGATTTAAATCTTAAAATACCTGAGTATTTAGAAGAGGGAATGGTCATAGATGATTATAAGCTAGAAAAGTCTTTAATTCAAAACAATCGTACTTGGCTGTGTTCTAAAAGAGGACAAAATTATGTTTTAAAATTTGCACCCGTTGAGGCAATTGAAGATAATAATATTCTTGACCTTTATGTGAAAGAGGCATGGAATTCAAATAGATTGAAAGCAGGTTTTTTTCCCAAAGCTGTTTTACCGAAGAAACGTACACATCGTTATTATGTGATGAAAGCGTTAAAAGGAACAGATCTAAAAGCGTATTTAAAGAAGCGAAGACTTTCTATTGATGATACTGTTAATTTAGCAAAGATGCTTTTAAAAATGGGACAGTATCTTTTAAAGTTTGATTTAGTTCATGGGGACATTAAACCTGAAAATATTATGATAAGTGAACGTGATGGTAAAAAGGTTTTTAAGGTTATTGATTTCGGTTCTATGACAGAGCTTTATAGTATTAGTTCAAATGCTGGAACACCTTCATATTTAGCACCAGAGCGTTTTACAGGAGGTAGTATTAATGAGTCAAGTGAGATTTATTCTATAGGGGTAACACTTTATGAGTGCTTGACTCAACATTATCCTTATGGAGAGATAGAACCTTTTCAAACACCAAATTTTAAAAAAGTTACTCCGTTGAGTAAATATAATAAAAATATTCCTAATTGGCTTTGTTCAGTTGTTTTTAGAGCTACAGAGAAAGAGAGTGATTTGCGTTATAAAAATTATTCTGAAATGTTATTTGATCTTTCTAATCCTTTAAAAGTGAAACCATACTTTGATAAGAAAACTTCATTAATAGAACGACAACCTGTGTTATTTTATCGGACACTTTTTGGACTTTCGTTTATAGGTAATATAATTTTAGGAATAATATTATTAAAGTAAAGCATCTTGAGAAGAGATGCTTTTAGGAGAGAATGTGAAAATAACAAAAAATATTAATATATTTAATTTTGTTTCAAGGGAATTATAATCTATTTTTTGGGTTAAATTAACCTGTTAATTGATTCTTCAAGATTAAATAAAGTTATACTATAATCATTCAATATAAAATGAAGGAGTAGATTTATGAAAAATAAATTTCTAATACTGCCAACACTGTTAGCTTTACCAATTTTGGCTTTTTCAGAGGATAAACTCGATACTGGTGATACAGCGTGGATGATGGTTTCAATAGCATTTGTATTGCTAATGACACCAGCAGGTCTTGCACTTTTTTACTCAGGTATGACAAGAAGTAAAAATGCACTGAATACCTTTTCAATGGTTACGGGAGCATTTGTTCTTGCATTTGTGGTTTGGATTGTTGCTGGGTATTCAATTGCTTTTGGTGCAAATGAAAATGCAATGCTTCAAAATGTATTTGGTGGTTTTGGAAACGTAATGCTTGATGGTATTAAGTGGACAGACTTAAGTGGAACCTACCCTACTTATGTATTTATTGCTTTCCAAGGTACTTTTTCTGCGATTACAGTTGCTATTGCCTCTGGCTCAGTCATTGGTCGTATGAAGTTTTCAACATGGATGGTAGTTGTTGCTTTATGGGGAATTTTAGTTTACGCTCCTATTACACACATGGTATGGGGTGGTGATGGTGCTTACCTTTTTGATGCTGGTGCATTAGACTTTGCTGGTGGTACTGTTGTACATATGAATGGTGGTTTAGCTGGTCTTGTTCTTGCTATCTTAGTTGGAAAAAGAGCTGGATTTAATACAACAGCCATGAAACCTTTCTCAATTATCTTAACAGCAGTGGGAGCTGCATTATTATGGTTTGGTTGGTATGGATTTAACGGTGGTTCTGCATTTGGTGCAAATGCTATTGCTGGTCTTGCTATACTTACAACAACTATTGCCACGGCTGCTGGTGCAGTTACATGGATGCTAATTGAGTGGTTCATGTATAAAAAACCTACACTTCTTGGAATTGCTTCTGGTATTATTGCTGGATTGGTAGCCATTACCCCTGCTGCTGGATTTGTTGATGTGACTGGTGCATTTATTATTGGTATTGTTGGTTCAATAATTGCTTTCTTTGGTGTTGTTAAACTTAAGAAAATATTTGGTTATGATGATTCTCTTGATGCTTTTGGTATTCACTTTTTAGCAGGTCTTTGGGGAGCATTGGCAACAGCATTCTTCGCATTGAATGATCAAGATTTACTTTGGGATGGACCACTTAAAGAGTCTGGAGATAGAATGGGACAATTTATGGTTCAACTTGAATCAGTATTGATTGTTGGTCTTTGGACATTAGTTGGTACAGTAATTGTTTATTTCATTGCTTCAGCACTTACAGGTGGTGGTAGAGTAAGTGAAGAGTGTGAAAGTGACGGTCTTGATGAGTCAATTCATGGTGAAAGAGGAATGAACCTTTAATAGGTTTATTCTAAGATAATATTCAAAGGATATAAAATGAAAAAAATTGAAGCAGTTATTAAACCGTTTAAATTAGAAGAAGTAAAAGATGCATTGGTAGAAGCAGGTATTGAAGGGATGACTATCTCTGAAGTAAAAGGTTATGGACGACAACAAGGGCATACAGAGCTTTATAGAGGAGCTGAGTATGTTGTTGAGTTTATTCCTAAAGTTAAAATTGAGATTGTTGTAAGTTCTGAAGAGTTTGCTGCAACTGCTATTAAAGTTATTCAAGAAACTGCTCACACAGGTAAAATTGGTGATGGTAAAATTTTTGTATCAGATATTTCTAATGTTGTTAGAATTCGTACTGGTGAAGAAGATATAGAAGCTTTATAAACTAAAAGGTTTATGTATAACTTTTTATAATCGGAGTAATTCACTCCGACTCTTGATAATTGTCAATTTAATAATTTATTTTTTACACTATAATTTATTCATCAAAATATTTCAAGGATATATAATGAACGAAACAACAAAAGCAATTATTAAATCGACAGCTCCTGTATTAAAAGAACATGGTGAAGCAATTACAACAGCTATGTATAAAATTCTTTTTACAAAATACCCAGAGACTCAAGAGCTTTTTAAAGATGCCGAACCTGATCAATATAAAAAATTAGCAGCAATGGTTTATGCCTATGCAGCGAACATTGATAATTTAGATTCTTTACAAAAAGGTATTAACAAAGTAGCTCAAATTCATGTTGATGTTAAAATTTTACCTAAACATTATCCATGGGTTGGTGAATCACTTCTTAGAGCTATTCAAGAGGTACTTGGTGATGCCGCTACACCTGAGATTATGAATGCATGGGAAGAAGCTTATGGTTTCTTAGCTGAAGTATTTATTGCTAGAGAACAAGAAATTTACGCAGAACAGTAAAGATGAACCTTTAATAGCATATTTGCATGATATAATCATATCATGCAAAATAAATCAATTATTACAATTCTTTCAGAAATGAATATGTTTAGCTCATTAAATGAAGCAGAACTGCATAAACTTGCCAATATCTCTTATATTTCAGAATACAAAGAAGGGGCAACCTTGTTTTTGAAAGGGGATATCTCTAATTATCTTATGCTTCTTATTGATGGTATTGTCAGTATTTTTAAACATGACAATAAAGGTAATGAAATTGTCATTGGGTATTTTACACGTTACCGATTTTTAGCAGAACCTGCAACCTTGCGTCATACTCCTTTGCCTTCTTCGGCTACTTTTAAATCTGATGGGGCAATTTTGAAAATAGATTTAGAGAAGTTTGAGACACTTTTTATGTCAAATCCTCAGGTATCCCATGCGATTATTCAATCACTTTTGCAAAAAATTGAGCTACTTCAGCAAAATATTCATTTTAACATCGCTTCTAACTCTGCTGAAAAAATTCTCTTTTTTTACCAACAAAATCCAAAATTGAGTTTAGATTTAAAACAATATGAAATTGCGTCCATCTTAGGCATGGTTCCAGAGACTTTTTCACGCAATATTAGAAAGCTAGTGAAAGAAAAAAGATTAGTAAAAGTTAGTACTGGATATAAAATTATTTAATACCTAGCTAAGCACTTGCGTATTCTTGTAACGTGGATAGGGAATAACTAATATTTATCTTAGCTATAAAAAAAAATTATAGTATTTTTGTTACACTCCATTTATCAATAACTACTAGGGACAAAATATGCAATTAATTTTTATCGTTATTTTAGGCGCAGTACTGGGCTTTATTTATGGGTTTAATACCGATGGTTTTCTTTTTTCTTCAAAAATCTGTCTTTTTGCTGGGCTAACCTTAATTATGCCTTCACTTTTTAAATTTGAACTCTCTCATGTTAAACTAATTGTAGAACATAAGAGCGTACTTCTGAAAGGAATGCTGGTTAATTATCTACTTTTACCTCTAATTGCTATTGTTATTGGTTTGGCAACAAAAGACTTTGGCATTGCAGCTGGACTATTTTTAGTCTCTGTGCTCTCTGGTGGGGGTATGGTGATGCATTGGATTAAAAAATCCAAAGGAGATACCTCTTTTGGATTTTTGCTCTTGTTTGTTAATCTGTTATTGGTTTCGGTATCGTTATTGATGCTACATGTTTTTGTAAGTTTTTCAGCTACTTATTTTGAGACCTCTTATGATAATGAAGTGGGTATTACACGCTTTGCTACGGCTGTTATTGTTCTTTTAATTGTTGTTCCCTTTATTGCTTCTAGGTTAGTGCGTCTTATTAAACCTTTGTTAAAGGGCATTCAGACTTATCAGAAGTATATTTCTCAATTTAGTATTTTTATTATATTATTTTATCTTTTTGGATTACAAGATACTCAAATGTTAGTAGATGTTTATGATTTTGAAGTAGAACTGTTTTATATCTCTTTTATTGCTGTTGTCATTTTTTATGCTATGGTATTTGTAGTTTCTAAATTAATTTATAATTTAGAAAGCCCTCAAGAGCGAGCAGCTTTTTGGCATAGTTTGACACGTTATTTAACATTGGCATTGGTAATTAGTACTTTTTCTACCAATACTTTTGGTGTTTCAATGTTATTGCCTATTATGTTTGCCTATATTGTGCAAATTCCATTATCAGTTTATATTAATCAGAAAAGTTTTTAAGAGTTTAAAAGGTATGAAAGAAAGTTATGAGCTAGAATTAATTATACAAAGGAGGGAGGGAGTAACTAGCTCATAGATGAAACAAGATAAAGGAGTTAAAAAGTGTTTCACCTCTTTCATGTTCGTATTATATAGCACACTAATAAACACTTAGACAATGAAAGGTTAACTATTAGTTAATGATAACGTATGGTTGGATTTTTTACTTAATAAACAACTCTTCTGTGTCTATCTTTTGCATATGGCAATACATCACTTTTCCAAAAATATGGTAGCGATACTTGGCAATAATGTCATATATAAAATCGCGAATAAAAGGGGGGATAATATAAAAAATATAACTCATGTTCCAAATACCTCCAAGTGAATGTAGTATTTTTAATATGGCTGTCGATTTATAATAGAGTATGTTATCTTGATAAAAAACAATACTATCAATTTCATCTTTAAGTGCTAAACCCTTAACGTACTCTCCTTGTAAAGAGGTATATTTTAAGATTTTTTCTTTATCAAGTTTCATTAATAATTTTAAAGATTTATTACATAATCCACAGATACCGTCAAAGATGACAACGCCTTGTTTGGGTTGAGTTTTAAACATATTTTTAAAAACTCATCTGCATGTTATCTACATCATTCCAAGAGATGCTTTTCTTTTGCCCTCTGTTTTGTAAAATATGGTCAATATATCGAGCAAATAAATCGGTTTCAATGTTGAGCTCTGTTCCAATTTTATACTCACCCATAAGTGTCTCTTTTAAGGTGTGAGGAATGATGGTGAGTCTAAAACCATCGTCATAGACATCATTTACCGTAAGCGAAATACCATCAATGGTAATTGAGCCTTTAGGGATGATGTAGTTGATGTATTTTGGCTCAACACCAATAATAAAGTCCGTTGCATTCTCACGTTTAGTCATGTGCGTAACTTTCCCAATGCAATCTACATGTCCTTGAACAATATGACCTTCAAAACGGTCACTTAGTTGCATGGCAGGTTCCATGTGAACACGACCAGAGATTTTTGAATCATCTATGATACTACGTGTCTCATCTGCTAATTCTAAGTCAAATCCATCGGCATGAACTTTGATGACCGTTAAACAAATACCATTAATCGCAATGCTATCACCAATACCAGCTTTGTGTTTGGCTTGAATGGTTAGGATGTTATTGGCATAGTTTTTAACGGTGGCGATTTCTCTTATGAGTCCTGTGAACATGGATTTCCCTAAATTTCTAAATTAAAATTATTATAGCAGAAGAAAATTTAAGAGACTTTGCCAAAACAGACTGTCAGTTTGTAATGAATAAATCTATAATTTTTTCAAAATGCGACTAAAGTGGCATTTTTTTCCTCTACACTTGTATTATACTTCTCTCATGTTTAGCCCATAGTGCTAACGAAATAAGAAAATGAAGGATTAAAACATGATAGTAAAACAATACACACCATTTAATGACATTAGAAAGAGTTTTGACCTTGTAAATACAATTATAAACACCATTGGTGAACAAACAGCGTCAGAACAAGAAGTAGTTGATTTTCGTCCAAAGGTAAATACCCGTGAGACAGAAGACAATTATCATATTGAAGTAGAACTTCCTGGTGTCAAAAAAGAAGATGTTGACATTAAGGTTGATGGAAATGTCTTGACCATTTCAGGGGAAAGAAATGTAAGAGAAGAGGTAAAAGATGAGGACTATCATAAAGTAGAGAGTCGTTATGGTCTCTTTTCACGAAGTTTTACGCTTCCAGAGAGAGTAGACACTTCAAATATTGAGGCAGAGTTTATTAATGGGATTTTAGAAATTGCCATTCCAAAACTAAAAATAGATACATCAAGCAAAAAAATTGAGATTAAATAATAAGGAGTCAATGATGAGTGTAACAAAAGATAAAATTATTGAAAATGGAAAAGAGTTGGTAAATGCTGTGGAAGAAAAAGTTGAAAAAGGTTTAGAGGTTGCTAAAGAAGCCTTAGGCAATGTGGCAAGACATCTCCCTTTGGCAAACTTTGCAAAACACAGTACTGATACTTATGACATTGAGATTGACTTACCAGGGGTTGATAAGAGTGAGATAGAGTTAAAAATTGAAGATGACTATCTCACTGTTAATGCCGTACGCAGAACCAAAGAGGAAGTAAAAGAAGAAGATTACTATCTTTGTGAAAGTAGCTATGGACTTATCTCTCGAAGTTTTGTCTTACCAAAAGATGTGGACAGAGAGAAAATTTCAGCTAACTATGAAGATGGAAGACTCTACATTTCACTAGAGAAAGAAGAGTCAAGAAAGGCACGTAATATTTCGATTAAATAAGGAGTATATGAGCATGAAAAACAGACTATTAAAAACCCTGCTTTTAGCTACTTTACCAATGGTAGCTATAAATGCAGATACAAATTTAAGTAAACATCCTTTTGCCAATGATCCAATCTTCCAGCATTTTCAAAAAATGCAAGAGGAGATGAATCGAGTTTTTGCAGAGTTTAATAACAATGCCTTTAAAGGCATGATGATTGACCCAAGTTTTAGTAAAGGTTTCTCATTTAAGCCTGATACGGACTTGGTAGATAAGGGTAAGAGTTATGAGCTAAAGATGGATTTAGCAGGAATGGATGATAAGAGCATTAAAATAGAGGTAAAAGATAACTATTTAAGTGTCCAAGCTAAGAGCGAGACGAAAAAAGAGCAAAAAGAGGGTGATAAAATCATTCATCAAGAGCGACATGTCGGCATGGTACAGCGAGGCATGACTTTGCCTAAAGATGCAGATGCCGAGCATTATAAAAGTGACTATAAAAATGGGGTATTAACCATTATAATACCTAAAAAGAAGTAAACTAATAGCCATTAAAAAGGAGTGAACAGATGGAACAATTTAAAACTTATGCCCTGATGACAGGATTGACCCTCCTTTTTATTTGGTTTGGTGGCTTAATTGCTGGTCAAACAGGGATGATAATTGCTTTTTTAGCTGCAATAGGGATGAACTTTTATGCCTATTACTACAGTCATGAGCAGGTATTAAAACACTATAATGCCATTCCTGTAGACAGACAATCGGCAAGTGGTTTGTATATAATTATGGATAGGTTAACAAGAAAAGCAAGATTGCCAATGCCACAGCTTTACATTATTCCTGACCAAGTACCCAATGCCTTTGCAACAGGACGAGACTATGAACATGCTGTAGTGGCTGTAACAGAGGGACTGCTTGACCTTTTAACCGAAGAAGAGGTTGAAGCTGTGATTGCCCATGAGTTGAGTCATATTAAACATTATGATATGCTCATTGGAACAATTACAGCGACCATTTCAGGAGCAATTGCCATGTTAGCAAATTTTGGAATGCTTTTTGGTGGCAACAATGAAGATAGACCTAATCCAATTGTCATGATTGCCTTGATGTTCATCATGCCAATGGCTGCGACCATTATTCAAATGACGGTGAGCAGAAATAGAGAGTTCATGGCAGATGAGGGTGCAGCACGTATGACAGGTCACCCAGAGTGGTTACAGAGTGCCTTACAAAAACTTGACCATTATGCCAGAGGAATGGTGATGCATGATGCTGAACCACAGACGGCTCATATGTTTATTATGAACCCTTTTACAGGGAAAGATTTTTCTATGAAACAGCTCTTTAGTACCCATCCAAGTACACAGCAGAGGGTTGCTAGGTTAGAGCAGTTGAAGCGTTAAGAATTTATACTCTATAGATTTGGGGCTATCTAATCTGCTTAGAGTTCAAAATGTTAAAACAAAAGGGCATGATTTGGAGTCGGTTGTATTGTAATTCTAATATTGGATAACGAAGCAAATTCGACAATACTTTTTAAATCAATTATTAATGGTTGATTTTTGTAAATTATATGACTCCTTTCGTGAGATAGTATCCCTAAATTTACTTAGCTATAATTTCATTAATAATTAATGGTAGGGTGCGTTTCTCAACATACCATTTTAAGGTAATGAAAAATGAATTATGACGTAATAGTAATTGGTGGAGGTCACGCAGGGATAGAAGCATCTTTAGCTCCTGCACGTATGGGTGTTAAAACTTTGATGGTAACCATTTTAGCAGAGCAAATTGGAGCTAGTTCTTGTAACCCTGCTGTGGGTGGTTTGGCTAAAGGACATCTGGTTAAAGAACTCGATGCCATTGGTGGGCAAATGGGGTTGGCAACTGATGCTACAGGTTTACAATTTAGAATACTCAATCAGTCTAAAGGTCCAGCTGTTCAAGGTAGTCGTGCTCAGATTGACATGGACAGATATCGAATTTATATGAAAGATATTGTCCTCAATACGCCTAATTTAGATGTGAAGCAAGAGATAGTTGAAGCCCTCATCATTGAAGATGGGAAAGTTGCAGGAGTTGAAACACAGCTTGGAAACCGTTACATGGCTTCTAAGGTCATCATTGCTTCTGGTACTTTTTTGAATGGTCTCATACATATCGGAGAGAAAAAACAGACAGCAGGACGACAAGGTGAGTTTGCTTCTGTTGAACTGGCTGAGTATTTAAAGTCTTTGGGCATTGAGATTGGACGGCTAAAAACTGGAACTTGTGCCAGACTTGATGGAACGTCTATAGATTTTTCAAACATGGAAGAGCAAGGTGGAGATGAAAAGCCTATTCCTTTTTCATTTAGAACAGACCGAAAAACTTTTAACCCAACCCAGCTTCCTTGTCATGTGACTTATACCAATGAAACAACGCATGAAATTATAGAAAAAAACTTTTACAGAGCGCCTATGTTCTCAGGACAAATTGCAGGAATGGGTCCAAGGTATTGTCCAAGTATTGAAGATAAAATCAGCCGTTTTAGAGACCGACCACGTCACCAAATTTTTGTTGAGCCTCAAACTATGGAAGCGAATGAGTACTACATTAACGGTATGAGTACTTCACTTCCAACTGATGTACAGTTAGAGATGATACGCTCAGTAGAGGGTTTTGAAAATGCGAAGATAGTGCGTTATGGTTATGCGATTGAGTATGATTATGTACAACCTACAGAACTAAAGCACACTTTAGAGACCAAAAAAGTCCAAGGGCTTTATTGTGCAGGTCAGATTAATGGAACAACAGGGTATGAAGAAGCAGCAGCACAAGGACTTATGGCTGGAATAAATGCTGCACTGGCTGTTCAAGGTAAAAAACCATTGATTTTAGGTCGTCATGAAGCGTACATTGGGGTACTTATAGATGACCTCGTAACCAAAGGAACAAAAGAGCCATACCGAATGTTTACAAGCCGTTCAGAGTATCGTCTGCTTTTACGTGAGGACAATGCAGACAGAAGACTCTATAAGTATGGGGCAGTTCTTGGGCTTTTAGATGAAGCTTATTTAGAAAAAGTGATGAAAAAAGAGCAAGATATTTTAGAAGGTATTACCTATTTAAAAGAGAATTTTGTTACACCAAATAAAGCATTTATTGAACTACTACATAGTATTGAAGAAGAGAAGATTAACGACAAATTATGTCTACTTGACCTTTTAGGACGTGCCTCTATGACAACGACAAAGATGTTAGCACTCGCACCATTTTTAGAGAAATATAGTGATGAGGTGATGAACCAACTACTTATAGAAGCAAAATATGCACGTTATATTGAGAAGCAACAGAGTCAAGTAGACAAGATGAAAGATATGTTAAAGGTAAAAATTCCTGATGGTTTTGACTTTAAAAAAGTATCTGGACTCTCAAATGAGATTGTTGAAAAATTAGAAAATATCACCCCTCCAACACTTTTTAATGCTTCAGAGATTTCTGGGGTTACTCCTGCTGCTTTAGAGATACTGCATATCTATATTAAGATGGCACAAAAAGCCAAATAAGCTTAGTAGAGAAGGGCTTTAATATTTTTACTTAATTTTTCATAAAATTTAAACTTGTTCTTCTCTATTAATATTAGTGTTTCTAATATACATAATAAAGAATAATTGATAAAAACATAAGCCCAAAAGTGTGTAAAGTTGGAGAAAAATAATCCTATCATTCAATATTCCTTATGAAAGTCATAAGTTATTATTGACACTTAATTCCTTTTTACTTATACTTAACCCAACTTCGAGAAAAAGCCAAGTGTGAAAGTGCTTGACATTTTTGATGAAAAAAAGAGAGAAAAGGAAAGGTATGAGTACAAGACGTGACTTTATGGGAATGGCTTTAGGTGGTTTTACAGCTGCAGGTGCTATTGGTGGACTTTATGCTGCGAAACGTACATGGGATCCATTGCCAAGTGTAAAAGCTGCTGGGACAACTGTGGTTGACTTGAGTGAAGCAAAAGAGGGTGAACCAATGACTGAAAAGTGGAGAGGGAAACCAATTTTTGTATTGAAAAAATCGGCAGATATGCCTCCACATGAGAGAGATGTTGTGGTCAATGGTGCTAGATATCATCTATCGATTGCATTATGTACACATTTAGGATGTATTCCAGCATATAAGAAAACAGATAAACAATTCTTTTGTGCTTGTCATGGAGGAGTATTTGATACATCGGGAATAAATCTTCCTGGTTTACCACCTCCTAGTCCTTTGGAAATTCCTCCATTTGCGATTAAGGGGAACACTTTGGTTCTTGGTTCTGAAGGTCCTGAGTACCTTGAGATGAAAAAAAATAATTTAGTAGTATAGGGAGTAGCAATGGCAAAGATTGATGAAAAAGCATTTCCATTCTCTAAGCAATGGTTAGATGACAGATTAGCACTAACTACGGTTATGAAAGTGTTAAACACAGAGTATTGGATTCCTAAAAACATTAACTTCTTGTGGGCAATGGGAATGATTCTTGCTGCTACATTTGGTATCTTGTTAATTTCAGGAATTTTCCTTTTAATGTACTATGTACCAACAGTTGAGGGTGCATTTGACTCGGTAAACTATACCATTATGACTGAAGTTGGTTATGGTTGGTTATGGCGACATATCCATGGCGTTGGTGCTTCTTTGGTATTCCTTATTATTTACATTCACATGTTTACAGGAATTTACTATGGCTCGTACAAACGTGGACGTGAGATGATTTGGCTTTCAGGAATGTTACTTTTTGTACTCTTCTCAGCTGAAGCATTTTCAGGTTATATGTTACCATGGGGACAGATGTCTTACTGGGCTGGTATGGTTATTACCAACTTATTTTCTGGTGGTTCATTAGAAGCTTATGGGCTTGTAGAGTGGATTCGTGGAGACTATGTTCCAGGTCAAGCATTTTTAGGACGTTTCTTTATGTTACACGTACTACTTTTACCACTGGTTATCATTGGGGGAATTGTGTTTCACTTTGCAACACTAAGACTGCCACATGTTAACAACCAAGATGGTGATGAGATTGACTTTGATGAGTCAGCAGCATTATGGAAAGCTGGTATGAAAAAAGAGTCACAAGTGATTCCATTCCAACCTGTCTTCTTGTCTAAAGATGTATTTGTAATGGGTGTTTATTTCATTCTATTCTTCTACTTGGTATTTTACCACTTTGATTTTGCGATGGATCCTGTAAACTTCGACCCAGCAGATGGACTTAAAACCCCTGCACACATCTACCCTGAGTGGTATTTCTTATGGTCTTATGAAATTTTACGTCCATTCTCTAAAGATTTAGGGTTGATTGCCTTTGGTATTGCACAGGTGATTTTCTTGGCACTTCCATTCTTGGATAGAAGTCCAAATGTTGCACCAGCATCAAGAAGAGGGTTGTTCAAGTTTTGGTTCTGGGCAATGTTGATTGATGTTATTGTCTTAACATTTATGGGTAAACTCCCACCAACAGACCCTATGTTTGCGATGATTGGATTGGTATCTGCTGTACTTTTCTTTGTACTGTGGATTATCTTACCATTCATCACCATGTTTGAAAAAAAGATTAAGGAGTAAGGGATGAAAGAATTAAAAATATTCGCAGTAGTTGCATTCTTTACAGGACTACTTTACTATGGTGTTGAGCCATATGCCCACCACGCAATGCATGCAAAATTTGATGCACAAGGTAATGAGATTGAAATAGAGTCTCATGGTTTTGTTTATGATGGTACAACCGAAGCAGCAGCAACAGCGAGAGCTGTTTCTGACTTGGAGTATAAAATTTCAAAAGAAGAAGATGCTAAAATGAAAGCGTCTTTAGAGAAAAAATTAGCAGCAGCACAAGATTTACAAAAGAAAAAAGCAACTTTCTGGAAAGAAGTAGAGACAATTTCTCAACTTAAAGGTGACGCTAAAGCTGGTGAAGCAGGTTTTGCTTCTTGTGCTGGTTGTCATAATGGTTTAAACATGAATATGGGTGGAGTTATTCCACCAGATCTTGACCATGCTGGAGCGTTGTATGATGAGAACTATTTAATAGCTTTACTTAAAGACCCTGCGATGGCATCGAATGTTGACCATAAGTATTCTGACACATCAATGCACCCAATGGGTTCTATTAAAGGGACAATGTCACATCAGCAAATTGCTGATGTAGTAGCATTCTTAAAAGAGAAAAAAGGTGCAGAGCCAACAGCTAAAGAGGCGTTTAAAGAGGCGTGTATGCGTTGTCATGCCATTCGTTATGATAAGTTGACACAGTTGGGTGAAATACCTAAAACAAAGTCAAATATTAAAACAGGTCATGATATTGAAGCGATGAAATATGCACAAAAAGTAGCTGAAGAACAAGCAACATTAGCAGGTTACATGGGAAAACTTCCACCAGACTTGTCAATGATTATTAGAGCACGTTCAGATCATTTCATGGAGACCTTCATTGAAGATCCACAAACACAACTGCCGGGTACTTCAATGCCAAGAGTTGGACTAAATGAAGCTGGGTATGAAAAAGTACATGAGTACTTAATGGATGTTGGTGACCCAAGTAAACCAGCACGTGAGATTGCTGGACCATGGGTTCTTGGTTTCTTTTTTATCTTTACTCTTTTAGCTTACCTTTGGAAATCTTCTCTTTGGAAAGATTTACATTAAGCATAAGAATATGATTTCTCTAGTAATGAAGTTTTTACTTCATTACTAATAATATTGGAGTTTTTTACTCCAATATATTTCTTCTTTTTTAAACAAACATCATCACCCCTTTACCTACTTTTAGCTACCCTAAGAAAAAATTATATATGGGATAATAAATGCTTATAGATGGACACGGAAGAACCGTAAATTACCTTCGTATATCACTCACTGAACGTTGTAACTTTAGATGTCAGTATTGTATGCCTGAAAAACCTTTTTCATGGGTCCCTAAAGAAAACCTACTTACTTTTGAAGAGCTGTTTGTTTTTGTCAAAGTAGCCATTGATGGTGGGGTTACTAAGATTCGCTTAACAGGTGGTGAGCCACTACTTCGTGAAAATCTTGATGGTTTTATTAAAATGATTCATGACTATAAACCAGACATTGACTTAGCCCTTACCACCAATGCTTACATGCTTGACCAAGTAGCGCAAAGACTAAAAGATGCTGGGCTTAAACGTCTTAATATCTCACTTGATTCTTTAAAAAAAGATGTCAAAGCAAAAATAGTAGGTAAAGATGTACTCGATGGTGTCTTAAAAGGGATTGACAAAGCACTAGAAGTTGGTCTAGGGGTCAAGATAAATATGGTGCCACTAAAAGGCATTAACGATGCTGAGATTTTAGATGTGATGAACTATTGTCGTGAACGAAACATCAAAATACGTTTCATAGAATACATGGAAAATCAACATGCTTCAGACGCATTAAAAGGGATGCATGGACGTGAGATATTGGCAAAAGTAAAAGAAAAACATACTATTAAAGCCTTAGGTAGAGAGGGGGCTAGTCCTTCGTTTAACTACTTACTCGATGGTGAGTACGAGTTTGGGCTTATTGACCCTCATAAGCATGATTTTTGTGAGTCCTGTAACCGTATTCGTCTAACAGCTGAGGGTAACTTGATTCCTTGTTTGTATTTTGATGAAGCCATGAGCATTGCAGAATCAGTTAAAAAAGGTGACATTGAGGGTGCTGCTGCTGTATTGGGGCAAGTACTCAAAGACAAACCAAAAGAGAACAGATGGAGTGAAGAAGAACTAGAGGACAGAGAAATTTCCAAACGTGCTTTTTATGAAACTGGTGGGTGATTTTTTATAGTAATGTGGGTTACCATGATGAACCTTTATTGTAATCTGGTAAAGTATGATATTTTTAGAATATGGAGAATGATATATGAACGACTGGCTAAAAAAACTAATAGAAAAAATAAAAAAATCAGAACTCTATAAAAAAATAGAAAAGAAACTGCAAGAGACAGCTCCTTTGACTCAAAATATACCTACGAAACAAAAAGTGATGTTGGGTATTTCGATGCTTCTTATTTTGGATATGAGCATTTTTATGTTCTCTTCATTGACCAATATGAACAAAGAAGAGACAGAGCTTCAGAAGATTATGAAAAATGTGGAAGAGGTGAAGTATTTTGAGTCTAACAATTCTGCTTTAGGGGATTTATTGGGGGCTGATAAAGTTTACTTTATTGTCGATGATGCTCTTAAAGTTGATGTTATTTTTCAAGAGGGAAACTTAAGTAAAGAGATTAAGAATTTGCCGATTTATAGTATTACGCGTTCTATTGAAAAAGAGTTGATTAAGGCAAATATTAACTATCAGTGGATTGAAAAGGAAAATGTTCAACCTCAGTTTGTTATTTTGTCTTTTATTTCGGAACATGCTTTAGACTTACTTTTTATTGGGCTTATTTTGTTTATGCTTAAAAGCTCGGGCATGATGATGCTAGGAGGTGGCGACAAGTTTAAAGTCTATAAACCTAAAGAGATTAAGGGTTCTATGGATGACATTATTGGTTATGATGACATTAAAGAAGAGATACAACATTTGGTTGATATGTTACGTAACATTGCCCTTTATTCTAAGTATGGAATAGAGGACATCTTTAACATTATGTTCTCTGGAACGCAAGGAACAGGGAAAACTACGATGGCTGTACAGATTGCTAAGAAGTTAGAAGTGCCTATTTTGGTGACGACTGGTAACATTGAGACTGGTTTTGTTGGGGGTGGTGCGAATGTTGTTAAAAAGATTTACGCCAAAGCCAATGAGATAGCTTCTGAGAATAAATTTAGAACGTGTATCGTGTTCATTGATGAAGCACAGTCATTGCTTATGAAACGTGGACAGTCACGTGACAAATGGGCTGATGACACGCCTAATGAGTTGCTAACCCATTTAGAAGGAGTTAAGACCATTAATGGCGTACGAATTATTACCATTGTAGCTTCTAACTTTGATGAGTCGAACATGGTATTAGATGAAGCGATGGCTGCACGGTTTAAGAAGAAAATTCATTTTAGATTACCCAATGAAGAAGAGCGTGAGGCTTTGTTAGAACACTTTTTAAAACCTGTGGAGAACAAAGAGGAGAGCATAGACGTTACTAAGTTGGCAAAGGCATTTTCACAAACAAGTCCTAGAACATTACAAACCATTGTACAAGAGGCTTCATTGTTGGCGATTGTCAAGCAAGAAAAAGTGAATCAAGAGCATCTTATGAAAGCCTTTGAAGTGGTGATGATAGGGCAATCAAATCGTAAGACAACCAAGAACAAAGAGAGAGAACGGCACATTATTGCCATTCATGAGATTGGGCATTTTTTGGCAAACTTCAATCAAACGCTTAAAAAGAACGACTTTGACATGAAAAAAACAGAAGCAGAGATGAAAGTGATTAAAATCTCTTCAGAGAGTATCTCTCGTGCGAATGCCTTAGGGTATGTGTTGAGTGAGTCTGATGATATGTTGTTGCATAGCATTAAAGATCTAGAAATTGAGGTACGCATTTTGTATGGTGGGGTGGCTGCTGAGGAGTTGATTTTTGGTAAAACGAATATTACTACAGGTTCAGCGAATGACATAGAGAAGATTACACAGATTTTGCATCATTTGTTTATAGAGACTTCGGCGTATAGCACTTCTAAATTGAAGTTAGATGGTATTGACTTGTTGCAAAAAGAGGCTTATAAAAAGATGGAAGCTAAGGCGAGTGAATTATATATTGAAACTTTGGAGATGCTTAAAGAAGAACAAGAGCTTATAGAGCATTTAGCAAATATTTTAATTGAGCGTTGGGTATTATCTAAAGAAGAGATATTTGAAGAGATAAGAAAATATAAAAATTAGGGAGTTTAAAAGTGGTGGCGCCAGACGGAATCGAACCGCCGACACAAGGATTTTCAATCCTTTGCTCTACCAACTGAGCTATGGAGCCACTTTTGTAGATACTTCATGTTTGAAGTGGCTGAAATTATAGCCACTTAACCTTATGTAAGTCTTAAATTATCTTATAGAATTGATTATTCTGAAAAACTCTTCTCCACGATGTTTGTAAGAGTTAAATTGGTCAAAACTAGCAGCTGCTGGAGAGAGTAGGGCGATGTCATCTTGGTGACGTTTTTCCCAAATGGTTTTTATGGCATTTTCCAGTGTTTGGCAAGGCGTAAAGTCAATATTGAACTTACTTGATAATAAAGCCAGTTTTTCAGAGTTAGCTCCAATGGTATAGAGGTGAAGCTCTTTACCTTGCATAAGCTCAAACAGAGGGGTTAAATCTGCTCCTTTGTCATTTCCTCCTATGATTAAATGAATGAATTTGTCATCATAGGTTTTGACAGCTTGTACTGCAGCGTCTAGGTTAGTGGCTTTTGAATCGTTGACCCATATTCTGTCTAAGTAGTCTTTGGTCTCTTCTTGACGGTGATTGTCTAAAGTGAAAGCATTTATTTTTTCATAGTCTATTTCATCAAAAAGTGTTTTGGTTACGGCTAGGGCGATGAGTGCATCTTCTAAAAAGGCAGCTTTAAATCTTATTTTTGAGGTATCTATGTCAAAATAGTTTGCTAAAAAATCTGCTGAGTCATATTCTACTACAAAAGCATCTGTTTTAGGAAGGTTTAGACCTTTTGGTAAAAGTGCCAACTCTCCCTCTTTCATCGTAAGTAGTGGTTTTAATTTGTCTGCTTCGTATTGTTCAGCTGTTCCATGCCAATCTAAGTGGTCAGGAGTAATAGGAAGTAGTAAATAGATATTAGGTGATGCAATGTTCGTATGGTGCAAAGTAAATGAACTGGATTCTAAAACCCAAATAGGGGCTTTAGGGTCAAGCTCTGCTAAGGGTGTTCCAATGTTTCCACCACTGACAGCCCCTCTCTTTTCTAAAAGATGGGTTAGCATTTGGGTGGTGGTTGTTTTACCATTCGTTCCAGAAATCCAAATGCTAAAGGGCATCTCTTTGGCAAAAAAATCATATTCACTCATGAGATTTTTAGCTGATTTTATGAGAGGGTGAGAAGGAGGAACAGAGGGAGTTGTGACTTCAAGTTCTGATTTATTGGGGTCAAAAAGATGTGAGGGGGTAATTTGATTGTTCTGCTCATCGCTATAAGCTTCTTTAGCATTGTCATCAAAAAAAGTACAGCCCCCACCAAGACTTTTAGCGATAGCTTTGGTGGTCAGTCCATATCCAAATAGGGTAGGTTTCATCATTCTTCCTTATCTAATTTTAAGTGAGATAAGGGCTAAAATGTTAGACAAAAATGCAATCATCCAAAAACGTACAATAATCTTGTTTTCAGCCCATTTTTTCATTTCAAAATGGTGATGAATTGGGGCCATGAGAAAAACCCGTTTTTGACGTAGCTTATAAGACCCTACTTGTAAAATAACTGAAATGGTTTCAATGAGAAAAATAAAGCCAATAAGCACTAATAAGACTTCTGATTTTCCAATAATTGCCATATATCCTAAAACACCACCAATGGCGAGTGAACCTGTATCTCCCATAAAAATTTCGGCTGGGTAACAGTTGAACCATAAGAAACCAAGCAGTGCACCAGAGAGTGAGGCTGCCAATATTGTAACTTCTCCAACCCCTTTGATATTTGGAAGTAGAAGGTAGCCAGAAAAAATGGCATGACCTGTTAAGTAGACAATAACACCTAAAGTTGCTAGTGAAAAGATGGAGGGTACAGTTGCTAGTCCATCAAGCCCATCGGTCAGATTAACAGCATTGGTAACTGATAAAAAGACAAATACCCAAAAAGGAATGGCAAAGTAGATGCCTCCATCAAAAAGAGGCTCTTTTAGAAAGGGTATGTAGATGGTTGTTGGAAAATCAGCGACTAAAATAAGATACATGGTAACAGATGTTCCAATAACCCCTTGAAGTAAGAGTTTTCCCTTGGCTGAAAGTCCAGCTAGGTTATCAGCTTTAAGTACTTTACCTAAGTCATCTTGAAGTCCAATTAAGGCAAAACCAATTAATGCAATAAATCCAGCGTCAATGTAAGGGTTTGATAAGTCAACAGTTAATAAAAGAGCAATAGCAGTAGCTAACACAAAGATAGCTCCCCCCATGGTTGGGGTGTTTGCTTTGGAGGCATGATTGGGGACATATTTGTTAATGGGTTGATGGGTTTTTTTTGAGATTGCCCATGCCATATACTTAGGTAAAATAAAAAGGGTGAGTAAAAAAGCAATGAAAAAGCCAAAACCAGCTCGAACAGAGATGTATTGAAAAAGGTTGATGTCAAAATATTCGTAGAAAGCATATAACATATTAAAGTAAATCCTGATATTAGTGTTTGTTTAAGTAAATAAGTGTTATTTTACTT
>JALWLW010000106.1 GCA_027081065.1 Campylobacteraceae bacterium
TGTTAAAGATCACTTAAAAACACCTTCGTATCGTCTCCAATATTTTCGCCTCTTAACTTTAAGTGACTCCCAATGTTCTTGGACGCGTATTATAGAGAAATCTTCCTTCTCTGTCAAGGGTTTCTTTGAATTCTTTTCTAAATATATGTAATTTGTAAATTTTCTATATTCTTTTATCTTTTCAACTAATATTAAAAAACAATTGTTTTGTTTTCATGTACAAACACTCTATCATTTAAAACAAAATTTAAAGCCCTTGACAATACTATCTTCTCTACATCCCTACCAGCTTTTTGCATATCTTTCCATTCCAAGCGATGATTCACAGGAATTACATCTTGAGCAATAATTGGTCCTTCATCTAAATCATCAGTAACATAGTGTGCAGTAGCCCCAATAATTTTTACGCCTCTCTCATAGGCTTGTTTATAAGGATTAGCTCCTATAAATGCTGGTAAAAAAGAATGATGTATGTTTATAATTTTTTTAGGATAAGCTTTTACAAATCTAGGTGTTAAAATTCTCATATACTTTGCTAACACTATATAGTCAAAGTTTTGCTCATCAATTAATGTCATAACTTGCTCTTCATGCTCTTCTCTACTTTGTCCCTCTGCTGAAACTTTAAAAAAAGGAATATCAAAACGTCGAACCAAATGCTCTAAGGTGTCATGGTTTCCAATAACAGCTTCAATATCAGCATCTAGTTCACCAGACTCATGTCGTATTAAAATGTCACCCAACGCATGTGACTCTTTGGTTACTAAAATAACAATCTTTTTACGCTTAGGTTCAACTACTCTCAAATTAGCATCAATAGGTGCAACTTTTTTCAATTCATTTTCTAACTCTGCTACATCAAAATCACCTGTCACCACCGTACGCATAAAAAACTTATGATGCTCTTTATCTACATATTCTCTATTATTCTCAATATTTAAATTTCTATCATAAAATACTTTTGAAATTTTATAAACCAAACCTTTGGCATCTTCACAATCTATTAATACTCTTACTCGCTTTTCCATCTTTATCCTACTATAGTATATATGACGAAATTATAGCAACTTTTGAAATAAGATTCTTAAACAAGCTTTTTTGACAATTCATCCCATTGCTCTTTTAGTTCATTGTATCCACTCTCATAGGCACTTTGTATTTCTGAGAAATCAAAAAGATGCATATTTGCTACACCTTTAACTTCAAAAAAAGCATCTGCTAACTTTTTAGAGGGTACAGAGTTTGACCTAATCATAATAAGTATGGAACGTATCATCAAAGATTTAAATGAATCTAACTCCTCACCTCTTAAAGGGTTAATATTTATGGCTAAAGATTTTTCATAATATTTCTCTAATGGCTTAACAGGCAAATTATCTGAGAACCCACCATCTATGTAAGAGTTCTCACCAATTTTTTTAGCACGAAACAAAGGGGTAATCGTTGAAGATGCTACCGTATATTCAATGGGGTTTCCTCTATCTATATATTCGCTCTCTCCCGTAGCAATATTGGTCACACAGATATGAAAAGGAATTTTTAAATCATCAAAGCTTTTTACCCTTAAAGTCTCTTCTAGTTTTTGTTCTAACTTCTCCATCTTAAATAAACCTACATCTCCATTTGCCCAAACAAACAATTCTTTCTTCTCTAAGTTTGTCAAAAAATCTAACATATCATCACTTTTTAACCCAGCTGCTAAAAAAAGCCCAACTATCGCTCCAGCACTTGAACCCGAAACTGCTGTGACTTCCACGCCCTGCTCTTCTAAAAATTTAATCGCCCCTACATGAGCAGCTCCACGCAGACCACCACCACTTAAACTTAATGTAATTTTCATAATATATCTTTTTCACTATTAGATTTTTTATGTATAATACCAAAAATTAACCTATAGAGGTAAACCTAGTGAAAAAAATATTTCAGATACAACAAGAACGACTAAAACCAGATAGAGCAGTAGATGCTATTAAAAATGAACTTCGTAAATATGCAAAACGAGAGAAGAAAAAAGATTTACCTAACAAAAAAACAATGTATTGGGATTTTGATTGTAAATTTGGAAAAACGGCTGAACTAGCAAGTGGCTGTACTTTTGAGGAGATTTCAACAAAGTTAAATTCTGTGGTTGAAAATGGTTGGGAAACGTGTTACATTGAAGTTATGGCTAAGGCTGTTGATAAACCTATTAAAGAAAAGAGTGAAGAAGAATAGAAATATTCCCTTCAATTTCGCTCACGGAACGTTTCTATTTTAAAACAAGTCTATTTAGAAACAAATTTAGCGATAATATCACCCATCTGAGAACAAGATAATACTTCTTTTGCATCATATGCTCCCAAATCACCAGTACGGTAACCTTTTGCCAATGCTTTTTTAATTGCATCATCAATTTTATCAGCAGCTTCACTTTCACCCAAGGCATAACGTAACATCATAGAAGCACTTGATATGGTCGCCAATGGATTGGCAATTCCTTGACCAGCAATATCTGGAGCAGAACCGTGAATTGGTTCATACAGTCCAACTCCTTTTCCTGTACTAGCACTCGGAAGTAGTCCAATAGAACCACTTAACATTGAAGCTGCATCTGAAAGGATATCTCCAAAAATATTTCCTGTTAAAATAACATCAAATTGTTTTGGATTTCTAATCAATTGCATCGCAGCATTGTCAACATACATATGTGTAAGTTCAACTTCAGGGTACTCTTTTGCCACTTCAATAACCGTTTCACGCCAAAACTGACTTACTTCAAGAACATTTGCTTTGTCTACAGAACAAATTCTCTTATCACGTTTCATCGCAATATCAAAAGCAACATGGGCAATTCGTACTACTTCTTCACGTGTGTAAACCATGGTATTGTAAGCTCTATCTTCAAGAAGTTCTCTTGGCTGACCAAAATAAATCCCTCCTGTTAACTCACGTACTACCATAATGTCCACCCCTTTAACCACATCGGCTTTTAGGGTTGAAGCATTCACCAATTCATCATACACAATAGCAGGACGTAAATTGGCAAATGTTCCCATCTCTTTTCGTATCGCAAGTAGCCCAGATTCAGGACGTAAATGACGCTCAACAGCATCCCATTTTGGTCCACCAATCGCACCAAAAAGGACAGCATCTGCTTTTTTTACCCCTTGAATGGTTGCATCAGGAAGAGGAACACCTGTTTCATCTAACGCTGCTCCACCCATTAATAATTCATCATACTCTAAATTAAAACCCATGTTTGCTGAAAGTGCATCTAAAACTTTAACAGCCTCATCAACAATCTCTGGTCCAATTCCATCACCTTTAATCACGGCAATTTTATAATTTTTCATCATCTTTTAGACCTTTTCAGCTATTTCTTTTTCACGAATCTCTTTTTTGGCAAATGCAATCAATCCACCAGCATCAACCAACTCTTGCATAAACTCTGGAATTGGTGAGAATTTATAAGTCTTCGCTTGTGTAATGTTAATTACTTCACCCTTAGCCATGTCAACTTTAACCGTATCACCCTCTTCAATTTCAGCTGACTCTTCAAGCTCAAAAATTGGTAAACCCATGTTAAAGGCATTTCGGTAAAAAATTCTCGCAAAGGTAGGAGCAATAATAGCAGAAACACCAGCAGCTTTCAGTGCGATAGGTGCATGTTCACGACTTGAACCACAACCAAAATTTTCACCAGCTACGATGATGTCACCCTTACTCATTTTAGAAACAAACGCTGGGTCTGCATCTTCCATAACATGCTTTGCCAATTCACTTGGCTCACTTGTGTTAAGATATCTAGCTGCAATAATTAAATCGGTGTCAATATGAGCACCAAACTTCCAAACTTTACCTTGCAAAGTCATCCTTTAAAGTAGAAGACTAAAAAGTCTCCGTGAAATATGGTCGCGATTATAACTAAAAAGCATTAAGATATGCGTTAATTATTATTGTCAAAATTAATACCTCTCAATCCTTGCATCAAACGAACGCACTTCACCATCATCATAAATTTTAATTTTTTTAGCAAAAATTCCTCGACCCTCATCATCCAATTCAAAAATAATAATTTGTAAAATATTTTGACACTGTTTATCAATGTCATAATGCCCACCAACACCTGTTAAAAAACGGTTCATTGGCACTTTTTTCTCCATACCAATCACCCCATCACGACAACCTGTTAGTCCAACATCAGAGACATAACAACAACCATCTACAAGCATAAGATCATCTGTTCCTACATGCGTATGTGTTCCAAACAAAGCAGAAATACGTTTTTTTAAGAGGTGCAACATAGCCAATTTCTCACTGGTCGCTTCTGCGTGTATGTCTACAATAATGTGTTTAATACCCTCTTCTTTTAACTCATCTACAACCTCATCCATCAGCACAAAAGGGTTGTCAACCATTGGCATGGTGTAATGTCCCATTACATTAACAATGGCTACTTCATGATTCAGAACATTCACTTTTATAAACCCCTCACCAGGGCTTTTTCTTGGATAATTAATAGGACGAATTAAAGGGTAATCTTTATAAAGTAAAAAAACCTCTTTTTTATCCCAAGAGTGGTTTCCTCCTGTCATCACATCAATGCCATTTCCTAAAAGCTCTTCACAATTTTTTTTAGTCAATCCAAAACCATGAGAAGCATTTTCATAGTTGGCAATGACTAAATCTAACCCATGTTCAATACGAAGCTTTGGCAAATATTGAGCGATAATATCTCTCCCTGGTTTACCAACAATATCCCCTATAAATGCTAATTTCATTAAAAAGCCAAATTCATAAAATTACTTTTTCTCTTCGCAAATCATTGTATCATGACCACAAGTTCTACATTTTGAGCGTACCGTAAAAATATACCAACCATTTTTGTCTTTTAAAATAGGTGTTTTACATTTAGCACAAAGCATTTTACTTTGCATAATTGCTGCTATCATCGCAGGAATATAATAATAAAGATTTTCAAAAAAAACTGCAAAAATAACTAATGTCCCAACAACAACAGAAAGAAGCATATATTTTAGAAAAGAAGAAAAACACATAAACTACCCTTAAATTAATGAGATATTATAACATCTTTTTTTAAATCATAAACTATACACTTTTACTCATAACTATCATTTAATCTTTTACTTTAATATTGTTTTTACTGATATCTTGTATAATTTTGTTATGAAAAAAATAATTATAATAACTTTACTGTTTATGGGATTGGGACATGCTACAAAATATGAAATCACCAATATTAAAAGAGGAGGAACACTTAATGTACGTGACCTTCCTTTTATTAATAAGTCAGAAATAGTAGGAAGAATCCCTTCTCATGCCTCTAACATTAGCATCAAAGAGTGTACTGAGCTTCAAGACGGTTCAGAGTGGTGTTATATCAATGCTCCTCAGGGTGCATCTCATATTGAAGGATGGGTCAGTTCATACTATTTAAAAAAAATGTCAAAACGAAGCCGTGCCTCTAAAGCTCATATTCAAAACTTTTTACATAACTTTTATATGGCAGATGAAGAGAACTACCTTGACAAACTACAAGTATTCTATGCTTTTCCGATGCAAAAATATTTATGGGAAAAAAACCTCTCTTTAATGGATTTACGTGCAAAAAAAGTTCGTGAGTATAAAAAATGGCCAAAACGGAACTATCGTCTAACCTATTTAAAAATTTTAAAACGTAAAGCCAACTATATTGATGTTCAAACAACTGTACGTTGGAGCTTTAAAGGGCATGGTGATTATGAAAAAGGAAAAGATATTCAAAAAATTCGTCTCATCCCTATGGGTAATACCTTTAAAGTATCTGCTTTAAAAAATTTTAAACACATTGTCTTTCCTAAACCAAAACCAGTGATTGAAGATGAAAACTTAACCCTCATGGCAAGTAATTCTGAACAAAATACTACAACTAAACCAATCGTGAAGAAAGAAGTCCCTACACATAAATTTTACATCAAGTCAGGTTCATTCTTCTCAAAAATTTCACCAACATACTTAGCAAGTATTAGCAACAATGGATTCCCTTACATGATACAAAAAGTACAACAAGGAGACAAAGTTATTCGCCGTGTATTCATTGGGCCGTTTAACTCTATTAGCGAAGCAACACAAGCATTGGTTACTGTTCGTGCTAAGATTAATGAGTTTGCTTATATTCAGAGTAATATTAAATAATCAACATAGCATCCCCATAAGAAAAGAAACGATACTCTTTTTCTATGGCTTCATGATAAAGTTCAAGAGTTTTCTCACGCCCAACAAAAGCAGAAACTAACATGATGAGGGTACTTTTTGGCAAGTGAAAATTTGTTAAGAGGTGGTTGACTCTTTGGGGTTTGTTACTTGGGTTTAAAAACAAATCACACTCGCCAGAAGTTTTGTTTGTTCTTGAAAAGTATTCAACTGTTCTTGTAACCGTTGTACCTACAGCTAAAATAGGTTTTGAACTTTCTAAGACTTTAGCACTCTCTTTAGGTATGTCAAAAAACTCTGAATGCATGGGGTGTTCTAGAATTGCTTCTACTTCTACAGGTTTAAACGTTCCTGCTCCTACATGTAAAGTGATTTTATGGGTTTTGTATCTGTTTTCAAAGGCTTCAAAAAGTTCAGGAGTAAAGTGTAACGATGCTGTGGGAGCTGCTACAGCTCCTGCATTTTTAGCAAAGAGGGTTTGGTAGTCTGTCTCATCTTGCTCGTTATCTTCTCTTTGCATGTAAGGAGGTAGGGGAATGTGTCCTATTTTATCTAATACTTGCACTAAGTCTTCAAAACGTATTTCTTTACCTTTGTGGGTAAAGGTTACCACACGAGAACCATCTTCATTAAATCTTACAACGGTGGCTACTAAATTGTCATCAAAAAAGAGTTCTGAGTCTAGTTGTACTTTGCCACGTATCATCACCAAATATTCATGAGCAGAGAGAGGTTTGTTGAAGAGTAGTTCTACTTTTCCTCCTCCTTGACCATGCTCATCTGTTTTTTTCTTACCAAATATACGGGCTTTAATGACTTTGGTGTCATTGAGTACGACTTCACAATTTTGGGGTAAAAAATCTAAGATATTTTTAAAAAAGGTATGCGTAGTGGTATTGGTCGCTCTGTCATAAACCAAAAGTTTTGCATGGTCACGAGGGTGTATGGGGGTTTGAGCTATGAGATGAGCTGGAAGCTCATAATCATAGCTAGAGGTTAAAAGTTCTCTGTTCATTTATGCTTTTTTATTCTCTAAAAGTTCTCTCTCTTCATCAGGATTCTCTTCATCATCTTCGTCTTCAACATGTGGATTGACATATTTAACGATAATAATAGAGAGACCATAGAGTAAAATAAGTGGAATCGCCATTAGTAACTGTGTTAAAACATCTGGTGGCGTCAACAAGGCAGCTAAAGCAAAAATGATAATCACAGCATATTTAAAGAAGTCTTTTAGTGTTTTGTCTGTAACCATACCAAGCACAGCTAAAAAGTACGCAACGACAGGAAGCTCAAATGCAACACCAAAGCCCATCATAATTTTAGTAAAGAACCCTACATAATCCTCAATATTAATGAGTGGCGTGTAAAGAAATGAACCAAAGGTAATGAGGAATTGGAATCCAAAAGGCGTAACCACATAGTACGCAAACAACACACCCACCATAAACATAAATGAGCCACCAATGACAAATGGGGTCACCATCTTCTTCTCATTTTCGTAAAGACCAGGGGCAATAAAAAGCCACAATTGGTAAAGTACAAAAGGCAAAGCACCCAAAAGCCCAGCGAAAAAGGAAACCTTTAGGGCAACAAAAAATGCTCCTCCTACTTGATGGGTGGTAATTTGCCCATCAAAAGAAGCTTGGTCAATGTTATTGTTAAGTCCTTTTAGTGTCTCTTTTAACTCTTTGGCTGCTTGGGTTGCTTCTATTAAAAAGAATGCCATCTCTTTTTGAGCTACCTTAGCAGCTTTACTTAGTGCCAACTCTAGTTTTAAAGCAGCAGCTTCTTGGGCTGATTGAGGTTGCACCATTACTCTTTTTGTAACATTGGCTTCTTGTGTGCTATTACCTTCAACAGGGTCTAAGTGCCATGTTGCTTTTTCTTGAGCATTGACAACCCGTCCTACTTCAGTTAACGCTTCATTTAGAGGAGCTGTTATCCATGTTAAAATAGGATTATGAAAAATAAAAGCGACAATAAAAGCAACAATAATAGAAGCCACAGAAAGGCTAAGGCGTTTACGAAGTTCAGCTAAATGAGGTTTGATTTCTGACAACATTAACTATCACCTTTTTGTTTTTTAGCTTCTTTTTTTTGTGCTTTATGTTCTTGCTTCACCTCTTTAAGCGTGGTCTCTGTTACTTTTTTCTTTTTAAAAGTAATCTCTTGCTCTTGACGTGCTTCAACTTGGGTTGCTTGTGGCTCGGGGTCTCGTTGGGTGAGTCTTTCAAAGTTCTCTTTGACTGACCCCAACCCTGCACTCTCTTTTAAATCATTCATTGGATTTAAGTTTTTAAACCCTTGTAACTCTTCTGTGGCTTTGTCCAATTGTTCTTTGTAACCTAAAGCTTCACGTTTTAACTCATCTAGGTTGACCTCTTCATTTAAAGTCTCTTTTGCATCGGTGATTGCATTTTTAATATTTTTAATAAATTTTGCGATGTCTACCATTGCTCCTGGCAATTTATCTGGCCCTAAAAAGATTATTGCGACAATGGCAATAAACAATATTTCCATAAAACCCAATCCAAACATATACGCCCCTTTTGTATTCAATTGTTTGTATTTTACCTAATTACTCTAAGGATTTAGCCTATACGCTGAGGATATAAGAACTTTTGTTATAATACTTTTTAGATTATTAAACAGGAAAGAACTCATGCAACACTATGGTATAGAAATTTTTAAAGAGTTAGACCAAAGTTTTGAACAACAATTTTTAAAATATGGTGAAGTAATTTCTTTCAAAAAATCAGAAACGCCATTTGTTAACAATGAACTTTCAAAATATTTTTATATTGTCCTTAAAGGAAAAATTAAAAGTTTTCAAATGAACTTAGAGACAGCCAAAGAACAGACCCTCTTTGTCTATCGTTCTGGGGATATGTTTGATACCTTAATTTTGCTTGATGGAAAAGCACATGATGTCTTATATGAGGTCTTAGAACCTACAGATGTACTACAACTCCCCATTGAAAAAGTGCGTGAATGGTTAAAAACCAATGAACAATTTAATCGACACTTCTTCCCATATATTGCTTCTCAAATGCGTCATGCTGAAACTTTAGCAAGTGATTTGTCGCTCTATTCAACCTCCGAACGCCTCTCAAAACTCCTACTTCAAAACATGAACCCTGATGATAAGCACTATTTTCAACTACTCCAAAATCTTTCAAAAACAGAAATAGCTAAACTCTTAGGAACAGTTAGAAATGTCGTCGAACGACATTTAAAAGAGTTAGAAGCAGAACAAGTTATTGAAAATAAACGAAAAAATATCTATGTTAAAGATGTTAAGAAACTTCTTGAAAACTCAGAACAACTTTTATTAAACTAACTAAAACAAAAAGAAATCAATTTATGACTAAAAAAGCCCACGCAAAAATCAATGTTTTTCTTAAAATAACAGGACATCAAAAGGGATACCATACCCTATTTTCTCGTTTTGTTAAAGTACCTCATCTCTACGATGTTATCTCTTTTGTTCCTCAAAAATATGACAGCTTTACCATTGAGGGCTGTGATGGTGTTGCCATTGAGTCCAACACCATCTACAAAGCTTTTTTAGCCATGCAAAAAGAGCTAAAACTAGAAACTGATTTTTTTAAACATCATAAAGTAGTAGTCGAAAAAAACATTCCTTCAGGTGCTGGTTTGGGGGGTGGCTCATCAGATGCTGCTGCTTTTATGCATCTGTTTAATGAAGTTTGTCAACTTGGCATTAACACCCCTACTCTAGCAACAATCGGTGCAACTGTTGGGGCTGATATTCCTTTTTTTGTTTATAACTACGAGGCTGCAAATGTTTCAGGCTTTGGTGAAATAGTTGAAGCCTTTGACGATGAAACCTTTGAAATAGAACTCTATACGCCCAATATTCATTGTGACACAGCTTTGGTTTATAAAACATTTAAACGTGAATTGTTCGACAAAATCGAAGCTACATCATTTAAAGGTTGGGAAAAACTCTCCTCTAAAGAGATTTTAAAAAAAGTTGATGCTCTTGCAGCTAATGACTTGTACAAGGCTTCACTTATTGCCTACCCTCAACTAAAAAAGCAACCTAAAGGCTGGTATTTTTCAGGCTCTGGTAGTACTTTTTTTAAACTTATTTAAAAAGAATCATCCATGTATAAATCTATCATATTATTCATCATGTTACTCACTATCTTTGCATGTAGTGATGTAAAGAAAAAAGAGGGTATTTATGCTTTTCATAAAACTATTACTGTAAGACATCACAATAAAATGGGCATTAGTATCTACTATGAACAAGAAAATTCTCTAAAACCCACACTCTATTTCTTAGCAGCTTCAGTATCTGACCGTCGGAGTTATGAGCATATTTACCACTACTTAGTCAAACAAGGTTATGTAGTTGTTGGCTTATCTACTCAAAGTTTTGCTTCAGACTTTATGACCTACCACTTTTATGATGCTATTAACTATGCACGTAACATCTTAAAAGAAAAAGGCTTAAGCAATGACAAACAGATAGGCTTAATCGGACACTCTTCAGGAGCAGGAGTACTTCCAAGTTTAGCCTATAAACTTTTTACAGAAGATAAGCTAGGAGATGAGGGACGCTTTATTTTTGGTGCATCACCATGGATTGACTTTCAATTTAAAAACTTCATGAAACTACCAAAAGATACCAATTTTGTCACAGAACTTTTTGAAAATGACCACTCTACTGACCCTAGAATCTATTTAGATATGTACAAGCTTATGGATGTAAATCATAAAACATTTATTATGGTCAAACAAGGTGGGAATCATCAAACCCCATTTTATGACACACCAAAAGAGTTGGTACAAAAAGGCATTTATGATCCCATAACAGACTTGGCTTCATTTACTTTTTTTGGGAAGAGAAAAGAGAAAATATTTCCTAAAAAAAGAGTCAATAGTGACTACATAGATATTATGGCTGAAGGAACACTACCCACTACAAATGAGTACCTCTATATGTTAAATTCCTTTAAATATTCAAGAAGCTCTTTTGGCTGTAAGCCAACTTCAAACTATGCCCCCAATCCAAGAGAAAAGGAGTGTTTAAATTACAAAAATGAATAAAACTTACCAACACAACTCCAAGAAATGTTTAGGTCTCTGTTGAATAGTTCAATTTTATCGAATCTACACCTTCAAACCACTATACCTATCTCTAACCTTTGGATGCAATACATTCATGTAAAACCCCAAAACTATAAAGTCAAACAAAAAGTAAAAAGCAGCAATACCCACAGGTGGGTTTCCACTAGGAAGCCATGCAAATTTATCAAAAGCAATTTCGGGCCAATACCAAGTACCTGTAGCTGTTCCTATCTGCTCTAAGTAGGCGACAATAAAGAACATAATCAGAAAAAAGAGTTGCGATTTTTTGGCTTTGTAGAGAATAACAAAGAAGAGTAGTGAGTAGAGAAAACCAAAAACATCATTTGCCCACCAAAGCCACACAATACTGTAAACTATAGAGAAGATAAGTAAACACTTCTTAATGACCTCTTGACGAGCCAAAATATAGGGGTGATGAGAGAGCCTAAAAACTGAAGCAAAGATAAGGCTATGCCCAAAAAAGAGCCATAGAGGAATGTTATGAAAACGATAATGGTACATACCCAGCACCATCGACAAGATAAACTCACCCGTTAACCCTACTACTATTCCTATCAGCATTATCTCTCTAGCTCGTCTACTACTTCGCCAATAGGAAAAAGCAAATGCTAGTCCTACTAAAACTACTGCTACAGCTTGACCATGCCCACTAAACCAACCATCACCCATGGGGCTGTCAATCATTAAAAAGAGTGCTGTTCCTATAAGGGTTTTTAAGATGGTTCGGTAGGGGAGTTTATCTTTACTTCTTAGAGTCATATTCTTTGATTCTCAACTTTTATTTTTTGCGAAAGTATACTAAAACTTGGCTACAATATCTTTAATTAAACGTGTGACATGGTCACACCTAAAAAATAGGATAAACATTTATGTCACCATTTGGAATACAACTTATTAACGGTTTTAAAGAGACCGATTTAGAATCAGAAGATAAAAACAGCTTTCAAGCCCTAAAACAGCTTGGAGCAATTGAAGAGGTTAATGGACTTTGGAAGTTAAAATCTCTCTTTCGTGTAGGACAACTCTATGTTAACAAAGAGGGGAAAGGTTTTGTAGAGGCTCAAACCAAAGAGCAGAAAGATTTAGTAGTAGAAGCTGGGGATATGGGAGAAGCCAACCCTGGAGATGATGTGGTAGTAAAACGTGTTATTGCTCGTCGTGGTCGTGCTTCTGCTAAGGTTCAGCTTGTTATTCGCAAGGCTCATGTCTATCAGATTGTCTATACAAATCGTAATGAGTCAGATGTTTTTGAGATACTTGACTTAAAAACAGGGCTTCCAACCAATGCTAAGATGGAGGGGATGGACTTAAAAGCTTTTAAACTTGGAACAGTTATGAAAGTAGACTCTGAGACCGAAGAGGTTTTAGAGATTTTTGGAGAGTTAAGCGACCCAATGGTCGATGAGAAGATATCACTTGCACTCTATAAACGTGCCAATGAGTTTGATGAAGATTGTGTTACCCAAGCCAAAGAGGTGGAGCAAGAGGTGACCAAGAGTGAACACCCTACTCGTGTGGACTTGACCGATTTAGACTTTTGTACCATTGACCCTGTGACGGCTAAAGATTTTGATGATGCTATCTATTTTGATTTAAAGAGCTATACACTTTATGTTGCTATTGCCGATGTGAGTCACTATGTGGAGTACTTTAGCCCTATTGATAGTGAGGCAAAACGTCGTGGATTTACTACCTATTTTCCTCATAAATCTTTTCCTATGTTACCACGAGAACTTTCTGAAAATATCTGTTCTTTGAAACCTCATGTAGATAGACTTGCATTTGTAGCAAAAATTGAGTTAGACAGAGACTCTCTTATGCCAATTAAAGAGGAGTTTTTTGAAGCCGTTATTCACTCTAAACGCCGATTTAACTATGATGAAATAGATGTGATTATTGAGAATGATGGAGCAAATGTTGAAAAAGAGCATGAGAAGCGAATTTTGGACTACCTGCTTCCTCTTCAAAAGATTACACAACGCCTTAGAAAAAGACGTTTGGGACACGGTTTTGACTTTAGAAGTGAAGAGATAAAACTTAGTATAAATGCTAACCATGAGTTAAAAGGAACAGCTGTTGAGACAGGAACACCCTCGCACTCACTTATTGAGGAGTGTATGCTTTTAGCCAATCAAGCCAGTGCAAAACGTTTTGAGTATGGGGTCTTTAGAATTCATACGCCACCACAACTAAGTAAACTTGAAGAGTTGCTTGAAGATTTGGCAACCATTGGGCTTTTTGTAAAAGATTATGAGGACTCCCCTACCCTAATTCGTGCTATTCAAAAAGAGGCAGAAAATATGGGAATTGCTCCTGAAGTTGACAGCATGATTATTAAGTCTTTAAAACAGGCTTCATACTCTGCAAACAACGAGGGTCACTTTGGACTTGGCTTTAGCCACTACTCTCATTTTACCTCTCCTATTCGTCGTTACTCTGACCTTATCTTGCACCGACTTATTAAGGCTGACTTGAAAAAGGATGAAGAGCAAAATGATTACTTGTTGAGAAACATTGAACCACTCTGTCAAAGGGTTTCAGAGCTAGAGCGAGAATCTACCAAAGCAGAGTGGGATTTTCGTGACCGTAAACTAGCACGTTGGGCAGAGAAACGCGTTGGTCAAGAGTTTAAAGCTCATGTAGTTGAAGTTGGTGAAAATGCTAAAGCTGTGCTTATTGATGAAGTTGAGGGGGTTACGGTGAATCTTCGAGGTGACAATCTCTTGCTATTTGATGAGATTATTGTAAAAATCGAGAGTGTGTCTCTTGCTATGGCTAAGATACAAGCTGAGTTCGTGGCTAAGTGTGAGAAAGAGATTACGGAGTTATAGATGTACCAAAGAGAATTTGAGAACTTACTACGGACTACTCCACCAAGAGCCATGCTTTTTTTTGGAGAAAATGAGTACTTAATCGCCAATTATTTACAACATTATATAAACATTACCAATGCCTCTGAATCGGCATTAACGCTCTATTTTGATGAATATACTTTTGAGAAAGCCAAAGCCTACCTTTCTCAGTCTTCGCTTTTTGGAGGAACAAATCTACTTATCATCAAAAGAGAGAAGAAAATTCCTAAAAAAGAATTAGATATTTTAGTTGAGCTTGTTGCTAAAAGTTCAGACAATTTTTTGCTTTTTCATTACCAAGGCTCTGCTAGTAATGCTAAAAGTTTACAAAGTTCTTTTAGCCCTAAAAAAGGAGCAAACTGGCTACGTTTGTTTGAGCCAAATGTTCGTGAGAGCATTGAAATGTTACAAAAAAAGTCTCAAAAGATTGGCTTAGACATTGACCATTTTGCCTTACAGCATCTTATGCTTATGTTAAACAACAACATGGCTCTTTGTGCCAATGAACTTAATAAACTGGCTATTTTAAAAGGGAAAGTAACGGCTAAAGATATTGACAGATTGGTTTATTCTACTGCACCACTAGCCACTGAACAACTACTCATTGAACTCTTTGAAAAAAAGCCTGTGGTGGCGACCATAAGTAAATTACTTGAAATTGGGGAAGATGAATTTTCCATTTTACGGTCTACCCAATTTTTTGTCAATCAAATTTTTCTTTTTCATGCCTACATGAAACTAAACGGTCACATAGATTCAAAAGCTATTTTAGGCTACAAACTACCCAAACCCATTGAAGACAAAAAAGCAAATTTAGCATTAAGAGTGAAAAGCCCTGCTTTGTTAAAAATATTTGAATATTTATTAGAAATAGAGTTAGAGATAAAAAAAGCACCCCCTGCAAATAGAGAGCTTCTTTTGTATGGCGCTTTTATTCGGTTGCAGTCCTATTTATAACAACTTAAGAGACATTAGCCAAGCTAATCATCTGATCAACTTTACTTTTAATACTCTGATAATCAGTTACTTTATTCGATATAAAGGTAAAGTTTTCTTGATCACTAGGAACAACAACCGTCTCACCATCAACAAAAAGTAAAGAAGGAATCTCTTTTGCTTTAATGTGTTGTGTTACATTTGAGTGCTCAACTTCAGAGTGAACCCTATCAAGTAAAATACATTTATACGAGTTTACATCCATCACTTTTTTTAGCTCATCAATATTTTCAACAACATCTACTGAATAGTCCAATTTATGTAAAATAGCAGCAATGATTTTTGCTTCCATAGGTGTCTCTTTATAGAGTAAAATATCTGTTGTAGAGACTACAGGTAGCTCTTTAGCACTTTGAGAGACATTAAAAAACATCTTCAAAATTGTAATAAACTTCTCTAAATCAATAGGTTTAGATACATACTCATCTATGCCTTCAGAGATAAACTTTTCTCTGTCACCTTTTAAAGCATTCGCTGTAACAGCAATAATAGGTGTATGGTTTAACTCCATACTCTGCTCATACGCCAAAATATTTTTAGTCGCTTCAACCCCATTCATCACTGGCATTTGAATATCCATGAATACCACATCATAATTTTGATGATTTTTCATAAACATTTCAAGACCCACTCTACCGTTGTTAGCACAATCGGTAGTAATACCAATATTTTTCAACGTATGCTGAATCATCTTTTGATTAATAGGGTTATCTTCCACAACCAAAGCATGAATACCAGAAAAAAGTGCTATCTCCTTTTTCTCTTCAATCATTCTATTTAAATTGTTTTTTTCAGAACTCATCTGCTTCTCTTCTTTATGTTCAACCAGATAATTAAATGACTTTTCAACCTTTGAAAAAGTAATCGGTTCATACAATATTTGAGCAAAATCAGCCGAAATATCTTTTATTAACTCTCGTTTATTCAACTTCGTTACTAAAATAATATTAGAATGAGATCCATGATGAGCTACTATCTTTTCTAACTCTTCCTTATTAATTTTATCATAATGAATGTAAAGTGCATCAAACATTGAAACAGGTGCATGCATACACTCTTTAATAGTTTTAAAACGCATCATTGAGAGATGTTTAAAGGAGAGAAGATAATTTTCAAGATAATGATCAGAATCTTTTATTTGTACATCTGAGGGTGCATAAATCGCCATTTTCATAGCTTTAACTTGATTGTCCCGTTCAATTTTTTTCATTGGTATATCTAAAGTAAAATGAAAAACACTCCCCTCCCCTAAAATACTATCAACCTTTAATGCTCCACCTAGAGCAGTAACTAATCCAGCTGAAATAGTTAATCCCAACCCAGTCCCACCATATTTTCGGCTTGTACTACTATTAGCTTGTGTAAAGGCTTCAAATACTTTTGCCTCTTGTTCCTTAGAAATTCCTACACCTGTGTCTTTTACCATAAACTTTACAGAAATATTATCATCACTTATTGCTGTTTTTTCAATAATAACATCAATTGTTCCTTTATTTTCTGTAAATTTAACAGCATTAGAAATTAAATTAATAATGACTTGCTTAATCTTACCTGGGTCAGATCGTAAAAGTAATGATGAAAACAAAGGGTCAATCCATAAAGAGAAATCAATATCTTTTTTAGAGGCATTAGCAGCATAAGATTCAATAACATTTTCAAACTCTTCCATGGGATTAAAAAACACCTCTTCTAACTCAATCATTCCATTTTCAATTTTTGAAATATCTAAAATATCATTAATAATAGAGAGTAAATCTTCAGAACTCTTACGAATAATTTTTACAAAATCACGCTGCTCCTCATTTAATTCTGTAGAGCTTAAAAATTTGGTAAACCCTACAATACCATTCAATGGTGTACGTATCTCATGTGACATATTAGCCAAAAATAGACTTTTTGTTTTATTGGCTTCATCAGCAAACTCTTTATTTTGTTGTAGCTCTTCAATGATTTCAGACATTAATTCATAAGTTTCTGCTGTATTTTTATGTTTTAACATACTTCTAAAATGTTTAGCTTTCTCCTCATTAGGATAATTTTCTATATCTTCTAAAAGTCGCTTTAAATTTTGATTTTCCAATTCAAAATATTTAAAAATATATTTTCGTCGAGAAAGCATAAATAGTGATAAGAGTAAAACGACCATTGAACTCATCATTACAGTGACTTGTTCACTTTTTCTAATAGAAATGTCATGAGTGATAATTTTTTTATCTACCTCTTTTACTTCAAGTTTACTTGTCATGTCTATATAATTATAATGTGTATAACTTTTATAAAAAATATATGATGAACCCAAAATCAGTGCTACATAGACTGCAAGAACAACAAATTTAGATGTTTTTACAATCATTTTTGTTGCTAAAAAATTATTAACTTTATTCAAATATGATTCCTTTAACTATGTGTTAGTTTAATTATATAATATAATTTTTAAAATTAAGATTATTTTTATATTTAAAAGTTTATCTTGATATTAATTTCATATTTACTACTTTATTCAACTTAGTATTTAGTCTATATAAATAGAATTTATGATAGAATACGGCTTCCAAAATTCTTGCTCATAAATTGGATAAGTCTTATACTTAATATTATGGGCTATCAAACCAAAAGGAACACAATGAACAACTACGAAACACTGTATGTACTTAAACCTACACTAACAGATGAAGAAACAGCAGCTAACATTGCAAAAATTGAAGAAATTCTTGTAAAAAATGGTGCTGAAATTCTTGCTACCAATAAAATGGGAATGAGAAAACTTGCTTACCCTGTTGAAAAAAATGAGCGTGGTGTATACACAATCGTTTACTTTAAAGCAGAAGGTACACTTATTAACGAGCTTGAAAGAAACTTGAAGTTCAACGAAGAGGTAATTAAATACCTTACAGTTAGATATTCAAAGCAAAAAGAAGTAGCTCAATTTGAGAAACTTATAGCTGAAGCAAAAGCTGTAAAAAAAGAGCCAAAAGTTGAAGAGACTGCTACTGAAACAGAAGCAGCAACTGAAACAACTGAAGCATAATTCAAACCGTTAACATATAGGAGCAACCCATGTATAACAAAGTCGTATTGGTAGGAAACCTTACAAGAGATGTTGAGATTAGATATTCACAAAGTGGATCTGCTATTGGTAATGTTGGAATAGCAACAAGCCGAAAGTGGAAAAGCCAAACTGGTGAACAAAAAGATGAAGTAATGTTCATTGATCTCACATTTTTTGGGCGTACAGCTGAAATAGCAAACCAATACCTTCGCAAGGGAAGCAAAGTTTTAGTAGATGGAAGATTGCAATTTCAACAGTGGACTGCACAAGATGGAAGTAAACGAAGTAAACATGCCATTACAGTAGAGAACCTACAGATGTTAGATTCAAAAGCAGATGCTCAGAATTCAAACAATAACAATGGATATGGTGAACAAGCTAGTCAAAATAATTATGGTGGTGGACAAAGCCAAGGTAATTCTTATGGACAACCTCAAGCTTCACAGCAACCTTCATATCAGCAACCACAACAGCAACAAGCACAACCATCTGTACCAGAAATCGACATCGACGATGACGAAATACCATTTTAGGAGATAAACATGGCAGAAAGAAGAAAATTCAAAAAAAGATATTGTAAGTATTGTGAAATGAAAGTAGATTTCATTGACTATAAAGATTTAGGACTATTAAAGTTCTCATTAAGTGAAAGATTTAAAATTATGCCTCGTCGTCTTACAGGGAACTGTAAACGTCACCAAGAGCTAGTAACTATCGCAATTAAACGAGCTAGACAAACTGCACTTATTCCATACATTGTAGATAGAAAAAATGTAGTAGAAAACCCATTTGAGTTTGTTAGATAGATTCTAACAAACTTCTTTAAAAGCTATAAGTCATCTGACTTATTAGCTTTTATACTATAACGCTTTAATAATTCACTCTCTGTATCTAATGCCTCTTTTTTATTAATCACCACTTTAGCACCATCTTCATCTTCAAGCACTACAAATTTTTCTTTTGTTTCCATTACTAAATGATAAAACTCTTTAAAGTTTTTAAACTCTTTTCCATTTACCTTTGCAATATGCCACATAGAAATACCATAATCACCACGTGAATGAGAAGAGGCTAAAACTTTTAAAAGTACCACTAACTCTTGTTTATCTTTCTTAGGAAATTTTGTTGAAGCATATCTTAAACCAAGAACAGCACTTCCTGAGTTATTTAAAAGGTTTTGTGTAAGAGGAGAAAAAACATATCCCCCTAACATAAAGTATGTTGGCATTTTATCATACTCTAATGGAGAATAAGAAGAGCGTTCTGAACTGGAGGTTTTCGGTAACATTGCTGTTAAAGAGATTTTTTCACCATTACGTAAAACCTCCAAAGAAACCTTATCCCCATATTGATGCACATCGATATAGTACTTAAAATGCGTATACTGATTCGGTCTAAATTCAACTGTTCCATCACTTTCAATTTTATGTCCATCAATAGCAGTAATGATATCTTCTTTTTTTAAAACATTTTTCAAAATTGAGTTATGTACAATATCAACAACTAAAATACCTCCTGCATCTTCAGCAAGATGATAATACTCTTTAAGGGATGGGTTTTCAATTTTATCCGTCATAATACCAAGCTTTGGAAAACCATCATGCTTACCATCAGAAACATCTTTTAAAAAATGTTGAATAATATCTACAGGAACCATATAACCAATACTTTGAGAAAATGTAATCCCTTGCATGACAACCCCAACAATTTTTCCATTTGAGATAGTAGGTCCTCCAGAATTACCAGGATTAATAGCAGCATCAATCTGAATCGCTAAAAAATGTTTACCACTATGTGCATAACGATTATGCTCTATTCGAGAGACAATTCCTGTACTAACTGAAATAGTATGACCACCCATTGGATATCCATAAACAGTTACCTTATCTTGCATGCTAGGTAACTCTCCAAACTCTAAAGGTACTGTTCCTTCAAAAAAACTTTTATCTTCCACTTCAAGTAGTGCTAAGTCAGTATCGTGAGAGACCTCTAAGACTTTTGCTTGATATCGCTTGGTATCTCCATACTTTTTAACCTCGATAAATGTCTCATTTGCAACCACATGAGCATTGGTTAAAATTCGATTACCAGCAATAATACTTCCTGAACCACTAGAACGCTGAACAGAAGAGTTCCAAGGCTCTAAATAGTTAGTTGATTTAGAAACGGTATAGATTTTAACAATTGATTCATCAATTGTTACAGAGTAACTAAAAGAAAGGGTAAAACTTACCATTACTAATAGTTTAAAGATATTTTTCATATGATTTCCTGTATTTATTTTACAAAAGTCTAATAGTAAATTTTAAACCATTAAACAACGTAATATTAATCAAAGGTTATAATAGCAAAAAAAAATTAGGAGTTGACCACTATGGCAACAATTTCAATGGGTGACTTAAAAAAAGGCGTTAGATTAGAGTTAGATGGTAACCCTTTTAAAGTAGTAGATTTTCAACATGTAAAACCAGGAAAAGGTGCAGCATTTGTACGATGTAAAATTAAAAATTTGGCAACAGGTAAAGTAATAGACAAAACTGTTCATGCAGGTGATAAATTTGAAGTACCAGATTTAGAAGAAGCAACCATGCAATTTCTTTATGATGATGGTGAAATGTTACAATTTATGGATACCACGACTTATGACCAAATTGGTCTATTACGTGAGCAAGTAGGTAAAGATACTTTTGATTTCATGATTGATGGGATGGAAGCTAACATTTTATTTTACAAAGGTAAAGCCATTTCAGTAGAGATTGCACAAACAGCTACTTACACTGTAGTTGAGACACCACCAAACTTTAAAGGTGACTCTCAAGGTGGTAAAAAACCAGCAACACTGGATTCTGGTGCAGTGGTACAAGTACCTTTCTTTATCTTAGAGGGTCAAAAAATTGTTGTTGATACCGTTGAGGGTAAATATTTAGAAAAAGCTAAATAAGCTTTTTTAACAATACGGGCTTTAATCCCGTATTGCCTCTTCTTCTAACTCTCCAGATTTTAACTTACGTTCGTAGTCACTTAACATCTCTCTTACCTCTCCTGACATTACTAGTAAGCCAAAAATATTAGGTATAGCCAATGCTAAAAATAATATAGATGAAAAATCAACCATTGTTCCTGTATCTGTAATCGTCGCAATAATAATAAATAACAAGAAAATAAGTTTATAGATAATTGAAGTTTTAGAACCAAAAAGATAAACCCATGCTCTTTCACCATAGTAAGACCAAGAAATCATCGTAGAAAAAGCAAACATAAAAATTGCTCCTCCTAAAATGGTTGGAAACCAAGAAACTACTGATCCAAAAGCAGTTGAAGTAATAACTGCTCCTTGTTTAGCTGCAATGGCTGCATCTAAAGCTTCTGTTCCTCCAAGATAAGAACCAGTTAAAATAACAACTAGAGCAGTCATTGTACAAACAACAACAGTGTCCACAAATGGTTCGTAAAGAGAAACTAAACCTTGTCGTACAGGGTACTTAACCCTAGCAGCTGAGTGAGCAATACCTGCTGAACCCAGCCCTGCTTCATTTGAAAACACAGCTCTTTGAAAACCTTGTATCATTGCACCGAGTATTCCTCCTGCTACAGCTGTTGGAGAAAATGCTTCTTGAAAAATAAGTGCAAAAGCATCAGGAATGGCTGTAAAATATGTTCCTAAAACCCAAAAAACCATGAGTAAATAAAAGATTACCATCATTGGGACAATCTTCTCTGCTACTGTCGCAATTCGTTTAATACCCCCAATAATTACCAAGCCAGTAATTCCTGCCATAATAACCCCAAATACCCATGGGAAATCATTAAAAAAAGTTACTTGACCTTGCATAACAGAAAGTGACTGTGAAATTTGAAAAGTATTTCCAGCACCTAAAGCACCAAGTATCATAAAAAAAGCAAAAATAACTGCCATAATTTTACCCGTTTTAGGCATATTTTTCTCAGCTAATCCACGTGATAAATACTCCATACCTCCACCCATAATTGTGCCATCAGCTAAAAACTCTCTATGTTTAAGAGAAAGTGTTACCTCTGTAAACTTTAAAGTCATACCTAAAAACCCAGCTAATATCATCCAAAAAGCAGCTCCAGCTCCCCCCCAAGAAATAGCAATAGAGACTGCAGCAATATTACCAATCCCCACTGTTGCAGAAAGTGCTGTTGCTAAAGATTGAAAAGGGCTAATTAAACCTTTATCTTCTTTAGTTTTAAATTTACCTCTAACAATGTCTAGTGAATGCTTAAACATACGAAGATTTACAAAACCCATTTTGAATGTTAAATAAATACCACCAACAATAAGCCATGCAACCACAAAAGGAAAAGAAACACCTTCAATTTGTCCAAAAAAAATATCAAAAAATAGTATTTTCTCAAAAAAAGTATTAATTGCTAAAAAAAGTTCATTCATCTATCTGCCTTATATAAAGTCTTAATATTGTATATTAAAAAATCTTATATAATAGTTGTTAAAGAGATATCTAAATAAAGAACTTTTCTAATTTAGAGATAAAAGGTGTTAATCGCTGTTCAATATTTTTAAGGTCTGAGTCTTTTGCAAACTCTTGGAGTACATCAGCTTGTTTGGCTAATGCTTCTAAACCTAAATTAGACAAAATTCCTTTAATCGTATGAAAATTATCTTTTAATGCACCTATTTTCTTAGTGGCAAAGTTTTTCTCAATTTCTAGCAAAACATTCTTCAAGCCCTCTTTTGCCATACTAATAAAATTAATTGATGTCACTTCGTCAAAATGTGCTTGAAAATGCTTAAGTGCAATATCATACAGTTCATTATCACTATTTTTAGAGCTTAACTGAATAAGTCGTTCTTCTATATCTTTAGGTTCTAATGGCTTTTCTATAAAATCATTCATCCCTGCCATCTCGGCTTCATGTTTATCTTCTCTATAGACATTAGCACTCATACAAACAATCGGAACTTCTTTATTAAATTCACGTATTTTTTTTGTGGCTTCTAATCCATCAAGTACAGGCATACGCATATCCATGAAAATAATATCATAATCCTTCTTTTGAGCTTTTTCTACAGCAATTTGACCATTTTGGGCGATATCCACTTTAATAGCAAAAAATATTTTGAACATCTCTTTTAAAAATTCTCTATTTAAATCAATATCTTCTACAATTAAAACATTAAAATTATCATATTTTTTTTCTTGATCCAATGAAAAGTTATCATCCATATGAGGCAAGTTTTTCATCTTCAGTGCTGACTTTTCGCAATAGATAGTTACTCTAAAACGAGAACCAACCCCCTCTTTAGACTCAACGCTAATATCTCCACCCATTAAGGTTGCTAATTCATGAGAGATATAAAGACCAAGACCTGTACCCTCTTCTGTATCGGTTGAAGTGAAAGGTTCAAAAAGTGTCTCTTGAACTTTTTTTGGAATACCTAAGCCACTATCTTGAACCTCTACAATAACTTCTAATTGATTATTTACTTGATTAATTTCAATTAAAGAAAACTCGATTTTCCCTCTCTTTGTAAACTTGGCAGCATTGGTTAAAATATTTATAAAAATTTGTTGTACTCGTTTTTTATCTAAAAAAACATAATAGTCTAAACTTGGTATCTTTACCTCAAAATCCACCTCTTTGGAAACTTTTGACTCTACCATGTTTGCACAATGAAGTAAAAGCTTATCAAGATGTGTCTCTTGCACATTTAACTTAATTTTACTCTCTTTTAATTTTGACACATCTAGTAAGTCTGCTAATAATGAGAGTAGAAAGTCTGCACTATCATTAAGATGTTTTAAATATCTTGTTTGAGATTCTGTTAATTTTGTTTTCGATAACAATGCACTATTCCCCAAAATTGCTGTTAAAGGTGAACGTAACTCATGGCTCATAGAAGCAATAAATGTCTCTTTATTTGCTAAAGCTCTATCTAACTCTTTATTCACACGATAAAGTAGATTATAGATAGTTAACTTATCTTGTTCAAGTTTTTTATAACTATTTTCTAAAGATTCAAGGCGTGATTGTAGTGTTTTTACCTCTCTCTTTAATTCTTTTTTTGTCATTTTCTTTCTCTTAACAATGTTGTAATAAAAGTTTGATTATGAAAAGCATTGCTTTGAGAAGAAGAAGATATTTCTCCATAAGCATAAAAACCTATTAATGGTTTATTTTTACTTGTTTTATACGCAACCTCTATTTCATTTACACTAAAACTTCCCAATAACTGTTTACGTGAAGCACAAGGAAAAACTAAAACTAGATCTGCTTCATAACCTTCTTTTCTTTCTAATGATTTTTCTATACTTAACTTAACTTTTTCAACAACAGCTTCACCCATTGGTGCTGCTATACGTACTTTTGAACCACTTGGTACATGGCCAGCAAATATCAGTGAACCATTCTCATTCAAACGCAAGGGGGCTCTATAAACAACTTGTTCATTCGTCAATAAAACCTCCATAGGATAATCTGCACCTGTATATAAAATATCTGAAGGGTTAATATTTAAATAGTCATTATAAAACTCTACAGCTGGTCTATCATCAATGGTATAAACAATATTTTCTTCAGATTTTGTCACAATCCTCTCTCTCCCTATTCCTGACCAACCAAAACCACGAGAAGTAATTAACTCTATTTTATCTAAATCTATTGCTAAAGCTAATACCCCATTCGAGGTTATTTTATTATTACTAAAAACATAAGTTTTTTGAAGTAATCTATCATCTCCAGCTACAGCCCCTACAAAAAACTTTATTTTTTCTTGTAGTCCATTAATATAACTTTCATTATTAAAACTTAATCCAGCAGTCAAGGTTAAAAGTGCAGGATTATCAAAGCTTTTAGCTACCCATTTTCCTATTTTTTGACCAAAGCTAAAGTGTCTATCACTATGAAGTGTTTTCACTTTAATTTTAAATGCCGATGTATCTAAACTTGTTAACATGCAGACTATACTCTTCTCTTGAGTATGTACACCTAATTTATTATTGGCATAAATTTCTCCAACAGTACTAGAACCCACAACAATAAACTTATATTTTTTTAATTTTTTTACTAAAAGTTCTAAATCATATTCCACAGAAAGATAAATGAAAACCAATGTAGGATAAAACTCATTTTTAATATTTTTATCAATTTTTTTAATTAAACTAGTAAGTGAATCCGTAGTAATTAAATTATGTTTCATTCAATAAACTTTCCTCTTCAAAAAAGCCATAAATACTTTTTAAAAAGCTTTGAAAGTCAAAAGGTTTTGTTAAATAGTATTTTAAACCAATCTCTTTAAGCTCACTACTTGTCAATCTGTCTGTAGTAATTAAAACAATAGGAATCAATTTAAGCTTATCATCTTTTTTTAATTGAGCAACAAATACTTCACCACTCATTTCTGGCATATATAAATCTACTAAAAACATATCATAAGTATGATTTTCCATCATGCTTATGGCTTCTCTTCCATTACTGGCTACATGAACTGTAATATTTTTCACCTCTTTAAACAACATCTTAATCAATTCTCGACTCAATTGATCATCATCAACAATTAAAATAGTAAGGCTGTTAAATTTATTCCAATCCATTTTTTCTCTTTTTAATTTTTTAAAGTTAATTTTATTATATAGGAATATAAGACAAAAAGAAAGGAATCAAAAACAGAAGAAATCTTATTTAAAGATTTCTTCTGTTTTTTGATATAAAAGTGATATTAATAAAAATTTATTTCAATCAAAACTAATACCATTTGTTACTAATCGTATATATAAATTAAGGGTAATTCCCCTCTAAGCGTAAACAAGTATCAAAAAATTTATCTGATGATACCTCAGAAGAGAGTTTAGAGACTATCTTTTCTGCTACATAAATATTATTTCGTAACCTACTCTCTTTAATTTTTTTATTCTCTTTATTCTCTTTATAATATTTATTTAAACTATCTTTTCTAAGTTGAATTAGAAAGTTCATGACATTTTCATCTACTTCTACAATATCTTTTTCAATTTTAAAAATATTTTTATGAATTAACTTATTTATAATATTTTTTTTATCTCTAAAGTCTCTCATTAATTTTGCTATGTCTAAATGTTTATTATGAAATAGATTAATGTTTGCAGGTATAGCTTGTGGATAGATATTTCCTATCATATAAAGAAACTCAGCAACATCATAAGGATTTAATGGCTCATTTGCTTTTATCTCTTCTCCTCCAAGAGGAATATTTGGTGCCAAAATCTCTACCATCTTTCTTGTTCTATTTGCACTAATATCCCCTCTATCCTTAAACATTGGGGTATCAATCAATCCTAAAAAAATATTTTTTATAAAAACATTCTTTTCTTTTAATTTTTCTGAATACTCCTCTATATACTGAGTAATAACATTTTTAAGACGACCGTACTGAGAGTGCCCTCTTACTGAATGATTTTCATAAAATTTAGAAATTATAGAATTAGAATATAAAATAATAAGAGGCTCATGTGATTCTCGTGTTAAAAGACTTTCCAATAATTTTTTCCAAAATAAAATTTGACTATCAGCCATAGCTACTCTAATATTTCGTCTCTCTTCCATTGAAATGCTAAGATCCCATTTTTGACCACTTCTAGGGTCATAATAATCTTCAATAACTTTTCCATTTTTTTCTACTGGTATTGCATCCATATCAATAGAAGAAAATAGTTGTACAACGCATCTATTATCAAATTTTGACAATTCATAAATAAAAAAATTATAAGCAGATGTTCCCTCTTCAAAAAGATTACCTGGGATAAAAAACCCTTTTTGGTTTGCTGTTTTTGCTATTTTTGAAAGCGTTTCAATATTACGTCCTCCCACAGGATAATAATCACCTTCAATTATTTCCCCCATCGCCTTTCCAATACCACTTGTTGCTCCAGCAACAATATACATTTCACCATCTTCTAAAATCTTCACGTACTATTTCCTTTAATACTTTAAAGGAAAAATTATACTTTAAAATTTATTATTAAAAGGTATGGAATATAATTATTCTATAATATTAATGTTTTTCTAATATTCATATAATTAAAAATAAATTTAAGAAATTTGATCTAACATATCTTTAAATGACTCTTCAAATGAAACAATTCCTTCGTCCAAAAGTTGTTTATAAATCTTATCCATATCAAAGCCATTATCTTCTAGGTTCATAAAATAACCATTAATTAATGCTGGATCAAGTGGTAGATTTTCGGTAGAGTCAGCAGCTTGAATATGAGCTTCAATCGTTGCTAAAGGTGCTGTATTAACAGAGTGTGCTGCCATAAGACCTTTAATATAATAATTTGCTTCCAAATCATCACCCTTAACACCTGTACTTGCAAACAATGCTCTAATATTAGAGACTTCATTTCCCTCTATCATATTATAAATTTTTGCAGCATTATAAATACCCGTTTTAGCAGGATCGATACCTACTTGTTCAAGTTCTTTATCTAATGCACGGTCAAAACGACTTACAAAGACTGAAATCACAGCCTCAACACGGCAAGAACCATACTGTTCACCTTGAGCAATACCTTTGGTCATCGCCTTAAAACATTGTGTTGCTTGTTTAGGAGAAAAAACTAAAGTGGCATTTACAGAAATACCCACAGACATAAGCTCTGTCATCGCAGCATATCCAGCTTGTGTTGCTGGGACTTTTACCATAACATTTGGTTCACCAATGGCTTTAAAAAGACGTTTTCCCTCAGCAATTGTTCCTTCCGTATCATTACATAGAAAAGGATCTACTTCAATAGAAATATACCCATCATTTCTCTTATCATAAAGAGGTCTAAGTATCTGAGCTGCTGTTCTAATATCTTCAATAGCTAAAGCTTCATATTTCTCTTTGGCTGATTTACCCTCTAAAGATGCTAACTGCTCTTTGTAAGCTGGAGAAGAGGTAATCGCTTGTGCAAAAATAGCAGGGTTTGAGGTTGCTCCATTAACAATACCTTTTTCCAGTAATGTAGGAAAGTCATTTTTTAAATAGTCTCTCTCAATAAAATCTAACCACAACGAAAAATTAATTTCTCTATTTACCATAACCCATTACTCCATAGTTTATTCTTCATATTTCCAACTCCAATCCCTCCAAGAACCAAAATCAGTCTCTTTCTCTAAAGTTTTCTCTAACAAACCTAAAAACTCATCACGTTCAATAAGTGTTGCACCCCAATTTATCATGTGGGGTGTTTCTACTTGACAATCGATAAAATCATAACTTTTTTTAACACACATATCACTTAATGCATAAAGAGAAACTTTAGAAGCATCTGACATAAGTGCAAACATTGATTCCCCAAAAAAACCTTTTCCTATTGCTAGACCATAAAGACCTCCTACTAAATTTCCTTCATAATAGGTCTCTACTGAGTGTGCATACCCCATATAGTGTAATGCCATATAAGCTTCTTTCATCTCACTACTTAACCAAGTACCCTCTTGTCCCACTCTTGGCATATTGGCACAATACGTGATAACTGATTCAAAATCTCTATCAAAATAGACTTCAAAACCTTTATTACGTAATACTCGTCGAAACGATTTACTTTGTTTAAAATTTTTAGGAAAAAGCACAAGGCGAGGAGTAGGTGACCACCAAAGAATTGGGTCTTCTGGACTATACCAAGGGAAAATTCCCTCTTTGTAGGCTTGGAGAATTCTATTTGGATTCAAGTCACCTCCATAGGCGACCAAACCCTCTTCTGGTGTTTCTCTGGCTGAAGGAAAAACATAAGAAGCATCTAATTGAGGAATATAGTACTCATCATCATATATTGAAGACAAAGTCCAATTTCTCCTCTTTGTAGGTTACCTTAACTGTACCACCCTCTTTAAGCTCACCAAAAAGAATTTCATCGGTTAAAGCCTCTTTAATTTTTTGATCAATAACACGTGCTATCTCTCTTGCACCATAAATATCAGAATAACCCTCTTTAGCAATATAAGTACGTGCTTTCTTACCAAGTTTAATCTTAATATTTTTTGCACTCATCTGCTTATTTAGTTTAACAATTTCACGTTCAACAATCTTCTCAATATCTTCTAAAGATAAATGTTTAAATGTTAAAACAGCAGACAAACGATTTCTAAATTCTGGAGAGAAGAAATCTTTTAAAGCATTATCTGTTTTTTTACTGTTATCTTTATTGAAGCCCATAACATTCGCCTCTTTTGTACCAAGATTTGAAGTCATAATAAGCACAACATTTTTAAAGTCACTCACCATCCCATTGTTGTCTGTTAACTTTGCCCCATCCATCACTTGAAGTAAAATATTCATAATATCAGGATGAGCTTTTTCAACTTCATCAAGTAGCAGAACCATATGTGGGTTTCTCTTAACCATCTCAGTAAGTAATCCACCTTGCTCATACCCAACATACCCAGGAGGTGCTCCAATTAGCCGTGACATGGCATGTTTTTCCATATATTCACTCATGTCTATTCGTTCAAAATGGATATCCATACTTTGAGCTAACTCAGTACTAAGTGCTGTTTTACCAACACCTGTAGGTCCTACAAATAAAAATGAACCTATAGGAGAGTTTTCTTTATTCAGTCCTGCATATGAACGCTTAATCGCTTGAACAACAGAATCAACAGCTTCGTCTTGACCTATAATTTTTGACTTAATCTTCTCAGCCATATCTTTTAATTTCGAGACATCACTACTACTAACAACTGTTGATGGAAGCTTTAACATTCGTGCTACTGAAGCTTCTATATCTTTTGAGGTAACCTTAACATCTGCCTTTCCACGAAGCATAAAATGAGCTCCAACCTCATCAATAATATCCATTGCTTTATCAGGTAAAAATCGGTCATGTAAGTACTTAACACTTAAATCCACTGCTGACTTTAATGCTTCTTCAGAAAAGGTAATTTTATGATACGCTTCATACTTCTCTTTAATACCTTGTAAAATGACAAGTGTATCTTCAGCAGATGGCTCATCAATATCTATTTTAGAAAAACGACGAGAGAGTGCTTTGTCTTTATCCAAATAGTTCCGATATTCTGCATAAGTCGTTGCCCCTATACACTTCAAATCACCACGTGCAAGAGCTGGTTTCAATAAATTTGCTGCATCCATACTCCCTCCACTTGTTGCTCCAGCTCCTACTAAGATATGAATTTCATCAATAAATAAAATGGCTTTATCAATACTTTCAAGTTCAGTTAAAACACCTTTTAATCGTTTCTCAAAATCACCTCTATATTTAGTACCTGAAATCATCGCACCCATATCTAAAGCAAAAATGCTTGAACCTTGAAGAACTTCAGGGACATCATCTTCGGAAATCAAAAGTGCTAAACCCTCTGCAATGGCTGTTTTACCAACCCCTGGTTCACCTACTAACAAAGGATTGTTTTTCTTACGTCTACACAGGGTTTGCATCACCCTGTCAATCTCTTCTGAACGTCCGATAATCGGATCTATTTTCCCACTCTTAGCAACAGAAACTAACTCCATAGTATATGCTGAAAGATTCGGATAACTCTCTTCTTGTTCTGTCGTTTCACTGCTCTCTTCCATAGGATGAGAAATCACTTCTAAGATATCTAAACGACTAATACCTTGATGTGTTAAAACACTATAAGCATACGACTCTTCTTGTGTAAAGATAGATGCCAACAAATCACCAATTTTTGCTTCAGCTTTACCCGAAGCATTAATATGAGAAACCATATCGTTCATAACATTTGAAAGGGCTACTGTCTCATAAGGATTATGTTCTTTCCCTTCTTCAAGTGTCTCCATAACAGGATTATTTGCCTCTATATATTTAAGTGTCATCTTAATCATTTCATCGACATCTCCTCCTACCATTTGTAAAATTTCTGCCCCATTTTTACTTTTTAAAATTGTTAAAAAAATATGTTCTAAAGTCAAATATTCATGCTTATTTGCCTTGGCGAACTGCACTGAGTCCCTAAAAATGCTATTTAATTCTATACTTATCATTTTTTCTCCTTTAATAAAGTATTATTGTCTATCACTATACTTCTTCCATCGTAGCTAAAAGTGGAAAACCATTACTTTTAGCTAATTGTTTAACTTGATGAACTTTTGTCTCTGCAATTTCATGGGTATACACACCACAAACTCCTATTCCAGCTTGATGAATCTCAAGCATAATCTTTTCTGAATCTGCTAAGTTTTTATGAAATACATGCATTAAAACCTCTATTACAAACTCCATGCTTGTGTAGTCATCATTGTGTAATAATACTTTGTATTGCTTTGGAGTATCCAAAGCTAACCAAGTATCCAATTCTTCTTCTATGTTTGGCAAGGTCTTTCCTCTTTAAGTTGTTACTAACTTTAGTATAGCAGTATTATGTTAGAATTTCAATAAAAATTTTGGAGTTTAATCATGAACCTACTTTTTGTAACTGCTACAAACACTAACGTTGGTAAAACTTATACAACCCTAAAACTTATAGAAAGCTTTTCTAAGCAAGGTATTTTAGTAGGTGTCTGTAAACCCATAGAGACAGGTGTCATAACTGATCCTCTTGATGCCAAAGAACTTTTAAGAGCTGTCCAAAAGTACAATCCAAAGTTTAAAACCCTAAAACCCAAAGAGATTACAGCCTATACTTTCCCTCTTCCAGCTGCCCCTTTTTGTGCTGATGTTAAGCAGACCATTAACATAGAAGTCATTAAAAACAAAATAAATCAACTTCAAAAGCTCTGTGACTTACTCATTATAGAAGGTGCAGGTGGACTTATGGTTCCCATCACCAAAAAGTACATGATGATTGACTTAGCAAAAGAGCTGAACTTAAAAACGCTTTTAGTTACACCTTCTAAGCTCGGTTGTATTAACGATACACTTTTAAGCATAGAAGCTTTAAAAGCTAAGAATATCTCTTTTGATTGGTGTGTTAATCTATTTGAAGATAGCGATAGTTTTAAGGAGGTTACGCAACCTTATTATGATGCTATATTCAAGGGATGGTGGATTTTGGATGACGGATTGAAAAATTTTACTCAATCCAACATCAAAAATTTATAGATAATAAAGTCAATAACTTTTTATAGGTTAATGCACTTCATGAGCCACCTCATCATCAAAGCTTTTTTTATTTGTCATAATAATAGCCACCAACACCAAAGCATAAACCACCGTAGAGAGTAAAATAACCCCTATGACAATCGCATCAAACATCGCTTTGTGTTCAAAACCTTTGGGTAGCATTTGAAGCATGACAATAGAGAGTCCCCCTTTAATTCCTGCAAACAAAAGAACCGACCACCAACGTACGCCAATATCTGTCATTTTTTTCGTTAAGTTAGAGACAATTCCAAATGTCCCCATCATAAAGGCTCGAATCACAGTGGTAACCAAAAACATCAATAAAATCTCTTTTTGATACTTAATTAATGCATCAAAATGAACAATACTTGCCATGGACATAAACAAGAAAGTATTGGCTAAGAGTGCTAATACAGCCACATAGTTCAAGTTTTGTTTGTGTCGTTCAATGCTACTTACATCCGATGAAAGCTTACGTGTAATCCCACTCATGAAACCTGAAGAGAAAACCTTTTTACTTTTGTTTGCACGGTTAACAATATTTTTAGCTTTACGTACTTGACGTTCTTTGGCATCAAAAGACTTTTGTGTAATGGTGTTCAATGTAATAATCGCCACAATCACAGCCAACAGCCCAGCCATATGCCAATGTTCAGCCACTTCAAATGCACCATAAGCAGTTAGTAAAATAAGTACCAATTCACTCATAGGGTCAGAAGTTAAACGCATAATTAACACCCCAAGGTAACCAACAACAAGTCCAATAAGAACTGAAACAACAATGACCTTAGCTGAGACAATAACAATGTCCATCGCCCCAATATGCACTCCATTCATCATAGGAATTGCAATAAACATAAAAATAATAAGTGCCGTAGCATCATTAAATAAAGATTCACCCTCAGCCAAAATAGCCAGTTTATGAGGAACATTAAAAGAAGAAAACACCGAAACTACCGAAACAGGGTCAGTCGCTAAAACCATTGCGAACAAAGCAATGATTGCTCCTGTAGAGAGTGCATACTCTGCAAAAAAGGTATTGGCTGCAAAGATTCCAAAGCCAATGGAAATTGCCACAGAAAAAGCAGCCAAATAGACCAAACTCAAGACATTCTTTTTTAAGTCCTCTAACTTCAACTGTAAAGCATCAGCAGCAATTAAAATAGGAATTAAAAACAGTACCAATTCAGCAAAGGTCTCTTCTGAAAAAAGTACCATTTGTGGAAAAGTATAATAAAAACCATAACTAAGTCCAATAAGGGAAATGGGTGATGGAATCTTAAAATACTTTTGTAATTCTATGGAGATAAATAAAATAGTAAGTAGTGCTAAAAGGGTTAATATCATGGGTTAATACCTTAAATTTAAATTAAGGTATTTTAGCAAAAAAAGTTTAGAGTAAGAGTTTAGCCCCCACAGCACAAACAGCAGACTCACTCTTCAAAATAAGAGGCGTATCTAAACCCATAATGTTTTCAGTCTTAAACAAAGCCACTTCATCAACCGTAAAGCCCCCTTCACAGCCAACAACAAATATTTTTACATTTGAACTTTCACTTAATTTTTGCTCTGAAAAGTTTAACATGACAGCATCTCTATGTTCTTCTAAAAAGGTATTTAAATTATTACTCATATGAAGTTGCATTAAAGAGCTTCTTCCACTTTGTTGAGATGAGTTGAGTAAGATTTTTTCTAACCTTTTAAAATCTGGTTTAAAAGATTTTTGAGAGCGTTCACAATAGATGAAAGTAATAGAGTCTACGCCCATTTCATTGAGTGTGGGTAAAACTTTTTCCACAGACTTGGGGTCAATAACACACCAACCTAGGTGGAGTTCTCTTTTGGCAAGAACTTTTAAAATTTCTGATGTTTCTAAGACAAGTAATGCCTCTTTTTTAGATAAAGAGACAATCTTATAAAAATAGATTTGCTCATCTAAAAGATTTCGTAACGTAATAACTTCACCCTCTCGGTGACGACGTACCTTAAAAATATAACGATGTTCGTCCCCACTTAGGGTTAAGTTTGGCTCACCTGCTTCTTTGACAAAAAGATACTGCACAAAAAAACCTAATGCTTACGCTTTAAACATCATGAAAAGAGTAATTCCTACAAGTACTACTAAGTTTAAAACACTGGCTTTGGTAAACCCAGTGCGTAACATAGCAAACGTAGCTTCATCTTCTAAGTCACCTTTTTTAATGCGTTTATGCTTTGAAATCTCAATGCCCATCATCACAGCAAAAACAGCTATCATGATAATAATGCTTAACCCAAAATCCATCTCACCTACAACCAAGGCGACAATTCCTGAAAAAACTATCATGGTAATGAGTGCTTGAAAAATCATGGTATATAAAAAACTTGCCTTTTTAAATGCCTTAGGCTCTTTTGCCATGGTCGGTACTAAAAAACCTAAAATGATAAACGCGATGAAAGCGTAAATCAAAACGGTATGTGTCAATAACATCTCTTCTAACATGGTATTCTCCTTATTTAAAAATGAATTATATCCTATTTTGTTATACTTTTGCCATATTAAACAAAGGTTAAAAATGACATTTTCTATTGAAGAAGCTTTAGATACTATTTACCATGAAGTAAGTGAAAAAAGCACCCATATCTTAGCCATTGAAGAGACTTTAGGGATGATTGTCGCTAAAGATTATGAAGCAAACTTTGACTTACCACGTTTTGATAATTCGGCGATGGATGGTTATGCTGTGAAAGTAAATGATGCAGACAAAGAAGTAAAAGTAAAAGAGATTACTTACGCAGGAGATGTTGCAGAGGATACGTTTAACGAAGGCGAAGTAGTAAAAATAATGACAGGAGCACCTACGCCTAAAGGGTGCGAAGCCATTGTTGCCATTGAAGATGTTACACTTACTGACAAAGGCATAATCCTTCCAAGCAACATTAAAAAAGACAACTTCATTCGCTTTAAAGGTGAAGACATTAAAAAAGGGAACATCTTTTTAGAAGCTAAAACAAAAATTACAGCCTACTCTTTAGCACTTTTAGCGTCTCAGGGCATTACACATATTGAAATTTACAGAAAACCAAAAGTAGTCATTTTCTCTACAGGTGAAGAGCTAAAAGCCCATTATGAAAAAATAGAAGGACACCAACTCTACAACTCCAATGCCCCTATGTTTTCAGCCCGTGCCAAAGAGCTTGGTTGTGATGTCTCGTACATCTCCATAGCAGGAGACAGTATGGAGTCACTTAAAAATGCCATTAACAATGCCAAAGATGCTGACCTAATTTTAACCACAGGTGGGGTTTCTGTAGGCGACAAAGACTTTACCAAAGAAGCTTTTATCGAATTGGGCATGAAAACGTATTTTTCAGGCATTGACATTAAACCAGGTCGTCCTACTAACTTTGGAAAAATAGATGACTGTTTCATTATTAATCTTCCTGGAAATCCACTTGCAGCCATGGTGAATTTTGAGATGTTTGTCAAACCTACCATTTCCAAACTCTCTGGTACAAAAAGTTTTTATCATGGAGCAATCTCTACTCAAATAAAAACTGAACATAAATTTAGAGCAGGAAAGAATGCTGTTATATTAGGAACGTGGGATGGAAATTCATTTGAAATCATTAAAGGTCAAAAGCCAGGCATGGTTGCTCCACTTGATATTGCAGATGGATTAATTGTAACACATAAAGAAGTAGACTATTTAGCCAAAGAACAAATGGTTAACATGATACCAATAAAATTAAATTTGATGAGTGAGAAAAAAGAAGATTTTTTTGTAAAATAATTTAGTTTGCTCGGAGAAAACTCCGAACAAATAAGCTATTAAAGACTTGACATATAAGCAGCTACTGCTTTAATATCATCATCACTCATAGAAGCCACTTGACCTTTCATTAACATACCCATACCAACAGCATTTGTTGTACCAGCTTTGTAACCTTTAAGTTTTGCCTCTAAATCTGCTGCTGATTGACCAGCAACTGGTGTTGCTTTACCCATTGCTTTATTTTTACCATCAGCTCCATGACAACCAGCACATTTAGCATAAAGTGCTTTACCTTCATCTGTATTAACTGCTGATGCTACTGCTGCTGTTGCTGTTGCTGCTGCTGATTTTACTGAATCAACTGCTGAAGATGCTGTCTCTGTCACTTTATCAACTGCTGAAGATGCTGTCTCTTTTACTGCTTCTGTTGCTGTAGAAACTGTTTTACTTGCTGCTTCTTTTACTTTTTCTGCTGCATGAGATACGGCTTCTTTAGCTTCATCTGTTGCTGACTTTTTGTCACCACCACATTTACCTTCACCACATTTTCCCTCACCACACTTCATTGGTGCTGCTGCTTCAGTTTTTGCTTCCTTAGCTGCTTTTGCTTCTGCACCTGTAGCTGAGTCTCCACATGCTGTTAAAAGCAATGCTGCTGCGATCATTGATAAAACTGTAAGTTTTTTCATTCGTTATATCCTTTAGATTTAATATATGTTATTATACTATACTTCTTTAGGATTTACAACTATTTTAGAAGCCAAGAGTAAGTCCCACAGTTTAGGGTTTCTCCACTCATTTTTCACCTGTTTTGAAAATTTAATATCGTCTAAACTTATATTACCCATAAGCTGACTGTATGCATCTTCTCTAAAACCTTGAGCATATCCACTCTTAGTTTCATGAACAATAATACTATGAAGCTTTACATTACGCTCTCCATTGACCATCCCTGTACACTCTAAAACACGCTCAACAATTAAGTAAATAACCCGTGAAAATTGTTCAGCTGAGGGAGACACAGGCAACTCAACCCAACGCTCAGAATGTTTTTTCATATCCTCTACATAAACTTCATCATCTCCTGACCAAAGCGTAATGGCATGATCAAATGATTCAATAAGTTCTTTAATCGTTTGCTTCATTAAGCCAAAGTCATACACCATCTGTCCATGGTCTAAATAGTTTGACTCTAACAGTACTTCTATCTCATAAGAGTGTCCATGAATGTTCTTAGAACATCGCTGAGTAGTACAACCTCTTACAATATGTGCAT
>JALWLW010000107.1 GCA_027081065.1 Campylobacteraceae bacterium
CTGGTGTTCTTAAAGGTGCTGGTCATGTTCCTAAGCCTAAAGATGGAAATGGTAAGTTTAGATCAAAAGGTGTTGGTAAAGCACTTCATGAGTGGTTTAATGGTTCAATGAGAGAAATGTTCTCTTAGTCGTTGAATTTTATTTACCTCCACACTCATCTTTTATAGATGAGTGTGGGTTCTTCTCTCAAAATCTTATTCATTCATTGTTTTAGAAACTACTTCCCAAAAGAACTCTCAGCTTATTTTTTTCAACAACATCTTTGTTATGAATCCATGCGATACTCAAAGGAATTTCTAATTTAGAAAATAAAACTAAATCAAACTCAGCGCCAACAAGGGTTTCATAGTATGTCTGTTGTTCTGTATTCGTAAAATCAATATCATACATACGCTGCTTCACATAGAGTGTTTCACGTTGTAAAGAAAAAGGAAAAGAGAAAAAATACAAAGAAGCATCAAAAACCTTAGCCAATGAGAGTTCTGACATTTTCACCTCTTGAGCATACCTCGTAGTAGAAAAACTAGGAATCTCCAATATCGTTTTATCTCTCTGAAGTGTCCCAAAGTCATCTCTAAGTTCAATCCCTTTTTCTTCTAACAAATTTGCCTTATTACTTTTCATATAAACAAAATTTGCACCTACATAACTTTGCCAAGGCAAGTCATGCATAAATTCATAACGTCCTCCAACAATACTACTTTCCCTATCTTGACTTCCAAATAGACTCATAGCATTTAAACTATTGGCATATTTACTATAACCAAACTGTTTAATATTTTGTACATTTAGCGACAAAGTAAGAGGTTCTCGATAAATGGTCTCATAATCTTTGAGATAATCTAGCCTAATATCCCCACGCCAATAACCAGATGCTAAAAGGGGTAACTTTGCATACCCTCCATATCCTAAATCACGTTTATCCTTTGAGATGCTTATATTTCTATCTACATATCCATAAACTTCACCTCCATATTCAAGTCGTTGTGCTTCACTGTCATACTTTAGTCCAACTATATCTCGTTCATCATTATGAGACAAAACAACAGATAAAGAATTTTGTAAAAGTGGGTCTACAAAATTGGCTTGTACATTAATGCCAAAACCAGTATATGTACCATAAGAGACACCTTGATTTAAAGAGCTATATTTTAGCTCTTTAAGAGAGTTATAATCTTCTGATATTAAAGGTTTATCACTAAAAATCTTAGCTGTTTGAAGCTTAGGTGGTAACTGACCATTTTGAAAAATCTCTATGCTAGTTGGTTCATTATTATATTTATCTAATTCTATTTTACTATACGTATAACCATAGGCTGTAATACTAGCCACCAACGCTTGATTATTTTTTAATAACTTAAAATCAATAATATCATCAGCTAAAGATACACGTTCTATTTGTCCATTTTTAGCCTTATACGCCGTAGAACCATGTGCTGAAGAAGCTATAAAGTAAACAGAACCCTTATCATCGACATCAGTTACAAAACCATAATGCCCCTCAAACGAAACCAAAGCTTTTTTATTTTTATATAGAGTACGTCTCTTACCCTCTTGTTGAAAATAATATAAATCTTCTTGGTCTACATGGACAGAAGAGTGGCTTTGGGTATAAAATTTACCATCTACATAAACTTGTGGGCTTTCTATAGATTTTGCGATATCAAAATAGACTTTTTTACCCGAAGCTGTAAAGCCTTGAACAGCTTTCCCCTCAAAACCTTTTTGCATAAAACCATCTTTGTCAAATATTCCCATTTCGATTTTTACAGGAGAAGTTTTTGCTGAAGCTTGTGAATAGTACTGACCATTTCGTTTAAAAACTTCTCCAAATCTCCATGAACCATATTCAAAATTAGAAGTCATGGTTTCTATATTTAACTTAAATACTTTTGGAGCAGATTTATTATCACCTATTAAAGTATAAACCTCATCATCTTGCTTATTTAGAGACACAAAAATTTGACTTCTAGCTAAGACTTCTCCTTTAGTAACTTTAAAATCACTATGTTTAGCATTCATATCATTAACAAATTCAGCCAATAATACTTTAAAACTTTTTCCATACTGTTTCTCAAACATAGCCGAAGTAAAGAAAGGAAAAGGCTGAGAGGCAAAGGTTTTAAAATAACCATTGACTTTTTCAACACCATATTTTTCAACTAAAAATTGCTGAAAAAATCCTCCTAGCAAATAAAATTTTTCTGCATAAGGAAAATTCAATGTTTGGTTATACATTAGCTCAGGCTTGATTTCTCCAGCTTTTGCCATGGCAACAACTTCAGCTAAGGCATAACCAGAAAAGAGTCGTCCACCATTTCCAAAGCGTGATTCATTCATCACCCCATTCCCCTCTAAGATAAAAGAACTCTCTAAAATATTAGGAATAGGAAACAATGCTAAAGGCCCAAAAAAAGAGATAGGGTTATTACCTAAAACTTTATGGCTAGTACGTGAAAGGAAATTCTCTTTAGGATTTAACTGAAAATTATGGGCTGTTTCATGAATAAGTAAAGTCTTTAACCATGAAGAAGAAGAAAAATAGTCAATATAAGTGACTCCTGCACCATAAAAAAGTTGAGAATTAAAAGGAATTTGAGTTGAAAAACCATTGGCTACTTGATTATTACTTGAAGCTATACCTACATACATTTTATCATCTAAAGCATACCCAAACTCTTTTTCATATCCTTTAACTAAAGCTTCTTGATAAACTTTCATTTTAGGTATTACTCCAGCATGTTCTTGTGTATAAACATAAGAGAGTTCATCTCCCTCTGAAATCAAATAGTCATCAGGTACAACCACAGCTGAAGAGAGTAAATAGGTCGACAATATGAATGCAGGTACTACTTTTTGCATCTTAAACCTTAAATCCCATGCTCTTAGAAGCGTTCTCAAAACTTGACCCCATCTCTTTTTCAATTTCAGATAAAAAGTCACTCATGGCAAAAACACTCTCATCTCGAACAGCTACCGTATAAGCTGTATTTCTCACAATAAGATTTATTTGACCACCTGTTAGCTCATATTTGGCTAATTCATCAACCTCAAAGCCCTCTTCATAGTCAGCATTCTCTGGTAACATAAAATGCCAAAGACGTTTTCGCTGTTTTCGACCTGGTTTTTTAAACTCTATTTTGTAGTTAAATCGTCTTGAAAATGCTTTGTCTATGTTGTCAAGCAAGTTAGTCGTGGCAATTAAAATTCCCTCAAATTGTTCTATTTGCTCTAAGAAAATATTTTGCATTTGATTGTGCATTTTATCAGCAGAACTTCCTGTCCCTTGTGTTCTTGAACTCAAAAATTGGTCTGCTTCATTCAGTAGTAAAATAGGGTCTACTTTTGCTTTTTTACTAAGCGTTTTAAAGTCATCAAAAATCTTACGAACATTTTTTTCACTCTCTCCTACATACATAGACAAAATTTTAGAACAATCAAACGACAAAATAGGACGTTTTAATGTTTTAGCTAAACTCACAGCTGTCATTGTTTTACCAGTTCCAGGATGTCCATAGAAGATAATTCGTGCATCAATTCCTTTACGTTTATCTTTAAGCCCCCATGCTTTTAACTTAGCAAACACATCTTTATCTACTTGTTTAATCAGCGTAGTTAAAACTTCACGTGTTTTAGGATGAAGTACCACATCACTTAAATCAGTAGAGGGCTCTAAGTACTCAAACAACTCTTGCTCTTCTACCAATTTGTCAAGTTTCAACTTGGTTACTTTTTTCTTTTTATTTGGATGAATCATCTTTTGCAAGACATCTTCTTGCAGGTAAAATGAACGTGAAATCCCTCCAAACATATTCAGTATCTCTTCATAATCAATAATATTTTTATTTAACAGCTTTGAGCCATCCTCTAATAAAGCACGATTACGAATTTTATCATGTTCATCATCTGAAATAATTTCAATAAGTGTATTCATATCTCTAAACTGTCCCTCACCTCCAGAGTATTCTTCTTTTAAAAGTGCTAAAAATATTCGTTGTTCTTTCTCATCAAACTCATGTTCTTTAAAAAATGTTTCAACCATATTAGGCTCTTTTGTAATTTTAAGACGTTCAACAATACGCTGAGAAAGTAAAACCAACTTGCTTTTTAGACGCCCTACACTTAAAGAGGTATCTAAAAATCCTTGTTTAGAAGAAGACATCTTATGTACAAGATCAATCACATCAAACTGGTCTTGTAGATACTCTAAATGGTCAGTATAAGGCTTAATATCAGGCAAAGAGATTTCTAATGAGCCCTCTTCAAGTAAACGAAGAAGACTCATAGTAGGTGCAACAGAAGTATTCAGTACTTCAAGTTTTGAAACCTCTTGTACTTTGACTTGTCCAAAAGAGATTTGAACAATCCACCCCATGTCCATAAGCTTTTTAATAACAGAAAGATAGTTCAAATAGTCATAGCTCTCATATTCAAAATTATCTTGCAGTATATCAAGTACAGCTGTCTCTTCAATGCCTTTGACAAAACGTCTACAGATGTATTGTAAAATCTTTGCTTCTTGACGGGTACATTTTAAATGAGGGAAAATTTTTGCTTTGGTTACATTTTTTGCTTCTATAAAATTTATAAGGTATTTCAATACTGTTTCCTGTTTATACGAGTTTATATTATTATAACAAAATATATTAGGATTTTGGATTGAAGTTTGATGCTGACAACTCTTAACAGCCTCTTATAATGAGTTTAGGGAAATAGGGAGAATATTGAATATAAAGTTAAAAGTCATCGTATGAGAGCTACTAAAAAAAGGGAAAAATAATGTAACTCTCATAGGAATATTATAGCAACTAATCTTTTATAAACAAAGGATTTTCTCCAATATTTTAAATATTTCTTAAAAAATAAATCTTATTTTACAAATTATATTATACAATATACAAAGAAGAATTTATCATAATTTATCTGGTTCAAATCTGTTATAAAATTATAATTTTAAGGAGTTTACCCCTTGAGTAAGGCTGGTTTTAAAAATGAAAAACAACTCATTAATTCCTTAAATAGAAACTACTTTTTAGACTTAAATCCCAATTTACAACGGCTTATTAGCCAAAGTTTTAAAAAATATGATGATAAAATATTTTGTAGAGCCCAAGCTGGATTCAACAAAAGTGACATCAAAATCCAAATTGGTAAAGAGTCACATACTTATTCTATTAAAATGGGAAAAGGAAACTCTGTCCATCAAGAACCTGTAGAAGACTTTTTACACTTCTTAAAGAGAGAGTATGATTTAACCCCTACCATAAAAGAGAATATACAACGCTTTATCTGGGCAGATGGAACAGAAGATGGATCAGGAAGAATTAAAGATAGAATCACCTCTAAAAAATTTAAAAAAAAGAATCCAAAAACCATTCAATCAATTCAAGACTATTTTGAACAAATTAAAAGACCTCTTATTCAAAGGTTTTTAATTGATGGAGTTAAACCTTCTTCTTCGGCTGAATATATGTACTATGGAACAAGTAAAAAAGGGATACTTTGTAAAAGTACTGATGTTCTAGACTGGATTAGTAGCCATCACTCTAAAGCAGTTCTTAGTATTGGAAAACTCTCTTTTCAGGCATGGAATAGAAACCTAAAAGGAAAAAAGAAATCAGAAAAAAAACGAGGAGTCATTCAAATTAAATGGGGTTCATTAAAAAAAGATATCAAAAAGATAGCCAATGTCAACTTAGGAAAACAACAAGAAATAGACTTTGTCAAAATAGTAAATAAAAAAGAGAACTTAAATTATTGGAAACATTTAAACTTAAAGACAAAAAATCATTACGCCATTCGGGTTACTTCTCAAAAATATGGAAAACTCAATCAACGGAAAGTTTGGGCAAAAGCAGATGCCTTTATGGTTAAAGGTTTTATACCTCCAAGCTACTTAAAACTTAATCATTATTATTTAGAAGAAAGAGATGTAAAACTATTTAATTTATTACCCATACCTCACACAGGTATTTCTATTAAGCAAGAAGATTCTAAACACTATAGTATTGCTAAACTCTCTCCTTCTAGCTTCTATAAACTCTTTAACTCAAATATGTTAGCAGCTGGTGCATCTATCTACTATAAAAGAACAAAGAAACTTCATCTAAACAATAAAATTTTAAAAGCTTGGAATATTTTGGAAAAAGATTTTTTTTCTTACTATTCAAAAGTACTTAACTTAACTATTAACTCTGTTACACATATGAACTGTCAAAAATGTTTAAAAAAAATAAAACGTTATGCCAACAAAGAAATAGCCAAAATTATTAAAAATAACAAAAATATTTCAGATTTTATTTTCTATGGCATCAATAATTTTGAAGAACCTTTTACTGCACCTTGGCTCTTTAAACAAGGAAGGTTTCAAAAAAATCATCTCATACCTTTTTCTGTAACAACAGGGTCTGGTAGAAGTAAAGGAAAGTGTAGCATTGTCATTAAAGCCAAATAGCTACATTGTAACATTCTCCAAAAACTCAATCTCACCCCAACGCACCAAAATTAAATCAATAGAAAATTCAACATCCAATCTTTTTGATTTCATATAATAGTAAGCAGAATTAATAACTTTACGTTGTTTTGAAGGGGTAAAGTTATAGATAGGGTCAAAGTCAGCCTGAGCAGACTTAACCTCAATAAAGTGCATCACATTATCACGAAGAGCAATAATGTCTATTTCGCCCAGTTTCCTCGCATAATAATTACGCTCCAAAATAAAAAAACCCTCAGCTTCTAAAAATTCTAACGCCAACTCTTCATTTTGATTTCCAATAATGGTATTTAGTTCATGTCGCATAAGGAAGTCCTTTTTTATTTCAATTATACATAAAAAAGGTTAAAAGTAGTAAAAATATGTCAAATTGACATATTTAAATATTTATGCAGGAACAATCTCAACTTGAAGCGATTTAAAAGCAGCCGTCATAATCAATTCATCACTTTTATCACCAAAAATATGATTCAACTTTGAATCAGCATGATGAAAAGTGGTATAAAGTGTTTTTGGACGTACTTTAGTAGTGAACTTTACTCTAAGTGGATTGGTCTCACCGTACTGCGTTTTCAAAATAACTTTTTCAGTAGGGAAATCTGCTTCATCCCCTTTATAAACAAGTAATGTATCTTCTGTATGCTTTTTCATTAACTTCTCTGTGTATTTTGTTTGTGCAGAGTTGTTATAGTGTGCCATAATTCTTCCTGTGGTTAGATGGTAGCCTTTGAGTGATTTGTTTAAAATCTCTTCTACCATACCTGAAAGGGTGTAGCCATGGTATCTAAATGCACCAATTCCATCTTGGGTTCTAAAGTCTTCTCGATGAAGCACAGGTGTACCTGTTCCATCTTCCTTGATTGGCCATGAAATACCTGCCTTTTCATTGTCACGAAGCACTTTATAAGAAGCTCCTTTAAATCTATTGGTCGCAGTTTTGCGAACATCTTCCCAAATGTCTTCAGAAGATTCAAAGTCAAAACCTCCACCCATCTTTTCATCAAGCAGTTTAATCACTTCCCAATCATCAGGTAAATCAGACTTAACGAGAGGCGTTGAAAGGTGTACTTTTCTCATGGCATTAATGTAAATACCAGTTTTTTCGTAAATAGACTTCACCCCTACCACAATGTCAGCACGACGAGCAATATCGGTCATAAACAGTTCTTGTACAAAAATGAGTTCTAAGTTTTCAAAAGCTTCAATGAGTTTGTTAAGGTTGGGGTGAATATGGGTTAAATCTTCACCAATGTTCAAGACACCCTTAATCGTCCCATCTAACATACCGTCTACGAGTTGAGGAGTCATTAAGCCAACCTCTCTTGGTGCTTGGTAATCAGGTGCATAATAAGGAAGCATTCCCATATCACATACTCCTTGAACATTGGTTTGTCCACGAAGAGGCATAACACCAGCTCCATCTTTTCCAATGTTACCTGTCATCAATGCTAAGTGAACAATCGCCATGACAGCGTATGAACCATCAACATGTTCTGTAATGCCAAGCCCCCATAAAATAAGCGATTTTTTACTGGCATATTCACGAGCAATTTCTGGAAGCATATCAGCTAAGTATTCATAGCCCTCAACATCTCTAAAAAACTCTGGATTTGCATAAGGGTCATTTAAAATATTTTCTTTAAAGTGTTCCCAATTTTTGGTTCTATTTTTTATGAAATCTTTATGATACAACTCTTCGGTGATAATCGTGTAAGCTATCATATTTAAAACCAGTAAGTTTGACTCATGTGGCGTTACTACTTTGTACTTTGAAAACTTATGAAGCGTAATCTCACGTACATCAAAACAGGCAATACCTGTACCATTTTGAGCAGCTTTTATCATACGGTTACCCACAATTGGGTGGGCTTCTGTTGTGTTAGAACCCATAACAATCATAAACTCTGTTTTATAAATGTCATCAAACGGATTAGACGCAGCACCCTCACCAATGGTCAAACGCATTCCCTTAAGTGAGGGAGAGTGACAAACTCTTGCACAGTTGTCAACATGGGGAGAGTTCAGCGTATATCGTGTGAATTTCTGAAAGTAGTAAGCAGATTCACAAGAGCTTCTAGCCCCACCCAAAGAACAGACCGATTTGCGACCATGATTTTTCTGAATATCTTTAAGTTTCATCGCCCCAGCTGTTGTAGCACCTTCAAGGTCAGATTCATACCATGTGTCATCTAAAGAGGTAAGTGAAGAGGCTATTGCTTCTTTAATCTCAGGATTTTTTTCTAAAAAACTTTTACGAATACGAGGTGCAGTAATTCTCTCTTTAGAATCTACAAAATCATAACCATATGTACCTTTTACACATAATTTCCCCTCAGAAGTAGCTCCATCTGGATGTGCAAAAATCTTTACAATCTTGTTTGCTTCCGTATCAACATGTGCTGCAATATCGCACCCAACACCACAGTAGGCACATACGCTGTCTATTGTTTCAATGTTTCCCATCTAAAAATTCCTTTGAAATTTATGTTGTTTATAATATCTTTGTCTAATTAAGAGTATTTTTATCCTATTTTGACTTAAAGAGAAGATTATTTTAAGAAAATATGAGTATTATCGCAAAAATTAACAACAAGGATTTACATGTCAACAATTAATATAGACAGAGAATGTGGATGCTTCAAAAGAAGTAGCTTAGAGAACAATAAAAGTTTTGAATCAAAAGATGATGCAATGATGGAAGCACAAAAGATGGTAAGTCATATGAACGAAAAATTTTGTGGAAAACATGGGTTTACTTTGAGTGAGAACGGAAATAACTTTAGCATCACAATGAACGTTCCTCAACAAGCTGCAAGTGGTGGATGTTGTGGTGGTGGACACTGTTCGTAAGCATTATTCTTTCACAACTATAATCTTTTAACTCTGTTTAAAAGATTATAATTCCATTCTATTCGTTTGGAAATACTCTTTAAGCTCTAAAATTGTGGGAAATGATAATGTAGCATTGAGAATATCTCTTTTACCTATTGCAACACTATATATAATCTTTGCATTATTGGCTAAATCTATGTCACTTTGTTTGTCACCTATAAGCCATGAATTTTCTAATGAAATAGCATACTCTTGTAATATCTTAGTAACCATACCTATTTGAGGTTTACGACAACTGCAATGTGCTTCTGGTGCATGTTTACAATACTCAACTGACTGAATTATAATATGCTCTTTTTTTAATACATTAAGCATCCATTCTGTTAACTTCTGAAAATCTTCTTCACTATAATAACCTCGACCAATACCCGATTGATTCGTTACAATAAAAAGTAGATAACCTTTAGCTAAAAAAAGTCTAAGTAATTCAAATATACCTTCATTAAATTCAAAATCTTCTATTTTATAAACATAACCATGATCAACATTTATAATACCATCTCGGTCTAAAAAAAGTGCCTTTTTCAAAAAACTACTCTTCGTCAGCTGTTTTCATCTCTACAAATTCAGCTAAGATATCACCAGCCTCATCATCATTCATTTCACCAGCTTCTATTTCACTAACAATATCTTTACATTCTGAATGCATCTCTTGGAGGTCTTGCAGTTCTTCTTTATCTGCAATGGATGCCATTTTGGCTTTTTCTATAAAAGCAAACATCTCATCAATGGCTTCTTCTAAATCGGGAATAATCTCTTGAAGTAAAAAGTTTTTGAGTTTTTCTGAATTTGACATAATTGTCCTTTAGGAATAATATAGACGAATTTTATCTGAAATATTTAAAAGAGGGATTTTTTACTAAGGCTATAAAAATTACAGCCTTAAATTTAATAGTATTATTATGATGCTATAAAGTAGACCAATGCCACAGCAATACCTGTAGCCGTCATGTATCCACTACCATACATAAATGAAGATACCAATTTAATAAATGGTTGAAATCTCCATTTAACCAGCAAAATTAGCAATGATCCTAATAAAGAAGGAATAAATACGTATGCCATTAACCCAGCTAAATCAATACCTGAAGGTAATAAAAAGAAATGTGTTACCAAAGCAGCAAAAATAAATGCTGATACTAAAAAGTAGAGCATATATTGTAGAGTATTATAAGTTTCAAAACACTCTGATATATCTACTTCTTCTTGAATTAAACACTTCATATCTGAAAAGTCTGAATTTTTAAGTGATTTCTCCTCACACACATAAAAAATAGCCATATTGTATAACAGTCCAGCCCCAATAGCTAACATTAGTGTACCCATTTGTAATCCTTTAATTTTTAAGTTTGATTGTCCTTTTATTATACCAAGAATAATGAAAAAACATTTGTATTAATTATATTTTATGAAAATTTTTTTAAATATTTAATAAAAATTTTAAATTATATTATTTATACTTTTAAATGTTATAATTTATACAAATATTAATAACCTCTCATCTCTCCTTCAAGTATAATCAGAGCCTCTTTTAACGCATCCATTACAGTTAATATCTCTTTTTTTTCTAATGACTCCAGTGATAATAAGCGTAACTTCTCTAAATATAATTTTAATAACTCTTCATTATC
>JALWLW010000108.1 GCA_027081065.1 Campylobacteraceae bacterium
TAACTTGAGTATCGAACTGGTTGGTTCGACAACCAAAGGTTTTAAAATATACTTTTTGTTTAATCATTATTAATAGGCTCCCCAGCCATTTGGTTTAGAAGTTGTAGGTTTTGGTGCTATAGGTTCTACTCTATGCTCCTCTGTTGGCTCTTCACCCTCTTCTAGTTTTAATTTAGGTGCTGCTCTATTCATATAAAGTGACTGACTTGGGTAGGCAATAAATATGTCGTCTGCTTCATTAAGCCTTGAAAGAATCTCCATAGAAATAGTACTTCTTAAAGTTAATGTTGCATAAGCGTTCGTTAAATACCAAGCCGAAATTCGTACTCCATAAGTATCAAGAAAACCAAATATTCGAGGCTCAACAGCTGTATTTCTCATACTGTATTTACTTCTAAGACGGTTTAATTGTTTTCTTGTCATATCAGTATAACCTTTAGAGTATTTTCTAGTTACATCTTTTGCTATAAGTTGTGCTTTAGGTATATTGGAGTCAAAAGTAATTAAAAAGTCTATACCATCCCATACCGTTTTTAATCCAGAGTGAGAATAGTTAGCAATCATATCTGTAAAAATATAATGATTTGGTATAAAAATAATTCTTCCTGCACGTCTATTAGTTGTAGCTGTAGTTAACGTAACGTCTTCATGTATGGTCATACGTAAAACAGAAATATCAACGACATCTCCAACGTACTCAACACCATCTTTAAAAAACTTAACTCTATCACCTACATGAATAGATCCCGAAACCAAAATAACAAACCAACCCATCAAACTCATAAACCAATCTTTTAAAGCAATAGCTATACCAGCTGAAGCAAATGAAAGTACAGTTATAAGGTGACCAACATTTTCCAAATAGGTAAAGAGTAAAATAGTAAATACTAAAGCAATGAAAAGAAAATTAATTACTTTATTGGTTCCATAAAAGAGCTCATTGTCTGACATATATTTTTTTACCAAATATTTAATAAAAAAGAATAAAAGTAATATAAACAATATAATAGCACCAGTAATAATCGATTTCTCTATCTCTGCATCAATAGCATCATCAATATTAGAATTTACTTGAGAAACCTCTTGATTAAAAGCATTTGAAGCAGTTTTAAAAATTTCTAATGTCTGCCCAAAATCTGCTATTTTATTCTCTGTAGCTCTTAACTCATCTACATACTCATCATGATACTCATCTTTTGTTTTAACCACTAGCTCTTGTAATATTTTACTTTTTTTATTTAATTTATATATAGCATCTTCTAAAACTTGATAACGACTCAAGTACTCTTGTTGTAGAGTATCTAACTGTTTTTTAAAAGACATAGCTGTAATGATATCTAAAGGGTTTGTTACTGATGGCTCTTTTTCAATTTTAGGAGCCTTATATAAAACAATAAAAGGATCCTCTTTATACTCTTTAAGTTGTTTAAGTTTTCTTTCAATCACTTTATATTTTTTTGATTTTTTATCAAACTCTTCTGCTTCTTCTTCTGTTAAAACTGACTTACTTTTATATAATTTTAGTTGATCATTCAAAGCTTGAAGCTGAACATCTAATCGTTGATAAGTTTCATGATTAAAGTATACACTAGCCCAAAGATTGTTTTTCATTAACTCTTCATCTATCTCTTTTTTTTCTTTTTGTAAAAGATTAATACGTTCAAGAAGGGTCTTTATCTCCTCTCTATGCTTTTTTGCTTTTTCTCTTTCTAATTCTTTTTGTAAATCTTCTTTAGTTTTCTCTTTACTAACATTTGACTCTTGTACTTTTTTTAACTCTTCATTTTTATCAATAATCTTATTAGAATTACTTCCATCATCAGAAGAGATTAACTCCATAATAGAGTTTTTAACCTGCTCTGTTATATTTGAATCAGCACCAAGTACTTGTGTAAATAACAGTAGTAATATGAGAAATGTAACTCTCATCTATTCACCTTTTTTAGTAAAACTTTTTAATATTTTCTTTAGTACAGCAACATCTATATCATCCCGTACAACATGCTTACCTATGCCATTTGCTAAAATAAATTTTATTTTATTATTTGCAGATTTTTTATCTAAAAAGAATTTATCATAAAATCTACTAACATCTTCTATTTTATAACTTACGGGAAGATTATGTTTTACAAGAAATGCTTCCACTCTTTTAAGCTCCTCTTCACTCATAATCCCCAACTCAACAGAGAGTGCATTTGCCATCATTATTCCAATGGCAACAGCTTCACCATGTAAATATGTTTTATAGTTAGTCTCGTTTTCTACCACATGACCAAAGGTATGACCATAATTCAATACGGCACGTATACCAGATTCTTTTTCATCAAGATTAACTACCTCTGCTTTCAATTCAACTGAACGCTCTATAACTTTCTCTAAAACACTATTTTGAGAAAAGTCTGCATCCATTAAAAAATCAAAATAATCTTTATCAAACATTACAGCCATCTTTACTATTTCAGCTATACCTGCTGCAAATTCTCTTTTTGGAAGAGTCTTTAAAAACTCAGTATCTATATACACAGCTTCAGGCTGATAAAATGCACCTATAAGATTTTTACCGTATTTGTTATTAACACCTGTCTTACCACCTAC
>JALWLW010000109.1 GCA_027081065.1 Campylobacteraceae bacterium
GTAAAATACCAAATCATAAAGACTTTGACTTCAACCAAAAAGTAAAGTTCAAACTCTTCCTAACAGAAAGCTGTAAAGATTTAAATATTAAAAACAAAGAAAATATAGACATAAAGTTAAAAGAGCATTACTCAAATGAATATGATAAATACATAAAGGTCTTTCAATTAAACGAACGCTACAAAGCACACAAAGATATAGTCTTTGAGATGATAAAAAACGCAGAGCTTTACCCTGAAAGTAGATTAAAAGAGTTGCAAGATTTAACTGGTATACCCTATCAACAAATAAAACAAGATATTTTCTCTTTGATAGAAGATAATGCAGATTTATCTAAAGAGCCATTTTCTAAATTGAAAAGAGATATGGCTTGTGAGTTGGGGTTGGTATGATGAGCTTATTTCATGACATAAACTCTATTATGCATTCCCAACGAGGACGTTGGGAACGAGGGCGAAGCCCTGTAGGGTGTAGTCCCCGACTACACCGTTTTAATCTATGCCCATTTGGTTTTGTCGGTGTAGTCAGGGGACTACACCCTACGGGTTTTTATAAAAATCAAAAACATTACAATTTGACATCTTTCTTATCTATATTGTTTTTTAATGTTAAAATATCTCCATACAAAAAATGGAGCAAACCATGAAAAAAGATTTAACAAATATTCAAACTTTAGTTAGTGATGTAAAAACATTAATAGACAATGCAAAAGAAAAAGTTGTACGTACGGTAGATAACCAAAGGGTAACGCTTTATTGGCATATAGGAAAACGAATTTTTGAAGATGAACAGGGTGGAGAAGAGAGAGCAGAGTATGGAAAACAGCTTATTAAAAATCTCTCAAAAGAGATAGAACCATTATATGGAAGTGGGTATTCCTACCGTCAACTCTATCTATTTCTTCAATTTTACAAAGTGTTTCCAAAAGTGAACACACTGTGTTCACAATTGAATTGGAGTCAATATAAACTACTAATAAGAATAAAAGATGAAGATAAAAGAGAGTTTTATATAGCCGAAAGTATTAAAAATCATTGGAGCAAACGAGAACTAGAACGACAGATAAACTCATCACTTTTTGAACGATTACTACTGAGTAACGATAAAAAAGATGTTTTAGCAGTTGCACGAAAAGAGAAACTACCTAGTAATCCTAGCGAGATTATAAAAGACCCAATGTGTTTAGAATTTTTAGGACTTGAACAAAAAAGCAACTACTACGAAAAAGATTTAGAACAAGCCATTATTTCAAATTTACAATCATTTTTACTAGAGCTTGGCAATGGTTTCTCATTTGTATCAAGACAGCAGAGGATTCATTTAGAGGGTGATGATTTTTATATTGACTTAGTTTTTTACAATAGACTTCTTCAATGTCATGTATTGTTTGAAATTAAGACACACAAACTTACCCATCAAGACATGGGACAACTTCAGATGTATGTGAACTACTATGACCGAGAAGTTAAAATAGACAGAGAGAGTCCAACCATAGGGGTCTTACTCTGTGCAGATAAAAACAATGCTGTAGTAAAATATAGTCTACCAAAAGATAATGAAACCATTTTAGCTAGTCAATATCAGCTTTATATGCCTAGAGAAGAGGATTTAAAGAAGTTGTTGGAAGAAGAGAGATTAATATGAAAATAATGAGCTTCTTAAATAAGATAAACGCCAATATGTGAATTGTGTACAATACAAAATCAATAACCCACAAAAAGAGAACAAAATGATACTAAGCATAGAATCAAGCTGTGATGACAGCTCAATAGCCATTACAAAAATAGAAAACAACGAACTAATATTTCACAAAAAAATAAGTCAAGAAAAAGAACATGCATGTTATGGAGGAGTTGTTCCTGAACTGGCTTCACGTCTTCATGCCATTGATTTACCTAATATTTTAGAAGATGCCAAACCTTACTTGAACGACTTAAAAGCAGTGGCTGTTACCAATCAGCCTGGGCTTTCGGTGACACTTTTGGAAGGAATTGCTATGGCTAAAACTATTGCTGTTTCTAAAAATATTCCTCTTCTTCCTGTTCATCATCTGAAGGGTCATATTTACTCTTTATTTATTGAAAAAGAGCAGATACTTCCTTTACTTGTATTACTTATTTCTGGGGGGCATACACAGATTATTCGTGTGGAGAGTTTAGAGAAGATGACCATTTTAGCTACTAGCATAGACGACTCTGTAGGTGAGAGCTTTGACAAAGTAGCGAAGATGATGGGGCTTGGCTACCCTGGGGGTCCACTTATTGAACAGTTGGCACTCAAAGGCGATGAGAATACTTTTGATTTTCCTGTGCCGTTGCGAAACTCTCCTCTTTTAGCCTTTTCACTCTCTGGACTTAAAAATGCTGTTCGTTTAGCCATAGAGTCGCTTGGTGGAGCAGAGAATTTAACGGAACAAAACCGATGCGATATTTCTGCCTCTTTTCAAAAAGCTGTTCGGCTTCATCTAATCCAAAAGAGTAAAAAAATATTTGACAAAGAGAACATAAAAGATTTTGCCATCGTCGGTGGAGCTAGTGCGAACCTTTATATTCGTGGTGCTTATGAAGAGCTTTGTAAACAGTATGGGAAAAAACTCCATACAGCCCCTTTAGAGTTCTGTTCAGACAATGCTGCAATGATTGGGCGTTATGCTGTTGAAGCGTATAAAAAAGAGCTGTTTATTGACCCTTACGAGATAGATATTGTGCATACAAAAAAGCGACAATCAGGAACATTATTATAAACAACACTTTTTAACCAAGATTAGGGTAAAATAGAGATTATTATAATAAAGAATTAATGGAGTTATCATGGCAGAATATGGTGCTAGTAATATTAAAGTCCTTAAAGGGCTAGAAGCAGTTAGAAAAAGACCAGGAATGTACATTGGTGATACCTCAACAAAAGGGTTGCACCACCTTGTTTACGAAGTTGTTGACAACTCTATTGATGAAGCAATGGCAGGATTTTGTGACACCATTAAAGTAACGCTTACCAAAGAGGGTTCAGCTATTGTTGAAGATAATGGTCGTGGTATTCCAGTAGGAATGCACCCAACTGAAGGGATTTCGGCTGCAACAGTTGTTTTAACGGTACTTCATGCTGGTGGTAAGTTTGACAAAGATACCTACAAAGTCTCTGGTGGGCTTCATGGGGTTGGGGTTTCGGTTGTAAATGCCCTCTCAAAAGACTTACACTTAACCGTTTTTAAAGATAAAGAGATTCATACTCAAAGTTTTAAAGAGGGTATTCCTCAAGCAGCACTTAGTTCTGGTGAAAGTACCCGTAAACATGGTACTAAAATTGAATTTTGGCCTGATGATACTATCTTTACGGAATCAGTAACTTTCCAAAAAGCAATCTTGATGAAACGCTTTAAAGAGTTAGCGTATTTAAATCCAAAAATCACCATTGAGTTTAAAGATGAACGTGACGATACTAAAGAAGTATTTCATTTTGAAGGAGGAATTAAACAGTTTGTAGAAGACATGAACACCAAAGAGCCTCTTTCAAAAGCACAGTTTTTCCAAGGAAAAGCAGATGATATTGAGATTGATATTGCGTTAATGTATTGTGATGCAGATTCTGAAAAATCACTTTCGTTTGTCAATAACATTAAAACCATAGAGGGTGGTACACATGAAGCTGGTTTTAGAGCTGGGCTTACACGTTGTATGTCTTCTTATATCTCTAAAAATGCCAATGCCAAAGAGAAAGGCACAAAAATTACAGGTGATGACTGTAAAGAAGGACTCATTGCCATTGTCTCTGTACGTGTTCCTGAACCTCAATTTGAGGGGCAAACCAAAGGAAAACTGGGTTCTTCTTATGTACGTCCTTTGGTTCAAAAATTTTTCTCTGAAAAATTTAACAAATATTTAGAAGAGAATCCCATAGAGGCTAAAGCCATTATGGCTCAAATTCTTCTTGCTGCTCGTGGTCGTGATGCTGCTAAACGTGCCAAAGACTTGGTAAAACGTAAAGACAACATGAGCATTGGTACGCTTCCTGGAAAATTAGCTGATTGTCAAAGCAAAGACCCAGCTTTGTCTGAAATTTATCTGGTCGAAGGGGATTCTGCTGGAGGTTCAGCAAAACAAGGACGTGACCGTGTATTCCAAGCAATTTTACCACTTAAAGGTAAAATTTTAAATGTTGAAAAAGCACGTCTAGAGAAGATTTTAAAATCTGACGAAATTAAGAACATGATCACAGCACTTGGTTGTGGAATTGGTGATGAGTTTAACGAAGAGAAGTTACGTTACCACAAAGTCATTATCATGACCGATGCCGATGTTGATGGTTCTCATATTCAAACACTTTTAATGACATTTTTCTATAGATTCTTAAAACCTGTGATTGAAAAAGGTTACTTGTACTTAGCACAACCACCTCTTTACCGATACAAAAAAGGTAAAAATGAGACCTATTTAAAAGATGACAAATCCTTAAATGATTTCTTAATTGAGCATGGAATTGATGTTCTTGAATCTCAAAGCATGGGAAAACAGGATTTAACAGAACTCTTTAAGTTGGTGGCATATTACAAAATGACCCTCAGTGAGATCGAGAAGCGTTTTGCTCTTCCTGAAGTAGTTCGCTACATGATAGAAAATCCAGATATCATCTCAACAGATAACGAAACATTAGCAACTTCACTTGAAAAATATATTACAAATTTAGGCTATAATATTTTAAGTCAACATGTTAGTGATGAACAAATTCACTATTTTGTACAAACCAATGATGGACTTGAAGAGTTAATTATTGACGATACATTATTTACAAGCCCTCACTATAATGAGGCCATTTATATGAATCAAAAAATCGCTGATAGAATAACCGATGAATTTAAAGACAGAGATATTTTAGAAATGCTATCAATGGTTGAAGCAAATGCTAAAAAGGGTGCTTATATTCAACGATACAAAGGTCTAGGAGAAATGAACCCCGAACAACTTTGGGAGACAACCATGAATCCTGAAGATCGTCGTTTACTGCAAGTGGTTATTGATGATGATGAGACAGCATCTGATACTTTTGTACTGTTTATGGGAGATGAAGTTGAACCAAGACGTGCTTATATTGAAACCCATGCTAAAGATGTTAAGCATTTGGATGTCTAGATGAAATATGGTGAAAAAGAGATAGAAGCATTTGACATTCATGCTAAAGAGAACTATTGGGATAACAATCATCCTAAAAACTATACCATCGACATAGAGCTTCCAGAGTTTATGTGTAAATGTCCACGTTCAGGTTACCCTGATTTTGCGACCATTAAACTCTCTTATTGCCCAAATGGAAAAGTAATTGAACTAAAGGCATTAAAACTTTATATTAACAGTTTCATGAATAGACATATTTCTCATGAGGACTCTGCTAATGAAATTTTTGATGCTTTAAATGAAAATATGAAACCAAAGTGGATAAAAATTATTGCTGATTATAACCCTAGAGGAAATGTACATACCGTTATTACCATAGATAGTAGAGAGAATTAATTCTCCTACTTCATCTTCTCATAAAACCAATTAGTAGCTTCAACAAATCCATCAACTGAACCACAATCAAAACGCTTACCTTTGAACTTATAAGCAATTACTTTTCCTTGCTTTGCTTGTTCCATTAATGCATCGGTAATCTGAATCTCTCCACCCTTTCCAGGTTTAGTCTCCCTTAAAATATCAAAAATATCTGGGGTTAAAATGTAACGTCCAATAATAGCTAAATTAGAAGGTGCATCTTTAGGCTCTGGCTTCTCTACCATATCAGAAATTCTATAAGTATCATCTCTACCATCAACCAATTTACCAGCAATTACCCCATACTTATGCGTTTGTTCCATAGGAATCTCTTCAATAGCAACTATGGAGCATTGGTATTTTTCATAAACTTCACTCATTTGCTCCAAAACACCTACCTTATCATTGTGACATAAATCATCTGCTAAAACAACAGCAAAAGGCTCATTACCAATTAGTGTCTCTCCTGTCAAAATGGCATGACCCAACCCTTTCATCTCAATTTGGCGTGTATATGAGAAAGTACACTGTTCAATTAGTGAACGAATCTCTTTTAATAAAGGCTCTTTACTGCCTCCTTTAATCTGATGCTCTAATTCATAAGAGATATCAAAATGATCTTCAATAGCACGTTTTCCACGCCCACTTACAATTGCCATAGTTGTAATCCCTGCATCTACAGCCTCTTCTACACCATACTGAATAAGGGGTTTTGTCAAAATTGGAAGCATCTCTTTAGGAGTCGCTTTCGTTGCAGGAAGAAATCTCGTACCATATCCAGCAGCTGGAAATAAACATTTTGTTATCATTTTTTACCTTTATATTTATATTGACTCTCTTGTAATTTTTCTTTTAAAATAATTTTACCTGCTTCAACACCTGGTTGATTATACGTATCGACATCAATGAGTTGTCCTACTAATGAAGTTAACAGTTCATAATAATAGATAAGTTCACCAATACTCTGTTCATCTACATGTTCTATAATAATTTCATCTAAAGGAATATCTCCTTGCTCCATTAATGCTTCAATAACAGAATCACTTTGCATTGTAATTAACTGATGAAAAGGAATACCATTTAATGTATCTAATGACTCTAAGTAGGGAAGCGAGAGATTTGGAACAGTCAATTCATTTTCAAAATCTTCAATTTTAATAAAAGTGACAGATTTATCACGTGTTCCTTCAACAATAAGTTGTAAAAAAGAGTGTTGGTCTTTTGGTCCAATGAGTCCTATGGGTGTAACCCCTACATGAAAGGCTGAATGATTTTGCTTTTTCCCTAAACTCTCACCCCAAAGTTGCACATACCACTCTGTAAAATAGCGTAAAGTCTCTGAATATGCAAAAAGACAATTAATATTATAAGTTGTATGGTATTTAGCATAAAAAAGAGCTTTATTGAGGAGTGATTCTTTAATATAGCCATCATGAAAAAAACTCTCTTTAATCTTACTCGCACCCTTTAAAAGTGCTTTAATATCCACACCACATAATGCTAAAGGAAGTAGACCTACAACACAAAGTACAGAGAATCTACCTCCTACATCTTTAGGTAGATGAAATCGCTTAGAAGTTATTTCTTTAGCAAACTTATCTAATGCAGAATGCTTATCGGTAATAAATGTGTAATTACACGCTCTACCTTGTTTAGTATACAAATATTTAAAAATAGAAATTGTCTCAACTGTAGTTCCGGATTTAGAGATTACTAAAAAATGTGATTTTTGTAAATCTATTTTAGAGAGTATCTCCATAATATTTAAAGGGTCGGTACTCTCAAAAAAGTAAAGTTTACGTAGAGGTTTTTTCACCGGTTTTAAAAATTCATAAATTGCTTTAGCTCCCAGTGAACTACCACCTATTCCTAAAACAACTATATTTTCTATAGAAGAATCAAAATTCTCTACATAAGCTAAAATTTCATCTATATTTTGTTCAGGTAAATCATAGTAACCAATAGATAAACACTCTTTTTCTATGGAAGAGAAAAGAGCTTTTTTTGCTTTATCTTCTTTTTTGCAATTATTAAAATGAATTTTATTTTTCATGAATACCTTTTAAAAAATAAAGAATAATTAGATACTAATTTTCTATAAACTTAATTGCTTTTTCAATTCTTTTTATGGTCTCTTCTGTACCTATAATCGCCATTATCTCATCTAAACCTGAACCTGTCATTGAACCTAAAAGACTTACACGCAAAGGCATACCAATCTTTCCAAATCCTATCTCTTTGTCTGCTACAATTTTTTCTATAACAGCATGGTACTCTTCTTTACTACTTGGGTTAGCAGTTTTTAACATCTCAGAAAACTCATCTAAAATCTCTGTAGCATCCCCTTTAAAGGCTTTTTTAGCATTTTTTTCATTATACTCTATCGGTGCATTTAAAATCAAATTAATTTGTTCTGCTAACTCTACCAATGTTTTTCCACGCTCTTTTGTGGCATCTAAAATCAAATCTCTTTTGTCATTCTCTCGAATGTCAACACCGTGTTCTACTAATAGCTCTGCTAGTTCATCATGAGGTTTGTTTTTAATGTAGTGAGCGTTTAACCACAACAATTTATCAAGGTTGTAGTTCGATGAACTCTTGTTGATGTTTTTAGGGTCAAAGAGTTCTATCATCTCTTCAACCGAAAATATCTCTTGGTCTCCGTGACTCCAACCTAGACGAACTAAGAAGTTTAAGAGTGCTTCAGGCAAGTAACCTAGAGTTTTGTACTCCATAACGTCGGTTGCTCCATCGCGTTTTGAGAGTTTTTTGCCTTGTTCATTGTTTATCATCGCTACATGGTGAAAGTTTGGTAAGTCAAATCCTAAAGCTTCGTAAACAACTATCTGTTTTGGTGTATTATAAAGGTGGTCATCTCCACGTATAACATCTGTTAGTCCCATTAATGCATCATCAATAGCCACAACAAAGTTGTACGTAGGAACGCCACCTGCACGAGCAATAACAAAATCATCTACCTCCGAAGCATCTACAGAGAACTCCCCTTTTACGCCATCGGTAAAGGCAATTCTTCCTTCAAGTGGTGCTTTAATTCGTATAACAGGTTCAACGCCCTCTGGTGGTGTTCCTGTAAAGTCACGGTAACGTCCATCGTAACGTGTTCGCTCACCTTTTGCCATCTGCTCTTCACGAAGTGCTGTTAACTCCTCTTTGCTCATATAACATTTGTAGGCTTTTCCCTCTTCTAAGAGTTGGTCAATATATTTCTTATACAGATCAAACCGTTTCGACTGAAAAATAGCCTCACCATCGTAAGACATACCCACCCAATCAAAGGCTTTTAAAATAGCTGTTACAGCATCTTCTGAGTTACGTGCCAAATCAGTATCTTCAATGCGAAGCAAAAACTGCCCCTCATTTTTTTTAGCCCAAAGCCATGAAAAAAGAGCCGTTCTAAGCCCTCCAATATGCAAATACCCTGTTGGTGATGGTGCAAAACGTGTTGTTGTCATAGTTAATTCACTCTTATCCCTAAAATTATGAAGTCATTATAGCAAAGTAACAAATTTGAATCGCTTATTTTAGAAGAGGCTCTCTAAAATATATATTTGAATCTATCTGTAAAATGATAAATTAACGCCTATCTTAAAATAAACATTGTAAAATAATACTATTATACAAGGATATACAATTTGCACTCTTTTTTTTCAATTTTATTATTAACTATTCTTCTTCAGGCTTGTAGTTTACAAAAAGATTATGTTCTCTTTAATCAAAGTGAAACTTTACAAAAACCCTCTACCCCAAAACTGCATGAAAATGTTAAATTTGAATATAAAATTCTTCCTCATGATAGAATCTCTATTATGGTATATCAACACCCCGACCTAAGTACCACTACCCCAATGATGGCAACCCAAGATAAAGGTATGTTAGTTGATGCAGAGGGTATTGTCTCTCTACCTTTATTAGAAGATGTTAAAATTGCTGGATTAACACAAACCCAAGCCTCACAAAAAGTAGAACAAGGGTATGATAAATATCTAAATTATTCAAAAGTAAGAATTGAAGTTTTAAATAAACGAGCTTATGTTATAGGTGAAGTCAAAAAACCGGGGGAACTCACTCTTGATAATGAACAAATTACCCTACTACAAGCTCTTGCCAGAGCAGGTGACTTTACCGAAACAGCCAACAGACAAAAAATTCTGATTATACGCTCAAAACAAAATGGCTCAGAGACACTTATGGTCGACTTAACTGATGAAAACTCTATCACCCATGCAAGTCTTATGATTCGTCCCAATGACATTGTTTATGTTATGCCTACAAACATGAAAGCCATTAATACAAATATCGCTTCCATTACCCCTGTCTTTCAACTCATAAGTAACATCCTTTCGCCATTTGTCTCTTATACTTACTTAAAAAATAACTAAAGCTTTATAATGCAAAATAAAAATGAAACAAACTTACGAGAACTTTTTTTAATTATTGGTTATTACAAATGGTCTATCATTTTTTTCACACTTCTCCTAACGTTTTCTATAGCCATTAAAGTTTACTTCATGCCTAAGTATTACAAATCTACTGTGACTCTTGAAGTTAAGCCTAAAGATGATAAAGCTGGAGGCTTTTCAATGGGAGGAGCTGCTGCTCTACTATTAGGTGGTGGCTCAAGTGCATCTTCAAACCTTGATAAAGACATTACCCTACTCAAAACATACAGAACCAACAAAAAAGTCTTAGATAATGTCAAGGGATATATGATTCGCTATTTTATTACAGATAAACAACATAAAGAGATTGAAATAGAAAATAATATATCAATTGAAGTCACTGATGTAAAAATACATCACTTCAAAGACTATGGGCTAAAACTTATTATTAAGCCTTTAAATAAAACAGAATATATGATTTTAAAACCAGGTAGATTCTCAAATACTCCTTTAGGTAAATATCACTATAGTGAAATAGTCAAAAATGAAAAATTTTCTTTAATGATACACAAAAAAAAGGATTATATTCACAAAACTTATACCATTCAACTCTCTGGTACAAAACGTTATATTTATAAAAAAATTATTAAAGAGAACTTAACTATTAAAGCTGATAAGAAATCCCCATTTCTAACGCTCTCTTTCACTGATAACCTACCCCAAAGAGGAGAGAGATATTTAAAAGAACTTATAGCTATTTATACAGAGCAAAGTATTAATGATAGTAAGGAAGATGCATTGATTCTCATCAACTCTTATCAAAAGCAACTTAAAAAAGTAGAAGCGAATGTACAATCAAGCTCTCATAAATTAGAAAATTTTAAAACCCAAAATGGTATTATCTCTCCTAAATTACAAAGTGCTTCATTAATTAAAGAGCTCTCTAATGTCGGTATTGAAATAGCCCAAAATAGATACAAACAAGAACTTTTACAAAATCTTATCAATTTTGTAAAAAAACATGAAAATATTGATGCTATCGCTCCCTCACTTATAGAGCTCCAAGACCAACCTACCATCTCACTTATTAAACTTATACAAACACAACAAATACTTTTAGCTGATTTACTTGTCAAATATAAAGTAAACCATCCTGATATTATACGAGCCAATCAAACCATCTATACACTTAAAGACAAAGTTCTTTCAAACTTAGAAAACCTAAAAAGTACACTTAAAGACAAAACAAAATCACTTCAAAAGATGGAGAAAAACTACAATCAAAAGTTACAATCATCCCCAAAACAAGAACAAGAACTTATCGCTTTTTCAAGAGATTATGAAATTAACGAGAAGATGTATCTCTACCTTATGCAAGAACGCTCAGTTGCCCAATTACAATATGATAAAGCACTCTCACGCTTTAAAGTAATAGAGCCTATTTATACTGACAATAATCCTGTTAAACCTAAAAAGGCATTAATTGTTATTGTGGCATTTGTCACGATATTAATTTTAATGATATTTATTTCATTTTTTAGAGAATTTATGAAACCAATTAAAGAAAAGAAATGATAGAAAAAATTAATAAAAAATATAAAAATATCATCGATATTGAAACAACCATTATTGATGCTTTAAAAATCATGAATAATAGTAGTATGAACCTTTTAGTAATTATCAATAACAAAAAATTTATAGGACTATTAAGTATTGGTGATATTAGACGAGCAATTCTTGATAATGTAGATATTAATTCAACTTATATTAAAAATATTATGAGAGACGATATACTGGTAGTTGATGATAAAACCTCTATTGAACGTATAAAAAAACATATGCTCAAAGAACGCATTGTTTGTATGCCTGTAATTGATAAAAACAATAACCTAAAAGCGATTTATTACTGGGATGAACTCTTTTCTGAAGAGAAAACACTTAATAAAATTGATGTTGATGTTGTCATTATGGCAGGAGGATTTGGAACACGACTGAAACCCATTACTAATATTATTCCTAAACCTCTTATTCCTATTGGAGAGAAACCAATTATTGAAATCATTATTGACAACTTCATTAAACATCAAGTATCAAACTTTTATATTTCTGTTAATTATAAAGCTAAAATGATAGAAGACTATTTAAAAGAAAAAGAATCAAATCTCTGTAAATTAACCTATTTTACAGAAGACAAACCTTTAGGAACAATAGGTAGTCTCTACCTTATAAAAAAAGAACTCAACAAAACACTGTTTGTCTCTAACTGTGATATTATTATTGAAGAGGACTATTATGATATCTATAAATACCATAAAGAAAATAAGAATGATATCACAGTGGTATCAGCCATGAAGCATATTGAAATACCTTATGGTGTTATGGAGACCCAAAAAGGTGGTAGCTTAATTTCCATGACAGAGAAACCTGAATTTACATTTCAAATCAACACAGGTATGTATATTTTCGAACCTCATATTATTCAAAATATTCCTGATAATAAATTTTATCATATTACACAACTCATTGAAGAGACCAATAAAAAAGGGAAAGTTGGGGTCTTCCCTATTCCAGAAAAGTCTTGGCATGATATTGGACAATGGAAAGAATACACTTCTACTTTAGCAAAATTTTCTGAACATTCACCTTTTTCATAAAAATTGTGCCAAACCATTAGGAGGGACAGGAAAATCTTTAAAAACTTTAGCATAATTAATTTTATTTTTAGGACAAAAGACCACATAAAATGTCATAAGAATTAATTTAAAATATAAAAATATACTTTTATTTTCTACATACCAAGCTTCTATTTTCCCCTTATATGGAGCAATATAATCTTGATAGAAAGCTTTTTTATCTACTGCCCCTGCTCTATCCATAATTTCATCTTCATCTCTAAAAAATATAGGTCCAACACCAGAAAGACCAGGTCTTACTTGAACAATAATTTTTTGGTCTTCTTCATTAAATGCTTCAAATCCTACAATGTCTTGAGGACGAGGTCCAATAATACTCATATCACCCTTTAAGATATTTAATAGTTGTGGTAACTCATTTAATTTACTTTTTCTCAAAAATCTTCCAATAGGCAATACTCTAGAATCATTTTTTAAAGTAATTGTACCAGCACCCATATTCTCACTATTTTCTCGCATGGTAGTAAATTTTAATACCTTAAAAATTTTACCTTCAAAACCAACACGTTCTTGTCTATAAAAAACTTTATTTCCTATGGCTTTTAAAATCAATGCTACTACTAATAACACTGGAAAAATAATTATGAGTCCCATTAGTGTAAACACTATGTCAAAAAATCGTTGCGACATTACATTCTCCCATCAAGATATTTACCTGTCTCTTTATGTCCAAAATCAGGTATCATCTTAAAAAAAAGTGAGACAATATCTTCTTTATTCCAGCTACCTTCTGCTTTCAATGTTTGAATGTTTTTTTCAAATAAGTTAAGAGACTCTTCATTAAATATTGCTTCATTTTTTATGATACCAAGGTTGTTAAATCTTTCCATATCTAAGGTCTCATGATTGGTAAAAAACTTTTCAAAATCTTTTTCACCCGTGGTATCACTTTCAAAAAATAAACAAGGGTACTTTCCTTCTTTAGGTAAAGTAGTAACAAGTTCTCTTGCTTCATCTTCCGTTTGACAAAGATAAGGTTCATAACCTAAATTTTCAAGATACTTTATGGCAATCTGTGCAAAAGTCATAAGATGCAACTTCTCACTTAATTTTGGAAAAAAAATATCACGATTTTCACCAAAAATACAAGACATCAAACATAACTCACCTGACTCTTTAGGGGTAACAAAATAACGTTGAATATCTTTAGGTGCTACAATAGGCTGTCTTTTTTCAATACGCTGATTAAATCCATGAAGCAAAGAACCATCAGAAAAAGCCACATTGGCAAACCTTGCTGTTGAGATATCTATCTCTAAACTTCTACGCATTAAAAACATTTCCATAATTCGCTTGGAAGCACCCATCATATTTACAGGATTTGCTGCCTTATCTGTTGAAACACAAAAATATTTTTTTGTACCATTTACAATTGCCTGTTTTAAAGTTTTCTCTGTATTAACAATATTTACATCAACCATTCTCATTAAGGTAAATGGGTCTTTTTCACTTCTAACATGTTTCAGTGCTGAAAGATTTAAAACATAATCATATTTTCCATCTGAAGCAATAAAAGCATCGTATTCTACTGAACCAATATCTAAGGCAAAAGTTTTAAACTCACCCTCTATATAGCCTAAGGAACTTCGTATATCTCGTACCAACTCAACCATATTGTTTTCACTAATATCCACAACATGAAGCTTTTTAGGATTTCTTTTAAATATCTCTTTAGTTACAGCTTGACCAATAGACCCAGCACCCCCTATAACTAAAAAGCTAGAAGCTTTTACAATAGATAAAAGCCTTTTCTTATAATTTTCTATATCTTCTATAAATAGTTCAGATTCTCTTCCTATAAGGTTCAACACATTCATTCATACACTCCCTAGTATCATTGAAATTATACCCAAGATTCACAATCTATATTCATCATTTTAGATTATATTTTATACTATTAATATTTTACGTATAACAGTACAAACTAAATCTACTTCTTCCAAACGCATAGTAGGGTAAAGAGGTAAAGTTAATTCTCTTTGTGCTATCTCTTGGGCAATAGGAGCATCATTTAATCCAATATCTTTAAAAGCTGTAAAATCTTTAAATGCAGGGTAGTGAATAGAGGATTGAATCCCCTCCTCTTTTAATTTTCCGATAAACGCTACTCTATCTATCTCTTTATCTAATAGAATAGGGAAAATGTGATAGACCGACTCTATATCTTTTAGCTCTAAAAATGGGATGCTAATCCCCTCTACATCTTTTAGATTTTCAATATAACGCTCTACTAAAGCTTTTCTCTTTTGGTTTGCATCATGGAGTTTATCAAGCTGAACTAACCCTAAGGCTGAACGAATCTCATCTATTCGATAGTTTAAGCCTGATTGAGCGATATCATAGGTGATGGCTCTTCCTTTGTGTCTATCTAGTGTTAATGAGGTCATACCGTGGCTTCGGTAGTATTGTGCTTGTTGGTTTAACTCTTTGGATTTGGAGCTTATCATTCCACCCTCACCTACCGATAAGTTTTTATTTGTAAAGAAGCTAAAACAGCCATAATCTCCAAATGTACCACACTTTTGACCCTTATAGGTGGCTTTAGGAGCGTGGGCAACGTCCTCTATGAGTGCTATACCTCTCTCTTTACAGAGTTCAACTATCTCATCCATCTGACAAGGATACCCTGCAAAATGTACGATGATTACTGCTTTTGTTTTGTCTGTAATCTGTTTAGCGATGGTTTCTGCTGACATATTCCAATCCTCTAAACTTGTACAGTCTGCCAAAACAGGAGTTGCTCCAACCATACGCACCACATTGATATCTGCTACAAAGGTGAGAGCAGGAATAATCACCTCATCACCCTGCCCTACTCCTAAACTAAGCAAAGAGATATGCAAAGCTCCTGTAGCACTTGATAGTGCTGTACAGTGTACCTCTTCTCCTAACATCTCAGAAAAACTGCTCTCAAACGCTCTTGTTCGCTCACCCATGGTTAACCAACGGCTTTCTATTACCTTGGCTACGGCTTCACCTTCTCTATGGTCATAGTTTGGTGCAAATAGTTCTACTTTCCACATCTTATATCTCCTCTAATATTTTTATAAATTCTTTAGCTATATTTTCATAAGTATGATGTTGTAAAACATATGCTTTTCCATTCTCACCCATCTTACTTCTCTCTTCTTCTGAACTGTTATATAAAGCTATTATACCCTTAGCAATGGCTTTGCTATCTTGTGCTTTTACACTTACACCACATTGAGCCATTTGTACCAAATCGCCTTTTCCACTAAATGCATGAAGTATTGGCTTAGCCGAATACATATAATCAAAAATTTTATTGGCTGAAATACCATACTCATAGACCTCTTTATCATGCCATCCAATAAAACAGACATCTAATGTTTGCAGCATACTTTGTATTTCATCTTTAGGAATGGCATCTATAAATGTTACATTATCTAATCCAAGTTCTTGCACTTTTTCAATCAAGGCTCTTTTATTTTTACCCTCACCAACTAAAAGCAGTTCAATAGATTTATACTCTTTTAAATAAATAGCAGCCTCAATAAATTGCTCCATTGCATTCGCAATGCCTAATGTTCCCGTATACCCAACCACAAATTTGTTTTTAGGTACTAGTGCTTTAGTCTCTTCATTTAAAGAAGATAGGCTTTCCATTTCATCTAAAGAGATTCCATTGGGAATGTATTTAAACTTTTCCTCTTCTAAACCAAATCTTTTCATATAAGCATATGCATTGACTAAAACAGATACGGTTCTATTGGAATTTTTGTAACCATAATTGGCAAACTTTTGCATTAAAAAAATAAGAGGATTGTTTTTTCCATAACCCCCAAGTTCCATTAAAGAAAGAGGCCAGATATCTTTTACTTCATAAATCAATTTAGCATTGAATTTTTTTGAAAAATAATGAGCAGGTTTAATTAGAAAAGGAGCCATGGGACTTGCTATAACATAGTCAGGTTTTTGCATCTTTTTAACAGGTAATTCATAGAGTCTCTTAACAAAGACAAACCACTTCCAAACTCTTTTTTTATCTGTTGAACTCGTATAGTGTGGGACGTCTACCCATATATATTCAATGCCATCTATCATCTCAAAAGTATACTTGTTCCCCTCAGTCTTTGGGAGTTGTTTAAAAAGATGCATATAAGAAGCAGTTACAATCGTTACCTTATGTCCCATCTTAACCAATTCACGGGCTACATAATAGTTTCTAAACTCCATACCATGATACTTCGACCCTGCATAGTCATTGAAAATCCAAATGGTTTTAGGCATTTAAATCCCCATAAACTTTTAACAGTACTTTCTCTTGCGCTTCCCAATTATAAATCTTTTTTACTTGTCTCAAATTTTCTTTTATCTCTTTTTTATCTAAAGCTACAGCCTCTTTTATAGCACCTGTAATACCTTCTAAACTCTCTTCTTCTAGTACTACTCCTATTTTACCCATTTCTACAACCTTACTCATCTCAGGTAAATTTGAGACAATGACAGGAACTTCTGCCATAATATACTCAAATAGTTTATTGGGCAAACAGTAACGATAACTTAAACAGCTATCCTCTATAGTGGCTATTCCAAAATCTGCTGACACCGTATACTCTAACAGAACATCAGGAGATACAGCTTCATGAAAAAAGATATTCTCACAAAGAGCAGAAGCCTCTTTTATCTGTTCTTCTAAAGCTCCATATCCCATAAATACGATGACACTTTTATTATCAAGCGCTTTAAAAACTTCAACAAGAAGTTCAATCCCTCGATTTAACCCCAAACTCCCTTGATAAAGAAAAATGTTCTTCCCCTCTATTCCAAATGCCTCTCTAAATCTATCTTGCTTTTGAACTTCTTTTAAAAAAGGCGTATTAAGAACCAATGCTGGTTTTTCAATCTCATACAACTCTACATAAGCATTGGCAATGGAGTCACTCACCGTAATGACTTTATCAGCATATTTAATTAAAAATTTTTCACTTAATTGAGTAATACGCTTTTGTAAACCATGTAGTGCGTAGGTCTCAGTCTCATACTCATGGGCATCATAAACTATTTTTACATCTTTGTTATAGTATTTTTTAATAATAACTGCGATGGGTAGCATATTGATATCATTACAATGTAAAATATCAAATGCTTTACAGTAGTCTACACTCTCTTGTAAAAAGTTAAAATAGGCTTTTAGCTTACCTACTTTACTTTTAGTTACACTTCTATCAAGATACGCAAGACGTTTAACCATAAGCCCATTTTGCGTCTCCTCTTTTGCTAAACCTCTGTCATGATGAGCGATAATCTCAACCTCATAGCCACTCTTAAGAAGAGACAATCCCTCTTTCAGTACACGACTGTCATTAATAAATGAGTTAAATACTAGACTTGCTACACGACTCAAAACTACTCCTCTCTTCTTTTTATACTAAAATTTGATACTTTTGTTAAAAAAAGAATAAATATATAAGTGAATCCAATAGGCATAACATGCCATAAAGTAAGATTATCAAACTCACCTTTAGGGTAAAGCATAATGAATGCTACTGCAATATTTGCATACATTACCAAATACCAATAGTTAGCAAATCTATGTAGTAAATTATAAAAAAATGCTGCCAATGCACCAAACAAATACATACCAAAAACAGCCCCAAAATACCAAAAATTAGCAAACATTTCTCCCATACCTGTTGGAGGTAAATTACCTCCAGGGGCATGAGAGTACCAAACTTCTTTCAGAATGACACTGGGCTGATACCCCTGAGGTCTCAATCCTGAAGGGATAATACCATATATCCATGTAATTAATGATTCTCCATATAAAAAAGGTATATCATCTCCCCAACTGTCAATAATTTTCATCAATACAGCAACATTAGGAATATTCCCTTTATCTGCTGCATAATACATAATCATATCAAAATTCAAATACTCTAAAATTTTTGTAATAAAGTCAGCATCAATTTCACCTGAAACATTGATACTTGAAACCAATCTAAAAAAATAAAAAAATAAACCACTAAGTACCAGCCCAAATAAGCCTAAAAAATATTTTTTATGTTTTTTCGATTCTACCTCTATTCTTACAAAATAATAGATTACTACATATGAAAGGAGATATGCCAATGTTCCAAAAATTCTTCCTGTACTGGCTTTCATAATAATAGTTACCACAACATAAGCTATGAAAAAAAGACCTATTTTACTTTTTGTTTTTAATATCTTATACAACCATAAATATCCTGCCATATAACCCAAAAGATAGCCTACCGTTGTTCCACCACTCTCCTTTAATAACATATCACTACTAGAGACATGGGACATATAACCAGAAAGGCTTCCCCCTCCTAGTGTCATAATATTGTACATAAAATTTAAAAGTGCCATAGCCATAAAAATAGGAATAATTACACTAACTATTTGGAGTGATACGCCATCATTCTCTAAATTAATCGCTACCTTGAAATCTTTTTTCACAGTAACATAACCTAAATAAGCAAAAATATAACTCACCATAATATAAATAATTGTTATGTTTAACAACTCAATCAAGTCCATAGAAAAACTTTGATAATTTATGAAAATACTATGCTCAAACTGACTGCCATAAAGGTAATATATTCCTATAATCACCGTATAAAAGTACATCGTAAAAAGGGTAAAAGGTTCAAATAAAATTAACTTTTTATTTAATACAAAATAAAGAGAAAGTATGACACTTAGTAAAATAATTAAAGGAATGGTCATAAGGTTAATAGCTATTAAATAGGTAAAAAGCATACCTGTGCTAGATAATATTGCTAAAGAAAATAATAGTCTGTTTTTATTTATCATCTACTACGACACATTTTTGAATTGCTTTTTCAAGATAGTTATTGTTGAAATCAATATTCAATCTACTTATATTATTATTCTGTTCATATTCTGGCTTAAATCCACGGGCTATTCGCTTCTGTTTTGCTTTTTTATTTAAAAGTTTTTCAATAGTTTCAACTATTTCTACAACAGAATATAAATTTGGATTAATAACATTTACAATACTATTTAACTCTATCTTTTGTCTAATATAATAATCTACAATAGTATAAATATCATCAATATCAATAAGATTTTTATAAGCATTTTCCCATATGTCAAGTTCTCTATTCTCCAAAATAGAGATTATAAAAAAATTAATCAATGCATTTTTATTATTGGAAACACCTATAACTTGAGGTAATCTAAAAATATAATAAAATTTTGCATGTTCCTTAACTAAGGACTCCATCTTCAGTTTATGAAAATAATAAGCCTTATTTAACGTTTTCGCATAAATAACATCACAACTGCTAAAGTAAACAATTATTTGATCTATACTCTGACTCAATATCGTTTTTAACTTTTTCTCTTCTCTTAAAAAATTAGCTTGATTTGTCTCATTTGAGTTGGAAACCCCTGATGCAAAAATCACAACATTACTATGCGTAGCATAAGCTTTAAATCGCCTCGCTAACAAACCATTTCCTACAATCATTGGTATTGACCTAAGTACCATTCAACTGTTTTAAGAATACCTGAATTAAAATCTTCATCAGCACTCCATCCCAACTCAGTTTCAATTTTATTCGCATCAATAGCATAACGCCTATCATGCCCAGCTCTATCTTCTACAAATGAAATCAATTCTTTATAAGATTTCTCATGAGGTACTTTTTCATCTAAAATCGAACAAATAGTATTAACAATCTCTAAATTTGTTCTCTCATTTCGCCCTCCTATATTATAGGTATTGGCTACTTTACCTCTATGATATACCAAGTCAATACCTTTACAGTGATCTAGTACATAAAGCCAATCACGAATATTTTTACCATCACCATAAATAGGAATCGGCTCAAAACTTAACGCTTTTCTAATAATAGTTGGTATTAATTTTTCATCATGCTGTTTTGGCCCATAATTATTGGAACAATTTGTAATTACTGTATTAAGCCCAAATGTCTCATGATAGGCTCGTATAATCATGTCAGAAGAGGCTTTACTCGCACTATAAGGAGAATTAGGTGCATAAGGGGTCTCTTCTGTAAAAAGGTCCGTCTCATTTAATGTACCATAGACCTCATCTGTTGAAATATGATGAAACCGACATCCCCTATAAGCTTCTTTATACCGAAATGGTTTCTGCATCCAATATTTTTGAGCAACATCAACTAAAGTAAATGTGCCATTAACATTGGTCTGCATAAATACATTTGGATTCTTAATCGAATTATCTACATGAGATTCTGCAGCAAAGTGAATAACCCCTTGAATGTCATACTCTTTAAAGATAAACTCCACCAATTCACGATTACAAATATCACCTTTAATAAATTTATATCGTGAACTCTTTTCAACCTCTTTTAAATTCTCTAAATTACCAGCATAAGTTAATAGATCTAAATTAATCAAATTATACTTTTCATATTTATTTAAAAAATAAGGAACAAAATTTGAGCCTATAAATCCTGCACAGCCAGTTAGCAAAATATTAGTCATCTTTAACCAACTCTTGTAAATATTTTCCATATCCATTTTTACTTAAAGGCTTAGCTACTTTTAATACTTGTGCTTTATCAATCCAAGCTTGATTATAAGCTATCTCTTCAAGACAAGCTATCTTGTAACCCTGTCTATGTTCAATGGTTTGAACAAATAATCCAGCCTCAATTAAACTGTCATGAGTCCCTGTATCAAGCCAAGCAAACCCTCGACCTAAAAGTTCTACTTTTAACTTATTTCTTTTTAGATACTCTTCATTTATTGAAGTTATTTCAAGTTCACCACGATGTGAAGGTTTCACATTTTTAGCTATTTCAATCACACTATTATCATAAAAATAAAGTCCTGTAACAGCAAAATTTGATTTTGCTTTTTTAGGTTTTTCTTCAATACTAATGGCATTCATCTCTTCATCAAACTCCACAACACCAAAACGCTCAGGGTCTTTTACTTGATATCCAAATACTTTAGCCCCCTCTTCTAAATTGGCAGCCTCTTTTAGTAAAGGTGTAAACCCATGACCATAAAATATATTATCTCCTAAAATAAGACATACATTATCATCTCCAATAAAAGTTTCACCCAAAATAAAAGCTTGTGCTAAGCCATCTGGAGAGGGTTGTACTTTATACTCTAAGGTGATTCCCCAATCACTTCCATCGCCTAAGAGTTCTTCAAATTTAACTGTGTCTTCAGGTGTAGAAATAATTAAAATCTCTTTAATTCCTGCTAACATTAAAACTGATAAAGGGTAATAAATCATTGGTTTATCATAAATGGGTAAAAGTTGCTTACTAATACTTTTAGTAATAGGATACAACCTTGTCCCACTACCTCCTGCTAAAATTATGCCTTTCATCTAAACACCTCCTCCCACTCTTTTTTCACCACTTGTTCATCAATATCATTTAAAATCACTACTCTATTCTTCTCTTTGGCTTCTTTACTTAAAAAGATAAAATCTTGAAAATTCATATTAACAATATCCTCCGTTGCGAAAACATCAATGTCCATATCTTTATAATACTCAAAAGGCGTAGTCGTATTACTAATATAAAGCTTTTTTTGTAACGCTAAAAAAATGACTTGATTTCCTAAACCTTGTTGTCTCTTATGATTAAACAAACACACATCACTATTATTAATAAGGTTTAAATAGGCATCAAAATCCATATAATCAAGTATTGCTTCAAACTTATCAGCAAAAATCTCTTGCCCTTTTGCCAAAACTTTTTTTACATACGCCTCATTACCACCATAAGACAAAACCGTAACAACTTTAATATTTTCATCTTTATATTGTTCTAATAATTTAAAAGCACTTATATGTTCATTTGATGAATCTGCTGAGTTTCCTACCATAATGGTAATCAAATCACTTTTCTTTTCCAATAAAGGTAAGTTACGAATTAACGAAAAATCTATAGGGCTAGGATACTTTGCCTTAATATACTGAGCTTTACTCTGATATACTTCAACAACTTTATCATAATCTCCTTTAATATAAGAGACAATAATAGGTATCTTAGCAATGGTTACTTTACGTAATCGCTCTAGAATATTGTCCTTTAATGAGTTAGATTTATATTTATAAAAATAGACATCTCCTCCCCAAATAATCCAAGTCATTTTTTGAAATGCATCTCTATAAAAAATCAAAAGGCTTAACATTAAAGTAGGTTGGGTTAATTGATGTATCAAAACTTTATTTGCTTCTTGAAAATAGTGTTTAAAATTAAAGTAAATATTTTTATCTTGAGTCACTAAACAATTCTCTTGTGACTGATAAAACGCTAAAAATTTACTTTCCTCATTACTATACATAATAATAAAAACATGTTCATCTTCAGAAAAATATTCTTTAATAAATCGAATAAACTTATGCGTATAAGGAGCATCACTAAAAACATGTAGATACTTAGACATTATTGCTCTTATTTAAATGTAATTGTAAAGATAATAACAAAGTAATAACCACAAACTTATTACGTTTATATCGGTCAACATCACTGTTATATAATTTAATTACATCAGCTTTTAATTCTTCATCAAAGTTCATAACCTCTATGTTCAGATTAAACTTATTATCAAGATTTTCAAGAATACTTGGATTGTCTCTATACCATATATCAAATGGGTTCATACCATCATATTTCATTTTAACTCTTTTTTTAATCGCATTATAAACTGTATGTAAATATTTAAAAATTTGCACACTAAACTTACTCTTTGGCTTACATGCACACTTATCCCAATCAAACTCTAATACCTGAGGATGATATTTTTTTAACCACTTAATATAAATATCTTCATCCATTCTATATTTTTCAGGTACAGTTAATGTAAAATTTAACAACGCTTTACTGTAAAAAGGAGTTAAAGGGTCAATGGCATTTCTAAGAGAGATATCTCCATACATCGTCCCATTAGATATACGTCCTTCATAAATGTATGCTTCACTGTTATTGTGACTGTACTCCTCTAACAAAGCATCCATAAAACCTATTTTGTCATAAAGAAAATCTGGAACAGTACCATAATGTGACTTACTAGCAATATAAGCTTTAAGCGTTTGTGTACCAATAAAATGAGACCCAAAAATAGCATCTCCTATCTGTCCTGTCAAAAGAATACCAAATTGTTTCGTATTTAAATTCACAAATGAATTGTAACCATGCAATATCGTATGCAATGCAACCATTCCATTTGAAAGACGAATAGATTTTTCAAAATTATACTTTAAGCAGTTCCCATTATCTAAAGCTATAAAATTATGTAACAAGCCTAACTTTGATGCGACGCTTTGTGCAATCTTCTGATCAGCAGAGTTATACTCTGCAAAAGTAAATGTTGTAAGCTTGTCAATCGCTCCTTGATTCATAGCAACTACCATTGACTTAGAATCTAATCCCCCCGATAAAGCTGCTAAGTTTTCTAACCCATATCGTTTATTTAACTCAATGATTCGGTTCATCGCTTTAGAAATCAATGTTTCATAGGTATCAATTATTTCATGCTCAGTCAAACAATTATTTTTACTAAAATCCAAAAAGCCATACTTATAAACTTCATAAACATCTGTTTTGACATCATACTCTAAATAAGTAGATGGTTCTAATTTTAATATATTTTTAAATAAAGTTTTATCCAATGCTACACTTCCAAAACCTAAAAAGAAATAAATGGCATCTCTATCAATTGTAATCTCTTTTTGATTGGACTTATAATAATTTGTAATATCAAATAAATCAGATGAAAATATAAATTGGTTGTCTATCTGTGTGTAAAATATTTTGACTGCTGCCAAATGGTCAGTAGCTAAAAAAAATTTTTCTTCTTTCTTAAAATAGATAAAAAGTGAAAAAACACCATCTAGCTCACTAATAATTTTCTTAACATTGGCAAAAGATAATTTTCCTTCAAAAAAATCTTTTTGTGTATTAAAACCTTTAATATCAAATAAAAATCCTTCAAACATACAAACATAACTATCATTTTCAATAATAAATCTCTCATTCTCAAACTTATCAATATATTTACGACCATAGCTAATATTGTTAAATAATAAAGCTTCATAAGCTAAACCATCTTCTTTTTCAAATTGATACTCCTCTAACCCAACTCCACCAAAAATACCTGCCATTAGCCTTACTCCTTTATGCTTTTACAAAAAATTTGTTAATTTTAAATATACTTTTATCAATATGAATATGTTTAACTTCAGGGATTCTTGTATTGGTCAAAAAATCAAGTTTCAATTCGGTGAAATCATCTTTTACTTTATTCATGATAGGTAAAACTCTTACACCCAATGGTTTATTTAATTTAATTGAAGTTGTGGCGACATCCAATATCATAGATGCTACCTCCTCACGTAAAACATCTCCAGGTAAAGGCACCATGTCTAGCCCACAACCACAAACAGTCGAATATAAAATAATTGAATCAATAGAAAATTTTTTTTCATTATGAGACTTACACATTAACTTATCTTCTAATAATGAGTACATAACTCCATTAAAACCTATGGCTTTAATCTCTAGTTTTTTTAATATTTCTTTTAAAATAGATGTCAAATATGCCGTTAAAAACTGTGTTCCATTAGAGCCAAAATTATCTAATCCCAATAAGTTTAAAATTTCAATCACACTAATATCTTCATTGGGATAAGGAGATAAAGAGATATCTTGCCCATGATATTTAATATCACACTCTACAACTATCTCTTTAGCCATCGCTTCAATCAATAATAAATCATGCGACATTCCTAAGATAATACGCTCTTTTAAACTTACATAATCTCCCGTAAAATCATTTTCAATAATATCAAGAACTTTTTGCGTAGATTCTATAGCAATCGAAAAGCTATCATTGCTATTAGAGTAAGAAAAAGGGAAAAAAGGTGTATTGGCTTCAATATTTAAAGAGATGCCCACTCTAAAATTATCTATTCCACTAAGACTTAATGTTGAAACTTGCTTAATTAAATCAGCCGATTTAAGCACAGCATAGTTGTTAATATACGATTTTGCAACAATAAGGTTAATAAATGAGTTTTCAAACTTTTTCAAAATTTTCAAACTTATATCACACATCAAGTCAACAGTTGTTGTTGATTGGTCTATAAGGTTAAATGAGATATTGAACCATCGTAAACCTAAATCAGAAGAGAAAGTTGAAAGCTTTTTTAAAATAGTAAAAAAAGTATTTTTATTAAAATCATCAAGGTTTTCTAAAGCAATAATATTAAATCTTATGGTTCGTATATCTATATTTTGAGAGCGAAATTTCTCTTTAATCTTTTTAATATTCGTTGCTACAAAAGATAAATATGATGCCCCTTGGATTCTATTTAAATCAATCGTATAAGTTATACTTCTTATAGCAATTTTACTATTATTCATTCTCATCCTTCTTCGGATATCTTACTAAACCAAAATACCAAATAAGATTATAACTTATAATCAATACACTAATCAACATTAATCCAACTAAAGTACCCTCAATACTTAAAAATAGTCCTCCCAAAACCAAGACCATACTTTTTAAAATAAAACTTATTATCTCAATAATAAGTGCTTTTTTCTGTTGGTTAAAGATTTGAGGTAAAGTAGCAAAAGGAGAACTAATAAAAATTAATAAAATCCATGGAGATAATATTTGAATAAATAGACCTGCATCTCTCCATTCTTCACCAAAGACAAATGAGAAAATCTCTTTTATAAAAACAAACAAAGGTAACATCATCAAAGCAACAAACGTTAATTTTTTAAGACTTAAAAGAAATATACCTCTAATTTCATTTGCTTTTGCATACTCCTCTGCCATTTTTTGCCCTAAAACATTAAAAATAGAAGAAGAGAGCAACCCCAATGGTGCTTGTATAATCTTTAACCCAAAAGCATACAAACCCAAAGTTGCATTACCATAAAACATAGGAATTAAAAATATCGCTGTATTGGCCGAAATAGTATTCAGCAACCCATGTGGCATATTATATTTCGGAAAATTAATATATCGTCGTGCCAATATATTCATTTTCTCTGCTGATGGATAAAACTTTTTTATTTTAAAAAACTTAAAATTAATATAAACCATACTTAAACTAGAGACAAAATAACCTAAAACAAAGCCCCAAATAAGACCTGTTTTAAGATGAAAAAACAAACTAAAAAAAATATTAACCAACGATTCAATCGTTGTCTTAATAACCCTTTGATAAGACATAACTTTATAATTTTTTGTTTTATTATTATATCTATCAAAAGCATTATTAAATCCAATAAACAGTACAACAAAAGGTATCAGATAATAAATGACATCAAAAGTGTAAAAAAAATTTAAACTACTCATGCCTAATAAATAAACAAAGGAAACAGACAACGCAATAAATAACGATAAACTAAGTAATTGAAACCCATGACTATCTAACTTAGGTAATATAATAGCTAAGTCATATCGTCCTGTCACAATCACTGCCATAATACTCACAATACTCACAAAAATAGCAAAAAGTCCAAAATCTTCAGGACTATACAAACGCGTAAGTAGAGGACTTATTAGCAAAGGAATAGCCTGTGCAATCGTTGTCCCACTCATTAATGTTAAAATATTACGCGTAAGCTCCGATTTTGGTTTCAATCTATTTAGCATAATTATCTTTAGACTAAACGCTCAAAAAGCTCAACCTCATCTAATTTTTCCCAAGGGTAATCACTCTGCCCTACCTGTCCACGTGCAGCAACATCAGCATATAAAAATGTCTCTTCTGAAGGTTTATCCAGAGCAAACTTTTGTGTAATCCAGTTAGGTGTTAGAGGAAAAGTTTCCATGACAAAAGTTGAGAGTTTATCATCATCTATCCCCTCTACAGCTGTACCATAAGTATCTACAGCTACCGATGTTGGTCTAGCTACCCCAATGGCATAAGAAATCTGTACCACACATTTCTTAGCCAATTTAGCAGCTACAATATGCTTTGCAATGTAACGTGCAGCATAAAGTCCTGAACGGTCTACTTTGGTGTAATCTTTTGATGACTGTGCTCCTCCTCCAATAGGTGAGTACCCACCAAAAGAGTCAACAATAAGCTTACGACCTGTTAATCCAGAGTCATGTAAAGGAGAGTGTGAGACATATTTCCCTGTTGGATTAATATGAACAATACAATCTTCTTTATTATACAAATCACTTGGAAGTCCTGTATCATCAATCAATGTTTGAATTAGTTCTCTAACACGCTCAATACTCATACTCAATACACAAGGGGCAGAAACCACAATGGTATGAATTTTTTGTGGTTGAGATGATTCAAAATTATCTTTAACCCCATAATCCATGGTCACTTGCGTTTTAATATCAACACCCAACTCATGAGGGTTGGCTTTTGCATAGGCATACACTTTTTCCATTAACATACGTGCATAAGTAATGGCTGAGGGCATATAGTTTTTCGTTTCACAATCTGCATAACCAAACATAATCCCCTGATCCCCAGCACCTGTCTCACCATCTTCTTGGTCAACCCCTTGGTTAATGTCTGGTGACTGTTCATTTAACAAAACTTGCACTTCAACATCTTCAGGATAAAGAGACTCTTCACGCGTAAAATGTTTATTTCCATCATACCCTATCTTAATAAGCGTCTCTTTTACCAACGCTGTGTAATCCTCTTTACTCATCTTTGTATGTGAAGTGACTTCTCCACCAATAACCACATGTTTACCAGCCACAAAAACTTCTGAAGCCACTCGCGATTTGCTATCTCCCATAATTAATCGATCAACAATGGTATCAGCAATAATATCTGCACACTTATCAGGATGCCCTGGTGCGACTACTTCACTAGTAAATAAATACATATTCTATTCCTTAAATTATAATCCTGGTGCTTTCCACATAGATGTCGTTAACCCTCTCTTCACAAGTGTTAACTGACTCTCATAAACGTCAGACCATTTCTCTTCAATGGCATTATACTTAGCAAAATTTAAACTATTGGGTTGATACTCTAAATCCCAAACAACCCATGCACCAGCCACCTCTTCTAAAGAAGCATAAAGTCCAACTCCCACCCCAGCAGCCATTGCAGCACCAAGAGCAGTTGCTTCTTTTACTTTAGGAACTTTAACCCTACACCCTGTGACATCAGCCAATATTTGACACCAAAGCTTCCCCTTACTTGCTCCACCTGCAAATACAATCTCTTCAACCTTTATGTTACTAAAGGCTTCTATTTTTTTTAAATTAATATTTGAGACCACACATGCATTCTCTTGAAGACTTCTAAACATTGAAGCTCTATTACAAACTTCAGGGTCTATGGAGAGGTTTATAAACGACGGAGAAGCATGATACCACTCTCCATATTTCATACTATCAGAAAAAATAGGCATGATACCATGTGAGCCTACAGGCACAGTTGTAGCTTTCTCTTCTAATACAGTATAGGCATCAATGCCTCTTCTTTTAGCTTCTTCTTTTTCCATCTCGCAAAAGGCATCACGAAACCAACGCATAATAAGCCCAGAAAAAAAGGTAATGCCCTCTGCTTGAGACAAGCCTTCAACCACATGAGGGTTCACACGTATGCCCATATCTTTAGGGGGTTGTACGTTTGACTTTATGTTGACTACTTGTTGCCAAAATGAACCACCAAGAACAGCCACTTGCCCCTCTTTGGTCACACCAAGTCCAGCAGCACCTAACTGAACGTCACCACCACCCATCACCACTTTTGTGTGAGGTGAAAGTCCAGATGCTTCATTTAGAACATTTCCCATAACCGTACCAACTTCAAGCACAGGAGGGAAAATATTATCTTTTATGCCAACTTTGGTTGCCATACTGCTAACCCAGTTACGCTCTTTTAGAGAAAATATCCCCGTTGTCCCACCATTACTTGGATCAGTAGCAATGACACCTGAGAGTTTTGCTAAAATCCAGTCGCCTATCATAGAGATATTGGCTACTTGTTCATAGACTTTAGGCTTATTATTTTTAAGCCATAATATTCTAGGCAATGCACCCAAAGCAAAGGTTTGACCAGAGAGAGCATAAAACTCCTCTTCTACTCCCTCAAAGTTCTCTTTTAAGTACTTCACCTCATCAGCTGCACGTGCATCAACATTTGCCACAGCCCAAAGCTCATTTCCTTCGGCATCGTAAAGTACAATCCCCTCACGCATGGAAGTAGCAGAGACTGCGACGATGTCTTCACTTCTAACACCTGAGCGTTTTATCGCTTCTTTAATACACGTAACTGTTATCTCCCAGTTCTTATCTGTATCAAAAGTCATGGAGTTAGGTACACCCTCCTCTTCAAGGTGTGTCCACTCCTCTTGTGCTACAGCTATTTGATTTCCCTCTGTATCAAAAATTACAGCACGAACGGAACCTGTTCCTGCATCTATTGCCATTAAGTAGTGCATATAAAATCCTTATTCAATATAATGTTCGATACAATCGAACCTACAGCACAATTATTACTTCAACTTTGCCTGTTCTAGTTCCCAATACTCCATCTCAAAAGAGTCCTTAAGAGAGATGCTCTCATACCCACCAAGCTTGTCAGCACGAAGTACAGCCATCATGGTATGCTCGACAATGTCATTCATCACATTCACCTCTTTCTCACTCTTTCCAAAAAGAAGCACCCCAAAGTTTTTAACCACAGCATAATTTGGTGCAGGGTTTAGCATAATTTCATCAGAAGCGTAGGTTTCAAAATAGTTTTTATAATCTGCCAAATATTTAGCAAAAGCCTCTTCTAAATTTTCATTGATTACCAAAGGGACACGCTTAGTCCTAATGATATGCTCAGGTGTCAAAACCCCACGTGTTGCTTTCATGTACAAATGTTCTTGTGAAGCATAATGTATAGCTAAAGGCGTTTGATTGACTTTAATCTCTACCTCATAACCCTTTGCTTCATTTAACAACGCTTGTAATCTATTTATATCTAATGAACCCGTAGGTTCAGTATCACCAAACACAACCTCAGCATTCTCTTTCAAAAAATCCTCTGCTTTAGAGACAGCTTCAATCATCTTATCGTAAGAGCTTTTAGCATCGTCATCAAAGGTAAAAATCCCATGATTGTGCAAAATAATCCCCTCACAAGCATCCCAATCAAAATCACGCGTCATCTTGTAAATCTCATGAGCCAAAATAAACCCAGGCATAATATAAGGAACAATCAAAAAGTTAGGAAAAAGTTTTGCAATGTGTTCTTCCCCATTGACAGAGTTTGAGATGGTCACCACTGCATCGGCATGGGTATGGTCAACCACTTTAAAAGGAATAAGTGCATGAAGTATCGCTTCAACTGAAGGGTTTGGAGCAGATTTATCAATCATCGCCTCTTTTTGACCAGAGACCATGTCCGTGTCACTAAGCTCTTCTAGTTTTGCCATCTCTAAAAGAGTTAACATCTTCACAGGTGAAAAGCCTTCTTTTTTAATAGTAAGTAAATCCCAACCAGAACCTTTGACTAGAAGAATATCTTCTCCATCTATGGTGGTTTTTACCGAGGTATTCCCCCCACCATGAAGTACCAACTCATCAGAACGACCCAATAAGTTTGAAGAGAAGACACGCAGTTCTAAATCACTTGTGTAGTTATTCGCCTCCTCGGCTGTCCATAAATTTTCCAAGACTAACCCAACACTTCTAGTTCATCAGAGTATTTATGCTCACAGTAAGGCTCATAACTTGACTTGTAAACAGCATAGTGCGCCGATGCTTTATGTCCATCTAAAGCATCTTCACTCTCCCAAGACTCATATGCCATAAACTTTCGAGGGTTATTCTCATACTGAAAAATCTCATAAAAAATCACCCCTTTTTCAGCCTTGCTTGGGGCAACCATTGCTGAGAGGAGCTCTTTCATCTTTGCTATACTTGCTTCATCATCTTTTGCTATAAATGTAACTCTTTTTGTGATTACCATAATTTTCTCCATATTTTTTATGGATTATAGCAAAGATTACTATTTTTTTTCTGTTATAATTATTAAATAATATAAAGGATTAACATGAAAAAACAATATATAGCCCTCTCTTTAATCACCATTTTAAGTAGTACAAATATACTTCCTGCAAATGAAACAATTAACCCCTCTGCACCCAAAAGTATAGAAAAGAAAGATACACTTTTAGTCATAGTGAATGGTCATGAGATTTGGGAAAGTTACTTTGATAAAAGTTTTCAAAAGATGACGGCTAATAACAAAAATAATAAAATAGATGATATTATTAATGCTGAACTTTTAGTTCAATATGCTTCCAAGCAAAAGCTTTTTCATGATAAAGCACTTAACTTAGAAGTCAAAGCTTATGGAGAAAAGCTAAAAGCAAAAGGTAAAAAATTTACAGATAAAGACTATCGTATGGTTTTAGGATTAACAGTTATTGACCGTTTATCAGAATCATTAGTTAAAAATGATATAACCGATGAGGAAGTTAACCTATACTATAAACAACGCAAAAAAAACTTTAAATACCTTCCTTTTGTTGATACCATAGTCCTTACTCTTACTTCAAAAAATGATATAGAAAAAATTTTGAAAATAATGAAAGATGTGAAAGAGTCTGAAAAGAAAGAAACCTTTTTATCATTCGCAAAAAAATATACAAAAGAAAAAAAAGACACCTATATCAAAAGAGAATATAAATTTGGTTTACCTACAACACCTTTTACAATAAAACTATTTTCACTAAAGAAAGGAGCTTATACTAAAAATGCTATTGAAATGCCAGATAATACTTATAGGTTAATCTATTGTGTAAATAAAGGAACTGTTAGTAAAGCTCCAAGTAGAGAAGAACTAGACAAAAATATACGTTTTATTCTAACATATAAAAAGAAATTAGCCTGGGTTACTGAAAAAATTAATGAATTAAAGAAAAAATCTAAAATTGAGATAAAAAAGAAATTTTAAGAAAAGAAATAACGGAGAGTCTTTTCAAACTCTCCGTTATTTAACACTAAGAGCCTGTAGTAGTAGGAGGCAATAAACTACCAGCTTCAACAGTACTTTCCTCTGTATCAGTTGTTGTATCAGTTGTTGTATCAGTTGTTGTATCAGTTGTTGTATCAGTTGTTGTATCAGTTGTTGTATCAGTTGTTGTACTATCAGTTGATGAGGTACTATCACCACATCCTGTAAATGCTGCAATCATTAAAACGATTGCAGATAATGTAAGAAATTTTTTCATATTATATTTCCTTATTGTTCAGTTGTATAAGTCCAGTTAGTAAGAGCTGTTCCACCTACATCTGAACCTATCATCTCAGTAACAATTGCTGGAGCAGCTGTTCCAAGTCCACACGCAGCATAACCTGCGATTGAATCATAAGTTCCACCAAGAAGAGTACCTTTTTCAAGATCAGTGTTTCCTAATACTTCAACTTCATGGATAGCTGGTGTACCAGCAGCACCATTAAATGGAGATGTAATTAATCCAGATCCTCCACCAACAAATTTATTCTCTTTGTGATCCCAGAAAGCACAATCAATAGTAAATGAATACTCTAAACCTGTTTTAAATGTTGAAGATGCAGCAGGACCAGTCCATAAATTGTCAAGGTTACCTAATTGAATCAATACTCTTTTTAATGGTTGAGTAATAATCAAGTTATTTGCAACATGTCCACCAGCAGCATTGTTAAACTTGTAGTAGAATCCATTTGTTGTAAATGCAGTAGCATCTGCATGTATCTTACCAGCTGCAGCAGTTCCATTTGCTTGATAATCTGCTATAGTAATAGTAGTAGTATTTTGATCAAGTCTTCTATCTGCTAAACTTGCTGTTTCACCCTCTGTCCAAGCCATAATGTTTCCATCAGTAAAGTTTGTTATTGGTGTTGCATCTAAAATCATATCTCTAGCAGAATTTGCATCAGACTCATGCATAACACGAATAGAACCTGTAAGACTAGCAGTTGGATCTTGCCATGCATAACGACCTGTATCAAATGTATCTTTTAAGATAGGTGCTGTAATACCATTTTTATAAGTACCATTTTCAAAGTTAGCGATACTTCCTGGTCCAAACCCATCTCTCCATGCAGCTCTCTTAAGGTCAAGTAGTTCACGATATTCACCAAACATTTCAACATGATTATGGTGTCTGTCAGCTAAATTAGCTTCTAAACTTGAGTTAGTTTCAGCCATAGCATAAATAACAGCATAACCAGATTTAGCTTCTGTAAATGGAATAGTTACTGGGTTTGCATCTCCAAATAAAACTTGTGTTTTATCATGCTCACCAGCAGTATTATTATCTTGTGGAAGAGGAGCAGAAGTTACAACTGAATCTTCATTTAACTCAATTGTATCACCAGAAATTTTAAATGTGAAAACATCGTTAGCCGAAAGATAAATGTTAAAATCTTTTACCTCTTCTGAACTATCTCCAGAATAAAGTGCTACTTTAGCAACAATACCATTGTCACTATCATTACGTACGTAAAGCTCACTTGACCAACCATCTTCTTGTGTAAAGTATGGATAGATTAAAGCATCACCATGCTTAATTGTAGCATCAATTGCTAAATCAGCAAGTGTAGACCCCTTAACATTATCAGCAACTACAAAAGCATAGTCTCCCAATACTGTTGGCGTTGCAACGATATTTCCTTCGGTGTTTGTATTAAAGGCAGAAGCGCCTGTTGTTAGTATTGCAGCAGCTGCTGCGATTGACATGATTTGTTTTTTCATGTTTACTCCTTCGTAAAATTTTTGCAAAAACTTAAAATTAGTAAGTTAACCTCACTCCTTTGGGCTTACATTCATAAAATAAAAATTTTAAAAATGCCAAAGAGATAATGTTCATTACAATCAAAGCTTTAAATTGCATGTGACAGTATGTTAACACTATTTTTCTTAAAATAAAGTGATGTCCTCTAAAAATGCTTCCTATTTTAAAAGCCAATCAACGTTTTTTTTCTAAAGATGTTTTTAAATATTAATTTTTTACATCCTTTCATCAAAGTACATCAATTTAATGAATTTTCTCAGACATAAAAACTACATAAAAATTCTATTCTACTTCTTCTAAACAGCCATAGAACCATCACTTGTGTAAAAAAATCCCTTAAGTGAATCATTTTTAAAATTATCTTTTTTAATTCAAAAAAAACAGATATTTTAGTGCGTTAAATAGTAACATTTTTTATCTATGAGTTAACTCCAAAGCCATCTTCTTAGCCCCTTTAAAATCAGCTTTTCCTGTTCCTAGTTTTGGAACCTCATCTACCTTAAAGTAGTTGCTTGGCACAAAAAGTGGGTTTAGACCTAAGGCTTTTATCTCCTCTTTTAGGGTATCTATCTCTTTTTCTCCCTCTAAAAGAAGTACTATCTTTTCACCTTTTTTCTCATCGGGAACGGCTGTTATGGCAAAGTTATCGTTTTCACCCATAACTTTGTTTAGTTCAAGCTCTACTAAACCAAGGCTTATCATCTCTCCACCAATTTTGGCAAAACGGCTGTAACGATCAATAATAGTCAAAAAACCATCCTCATCAAGGTGTCCTTTGTCTCCTGTGATGTACCAACGAATGCCATCTTTGTTTTTAATTACCTCTTGGGTTTTGGCTTCGTTGTGCAGGTAGCCTTTCATTACTTGAACACCACCGATGAGTATCATTCCATCTTCACCTCGTTCTAGCTCTTCAAAACTCTCTGGGTCAACAATCATAATCGCCGTTCCAGGAAGAGGCATACCAATGGTTCCTGCTTTTGCTCCCACTTGTACATGGTAACTCTCAGGCACAATCCCATCATGAACATTACAAGAGGCTGCTGGTGCTGTCTCTGTTGCACCGTACCCCTCCCAAATCTCTTTTCCAAAACGCTCTTTAAAGAGTTTGGCTATCTCTTTTGGTAGCTTCTCTGCTCCTGCAATAGTCATACGTAAATGTTCAAACATTTTTGGGTGAATCTTTTTGTTTCGTGCGTAGAGTCTAAAGAAAGTCGCCGTTGCAAACAAGAAGGTTGCTTTATATTTGTGAGACATCTTCGCAATTCCCATTCCATCAGTTGGGTCTGGGTGACAAACCACAGGTATGCCCTCAATAAGTGGAGCAAAGGTAGTCACCGTAATACCAAAGGAGTGGAAAATAGGAAGCGTTCCCAACATCACATCCGACTCTTTAGGGTTAATGACGTTAATAAACTCTTTAATATTCCCCAAAATGTTCTGATGACTCAGCTCTATCCCTTTTGGAATGCCCTCTGAACCACTCGAGAAAAGAATAGCAGCAGTATCGCTCATCTTCACTTTTTTCACATATAAGGCACTTAGTACCCAAGCAGGTAGAAGTTTGGCTTGTGCAAACATCGCTAAACTCTCTACTTTACTGATGGTTGTTTTAATCTCTTCTAGGTACAAAATCTCTACCCCATCTAAGGCCTCTTCTAGGTCAAACCCTTTGGCTTTTAGCTTGGTCATAAACTGTTTAGAGGTAATTATCTGTTTTATCTCAGCCAAGAGTATGGCGTGTTTTAGACTCTGTGTTCCTGCTGAATAGTTTAGGTTGACAATGGTCTTTCCTAATGTCAAGGTTGCCATATTTGCAATGCTTCCTCCTGCTGAAGTGGGGACGATTAGCCCTACATTTTGATTGTTACCCAAAAGTTTTTTAAACTTTTTACGCATTAAAAAGACAGCCGTTATAAACTTGTAGCCCGAAAGTTCAACTCCTGTAGAGTCAGCGATGGAGAGTTTGCTTCCTACCTCTTTTGCCTCTTTTATCCATGTTTTTGGAAGGGTATTTAAACGTGCAATGTACGCTTTCCATGATGCCACAGAGAGTCTGGTCACCTGCTCTTTTACCTCAACCCCTTTACTTTTAATAAACATCGGTTTTCCAAAACTTACGCTCACATCGCTTAAAGCTCTGGCTTTTACTTTTGCTTCCGCATTGGAGAATTTACCCTCCCAAAGACCACGCAAGTAAAAAGGAACAATGACAGCGTTTTCTACCTCTGCTACTGCTAGTTCAAAACCTTTTTGAAACTTTCCTATGTGACCATTTCTTGTTAAGTGTCCCTCAGGAAAGAGTGCTACCATATCGCCGTTGTTCAGAGCTTCGC